>JAOADN010000198.1 GCA_026417295.1 Paracoccaceae bacterium
GCCGCAGGCACAGCAGCGCCAAGGTCAGGTCGCAAGCCGGGGTCGATGGATCCGGCTGGCCGCTGTCGGCTTGCAAGCCGCTCGGCAGATCGACGGCCAGGATCGGCGTGCCGTGCTGCTGGCCGGCAAGCTGCATGGCGCGCGTCCAGCCGCGGGCGTCGTCGCGCAGACTGCCGCGCAGCCCGGCGCCGTACAGCGCATCGACGATCAAGTCATCGTCCGCATGCGGATCGGGCGCAGTGGCCAGCGGCACCAGTTCATGCGCCTGCGTCTGCGCCAGCGCCCAGGCGGCATCGGTGCCGGGGCGCGGCGGTGCGATCAGGTGCACGCGCACCTCCAGCCCGGCTTGCTTCAACAGGCAGGCCGCGATCAATCCGTCGCCGCCGTTGTTGCCCGGCCCGCACACCACGCTCACGCGCCGCGCATGGGGCCAGCGCGCCAGCGCCAGGCGCGCGACGGCCTGGCCGGCGCGGTGCATCAGCACATGTTCGCCCAGCAAGTCGATGCAGGCT
>JAOADN010000019.1 GCA_026417295.1 Paracoccaceae bacterium
GATCAGCCCGGCCTGGCCGAAGACCAGCGCGACGACCGGGTTGAGCGTCGTCGTCGTGTCGGCCCCGAGCGAGCCCCCTTCCTCGGGGGTCGCATACTTGGCGTCCGCGCCGAGCGTCCAGCCGTCGGCCGCCCGGAATCCCGCCAGCGCATCCGGCGTCATGAAGAAGAGCGCGTGGGAATACTGCTGCGCCCCGGCCTGGATCCCCCAGCTGCCGCCGGCCACCGAATAGTAGTCCACCGTCGCCCCGCCGACGCGCAGCGCGCCCTGGCCGAAGGTGCCGCCGAAGCCGAGGGCGACCTCGGTGACGAGCGGCATCCACAGGACCCCGGCCGCCTTGGCCTCGAGATCGCGCGTGCCGGGATACTTCGCCAGCAGGAACTGCCGCGATTCATCGACCCGGGCATCGAGCTTCGCCGCCCCCTGGCTGCCCAGGCCGTTGCCGCAGGCCGCCAGTCCGAAGGCGGCACCGCCCCCGAGGATCACGCCACGTCGAGAAAATCCGCCCATCCTGTTCTTGCCTCTCCGCCTCGCGGGGCGCCTGAGATGCGCCCTCCTGCCTCATCATGCAGCCGTTGTCCGGCCGTCGGACACAATCCATAGGCCAAAGCCCGCCGATTGTCACCGATTCATCCGCGCCGGGCCCGGCCCCGGCATCAATTCGCCGGGCTCAGCCCCGCAGCAGGCGCGCCGCCTGCGGGGCGAAGTAGGTGAGGATCGCGTCGCAGCCCGCCCGGCGGAAGGCGAGCAGGCTTTCGAGGATGACCGCCTCGCCGAGCCAGCCATTGGCCACCGCCCCGGCGATCATCGCGTATTCGCCCGAGACCTGGTAGGCGAGGGTGGGCACGCCGAAGGCGGCCTTCACCGCGGCGCAGATGTCGAGATAGGCCATGCCGGGCTTGACCATCACCATGTCGGCGCCCTCGTCGAGGTCGCGGGCGACGAGGCGCAGGGCCTCGTCGCGGTTGGCCGGATCCATCTGGTAGGTCTTCTTGTCGCCCCTGAGCGCGCCGCTGGCGCCGACCGCGTCGCGGAAGGGGCCGTAGAAGGCCGAGGCATACTTGGCCGCGTAGGAGAGGATCACCACCTCCGCGTGGCCCGCGGCCTCGAGGGCCCGGCGGAGCGCGCCGATGCGGCCGTCCATCATGTCGGAGGGGCCGAGGATGTCGGCTCCCGCCGCGGCCTGGGCGAGCCCCATGCGGACCAGCGCCTCGACCGTCTCGTCGTTGAGGACGACGCCGTCGCGGACCAGCCCGTCATGGCCGAGGGAATTGTAGGGATCGAGGGCGACATCGGTCATCACCGCGATCCCGGGCACGGCGGCCTTGATGGCGCGGGTCACCCGGTTCGACAGGTTGTCGGGGTTCCAGGCCTCGGCGCAGTCGGCCGTCCTGAGCGCGGGATCGGTGTAGGGAAACAGGCAGACGGCGGGAATCCCGAGGCGTGCGGCCTCTTCGGCGGCGCGGACGGCGCCATCCGGGGTGAGACGGGAGACCCCCGGCATCGAGGGCACGGGCACGTCCGCCCCCGGCACGTCGGTGACGAAGAGCGGCCAGATCAGGTCCTCGTGGGACAGGCCGGTCTCGCGCACCAGGTCGCGCAGCGCCGCGGTGCGCCGCAGGCGCCGGAGGCGGGCGGCCGGGAAGGGGGCGGGGGCATGGACCATGGTCGGACCTTTTCTGTGCGTCACGGACGGGTTACACGCTTGCCCGGCCCGTTGGAAGGCCGCAGGGCGGCCGTCCGGGCCGCGCAAGCAGGGGATGCGCCGCGCGTGGACTGGACAAGCTTCGTCTTCGACCTGATCGACATGCGGTCCTTCTCGAACCTCTGGTACTGGATCGCGCTGGCCGTCACCTGGTCGATGGCCTCGCACTGGGTGCTGGGCGTGCCCTGGGACATCGTCCAGCGCGCCCGCCGCCACGGCGGGGAGGCCGAGGCCGACCTGCGCGACATCCTGCGCGTCAACGTCCGTCGCCACATGATGATCGGCCGCGCCGGCGTGGCGCTGATGGTCGTGGCAAGCTTCGTGCTGACCTCGCTTCTGATGCTGGGCTTCGTCTACGGCGTGGAATTCGCCCAGGCCGTGTTCCTGATCCTCGCGCCGCTCACGCTGGTCTTCTGGCTGTCGATCCGCGCCGCCCGGCGGATCGCCGCGACCGACTGCGCGCCCGAGGCGGCCTATCGCCAGCTCGCGCGCCACCGGCTGGCGATCCAGGCGATCGGCATGGTGTCGATCTTCGTCACCGCCTTCTGGGGGATGCTCCAGAACTTCAACGTCTCGGTCCTGTGAGGAACGCGGGCGGCGGCGGTTGACATCGCGGCGCGCGGGGATAGGTGAGGCGGCGATGTCCGGGAACCTTCGCATCACGCTGTCCGGTGCCCCGGAGGGGTTCGACGCGCTGCTCGTGGCGCGGGAGCTGGCCCGCGGGCAGCCCGTCATCCACGTCGCGCGGGACGACCGGCGGATGGAGGCGATGCGCGCGGCGCTGGCCTTCTTCGCGCCGGAGGCGCCGGTGATGACGCTGCCGGCCTGGGACTCACTGCCCTTCGACCGCGTCTGGCACAATCCGGGGCTCGCCGCGGCACGGATGGCCCCGCTGGCGGCGCTGGCGGGCGGGGTCGGGGGCCGCCTCATCCTGCTGACCACGCTGAACGCGGCAACCCAGCGCATGCCGCCGCGGGCGGTGCTGGCCGACTCGGTCTTTGCCGCGCGCGTCGGCCAGCGCATCGACGAGGCCGGGCTGAAGCGGTTCCTTGCCCGCATGGGCTATGCCCAG
The DNA here is from genome assembly GCA_026417295.1 of Paracoccaceae bacterium. Taxonomy (GTDB): domain Bacteria; phylum Pseudomonadota; class Alphaproteobacteria; order Rhodobacterales; family Rhodobacteraceae; genus JAOADN01. The sequence continues at coordinate 2,778 of JAOADN010000019.1, forward strand.
GCGCCCACGGTCAGCGAGCCCGGCGACTGCGCGATCCGCGGCGGGATCATCGACATCTGGCCGCCGGGACAGGCGGCGCCGGTCAGGCTGGACCTGTTCGGCGACGTGCTGGACGGCGCCCGCCGCTTCGACCCGGTGACGCAGCGCACGACCGAGAAGCTTGCCGCGGTGGAGCTGGCGCCGGCCTCGGAGGTCATCCTCGACGAGGCGGCGATCACCCGCTTCCGCCAGAGCTACCGCATCGAGTTCGGCGCGGCGGGCACCGACGATCCGCTCTACGAGGCGGTGAGCGCGGGCCGCAAGCAGGCCGGGGCCGAACACTGGCTGCCCTTCTTCCACGAGCGGCTGGAGACGCTGTTCGACTATCTGCCGGGCGCGGCCGTGATGCTGGACGACCAGCTCACCCCGGCCCGTCTGGCGCGCTGGGAGGGGATCGCCGACCAGTACGAGGCGCGGCGCGAGGCGATGGGGCGCAAGGGCGGGCTGGAATCGGTCTACAAGCCCTGTCCGCCGGGCCTTCTCTACCTCGACGACGCGGCCTGGGAGGCGGCGCTGGAGGGCCGCCGCGTGGTGCAGCTTTCCGTCCTGCCCCAGCCCGTCGGGCCGGGGGTCCTGGATGCCGGCGGACGGGCGGGGCGGTCCTTCGCGGCCGAGCGGCAGCTCGAGAACGTGAGCCTGTTCCGGGCGCTGGCCGCCCATGTCGGCGAGCGGCGCAAGGCGGGGCAGGTGATCGTCGCGAGCTATTCGGAAGGCGCGCGCGAACGGCTTTCGGGCCTGCTGGCCGACGAGGGCGTGCTGGGAATCCAGCCGGTGCGCGACCTGCGCGAGGTGCCGCCGGGGCGCGGCGGGCTGTTCCTGGCGGTGCTGCCGCTGGAGCAGGGCTTCGAGGCGCCGCGCGAGGGGGCGGGGGACGGCGACGTCCTGACCGTGATCGCCGAGCAGGACGTGCTGGGCGACCGGCTGATCCGGGCCCCCAAGCGCCGCCGCAGGGCGGAGAACTTCATCACCGAGGCGCAGTCCCTGTCGCCGGGCGACCTGGTCGTGCATGTCGATCACGGCGTCGGCCGATACCGCGGGCTTGAGACGATCACCGCGCTGGGCGCGCCGCACGACTGCGTGCATATCGAATATGCGGGCGGCGACCGCCTGTACCTGCCGGTCGAGAACATCGAGCTGCTCAGCCGGTTCGGGCACGAGGAGGGGCTGCTCGACCGGCTGGGCGGCGGGGCCTGGCAGGCGCGCAAGGCCCGCCTGAAGGAACGCATCCGCCAGATCGCCGAGCGGCTGATGCGGGTGGCGGCCGAGCGGGCGCTGCGCGCGGCCCCGGTCTTCGAGGCGCCGCATCACGAATGGGATGCCTTCGCCGCGCGCTTTCCCCATGCCGAGACCGAGGACCAGCTTGCGGCCATCGCCGACGTGATCGACGACCTGCAGAAGGGCAGCCCGATGGACCGGCTGATCGTCGGGGATGTCGGCTTCGGCAAGACCGAGGTGGCGATGCGCGCGGCCTTCCTGGCGGCGATGTCGGGGGCGCAGGTGGCCGTCATCGCGCCGACGACGCTGCTGGCGCGGCAGCATTACAAGACCTTCAGCGAACGCTTCCGCGGCACCGCGATCACCATCCGCCCGCTGTCGCGCTTCGTCGGCGCGAAGGAGGCCGAGGCGACGCGCCGGGGCCTGGCCGAGGGCAGCGTGGACATCGTCATCGGCACCCATGCGGTCCTGGCGAAATCGGTCGCCTTCCGCAACCTCGGGCTTCTCGTCATCGACGAGGAGCAGCATTTCGGCGTGCAGCACAAGGAGCGGCTGAAGGAGATGCGCTCGGAGGTGCATGTCCTGACGCTGACCGCGACGCCGATCCCGCGGACCCTGCAGCTGAGCCTGTCGGGCGTGCGCGACCTGTCGGTGATCGGCACGCCGCCCGTGGACCGGCTGGCGATCCGCACCTATGTGAGCGAGTTCGACCGGGTGACGATCCGCGAGGCGCTGCTGCGCGAGCGCTACCGGGGCGGGCAGTCCTTCTATGTCGTGCCGCGGATCGCCGACCTGCCCGAGATCGAGACCTTCCTGCGCGAGGAGGTCCCGGAGGTCAGCGTCATCGTCGCCCACGGCCAGATGGCGGCGGGCGAGCTGGACGAGCGCATGAACGCCTTCTACGACGGCCGCTACGACGTGCTGCTGGCGACGTCCATCGTCGAATCCGGCCTCGACATCCCGACCGCCAACACGATGGTCGTGCACCGCGCCGACATGTTCGGGCTGGCGCAGCTCTACCAGATCCGCGGCCGGGTCGGGCGCGCCAAGGTGCGCGCCTACTGCTACCTGACGACCCAGCCGCGCGCGCCCCTCACGCCGGCCGCGCAGAAGCGGCTGCGGCTGCTCGGCTCGCTCGATTCGCTGGGCGCGGGATTCTCGCTGGCCAGCCAGGACCTCGACCTGCGGGGGGCGGGGAACATCCTGGGCGAGGAACAGTCGGGCCACATCACCGAGGTGGGCTACGAGCTTTACCAGCAGATGCTGGAGGAGACGATCGCGCGGCTGAAGTCGGGCGAGATCGCCGGGCCCGAGACGGCGGGCGAATGGTCGCCGCAGATCAACCTTGGCGTGCCGGTGACGATCCCGGAAAGCTATGTGCCCGACCTGGACGTGCGGCTCGGCCTTTACCGCCGGCTGAGCCAGATCTCGGGCAAGGTCGAGATGGAGGGATTTGCGGCCGAGCTGATCGACCGCTTCGGCCCCCTGCCGCGCGAGGTGAACGTGCTGATGAACGTGATCCGCATCAAGGCGATGTGCCGCAGGGCGATGATCGCGCGGCTCGATGCCGGGCCGCGCGGCGCGACGGTGCAGTTCCATGCCGACCGCTTCCCCAATCCGGCGGGCCTGGTCGAGTTCATCCAGGCCGAGAAGGGCGCGGCGAAGGTGAAGGACAACCGCATCGTCATCGCGCGCGACTGGGCCGGCGAGGCCGAGCGCGTGAAGGGCGCCTTCCAGATCGCCCGCGACCTGGCCGAGAAGGCGGGGGCGGTGAAGCCCCGGGGGGCGGCGGTCCGCGCCTAGGCGTGGCCGGTCGGCGTGGTGACCGGGGCCTCGACGATGCGGCGCATCATGAGCCAGGCGAGGGCCGAGCAGAGCGCGGCCCCGGCCATCACCGGAACGGCCGTGCCGTCGAACATAAGCCCGACCGGGGCGGCGATGAAGACGGCGGCCACGGTGGCGACGGAGGCGACGATCGAGGCCGCCATGCCGGCGATGTGGCCCATGCGCTGGAGGCTCAGGGCGTTGAGGTTGCCGAAGGTCAGCCCGGCCATGAAGAAGATCGAGGTGGCCCAGACGAAGAACAGGGCGAAGGCGGGCAGGCCGGAAAGCAGCCCGGCCCGGATCACGGCCAGTGCCGCCAGCGAGAAGAGCGCCTGGACGGCATAGGCGACCAGGCAGACGCGGCGCATCCCGAGGCGCACGACGAGGCGCGAATTGACGAAGGAGGCCGAGGCCGAGAAGAGCGCGATGAGCGCGAACCACTGGGGGAACCAGCGGCCCTGGCCATAGGCGTCGGCGAAGAGCTGCTGGATCGAGGAGAGAAGGGCGAACATCTGCCCGAAGCCCAGCGCCATGACCGCGGTGCAGAGCATCACGTCGCGGTCCGACAGGACCTCGCGCGCGGCGGAGGCGAGGTTGCCGGGCGAGAGCGGGCGGCGGCGCTCGGGGGGAAGGGTCTCGGGCTGGCGCAGGCCGATCCACAGCGCCCCTGCGGCGGCGAAGGCGACGAAGGCGAGGAACACCGCGCGCCAGTCCCAGACATGGATGATGACCTGGCCGAGCGAGGGCGCGACGGCCGGCACGACCATGAAGACCATCATGACGAAGGAGGAGACGCGGGCCATCTCGCGCCCCTGGTAGAGGTCGCGCACGAGGGCGAGGCCGACGATCCGCGGGGCGGCCGCGCCGAGGCCCTGCAGGAGGCGGGCGAGGAGCAGGATCTCGAGGCTCTGCGCCCGGTGGGCGAGCAGGGCGCCAGCGACATAGAGCGCGAAGCCGCCGAAGATCGCCGGGCGGCGGCCCACCGCGTCGCTGATCGGGCCGGCGGCGATGGTGCCGACGCCCATGCCGAGGACGAAGGCCGTCAGGATGAGCTGGGCGCGGTTCACCGCATCGGGCGTGAGCTCGGCGGCGATCGCCGGCAGGGCCGGGAGCATCGCGTCGATCGAGAAGGCGATGGTGGCGAAGAGCATCGCCAGCATCGCGGTGAATTCCGGCAGCGCGAGGCGGCGGGCGGCCAGGGGCGCGGCGGTATCGGTCATGCCTGGACCTCCCGGGCGGCGAGTTCGTCGATGACGCGGATCCACAGCTCGGGCGGCTGGAGGCCCTGAAGGACGTGGCGGCCGGCGACGACGAAGGTGGGGACGGCGCCGATGCCGCGTTCGCGGGAATGGGCCTCGCGGGCGAGGATCAGGTCGCGGTCGGACGTGCCCTCGAGCAGGCGGCGGACGAGGGCCGGGTCGAGCCCCGCCTCGCCGGCGAGCGCGGCCAGCGTCGCATGATCGCCGATGTCGCGGCCCTCGGCCCAGTAGGCGTCGAAGAGCCGGCCGACGACCGCGTCCTGGCGCCCCTCGAGCCCGGCCCAGAGGATCAGGCGGTGGGCGTCGAGCGTCTGCGGTGCCCGCCCGATGGCGGGCAGGTCGAATTCGACCCCGAGTCCGGCCGCCCGTTCGAGGAGCGGCGCATGGGCCCGCAGGATCGCGTCGCGGCCGCCGAAGCGGGCGGCGAGCCAGGCCTGGCGGTCCATGCCCCCGGGCGGCAGGTCGGGATCGAGGCGGAAGGGATGCCAGGCGATGGCGAAGGGATGGCCCGGACGTTCCGCGAGCGCAAGGTCGAGCGCGGCCCTGCCCAGCCGGCACCACGGGCAGGCGATATCGGCCACGATGTCGAGCGGGATCATGGCGGCCACCGCTACGCCCTCCGGGGGGGAGTTGCAAGGCGGGCGCGGGACGGAAGGGAAAGGGGGGCGAGGGGGCGGCCTGCCCCCTCGCGCTCCCCCGGGAGTATTTCGGGCATGATGAAGGCGGCGCGGGCCAGGTCGGCCGGGGACCGGGCGCCGGGCTGCCCGGCCGGCGGCCGGAGGGCATGTCCCGCCCCGGCGCGCGCTGGCGACCCGGGACTTTGCCCAACGCTCTTTACTGTCCTTGAGTCCCGCCCCGGCGCGCGCGGGCGACCCGCGCTGATCCATTCGTCACGCGCCGCCGCCGCCGTCCCGCCCCGGCGCGCGCGGGCGACCCTGCGTCGCCGCCGGGACCTAGCGGTCGTCGTCGGCGTCGTCGCCGAAGCGGGCGTCGTCGTCGGATTCGTCCTCGCCGTCGGGCAGGTACTTGCGCGAATTGGCGATCGAATGGTCGTCATGGCGCGGGTCCATGACCACGTCGGAGGGCAGTTCCCCCGACAGCCATTCGCGGATCTCCTCCTTCGCGTCGGCGGGATCCTGGCCCGTCAGCTCGGCGATGTAGAGGATGAAGGCGCGCTGGTCGCCATCGACCTCTTCAAGCTCGGCCTCGTCGGCCTCGGGCCAGCGGTCGATGATCGCCTCGAAGAAGGCGGGCCAGTTCTCCTGGACGTGGTGCCATTTCATCCCGGGACGACCCCCTGCGCTGTTCCTGCATGCCGGCCCAAGTCTGCAACGCTTTTGCGCCCGGCAAAAGGGGCGGCGCGCCGTCAGAACATCTGCTGCACCTTCTGGGCGCCGGCCGAGACGTCCTGGCCGATGCCCGCGACGGTGTTGCAGCCCGCAAGCGCCGCCAGCGCCGCGACGAGAAGGATGATGCGCATCGTCAGGCCCCCTATTCGGCGTACCACCAGACTTCCGGCTGGAAGCCCGGCCAGTCGCCATATAGCGGAAGCCTTTCGGGGTGGTGAAGGCGCCTGTCATGGGCCAGCCGCGAGACCCGCGAATACCAGACCGGAATGACGTAGCGCCCGGCGGTCAGGATGCGGTCGAGCGCCTGGGTGGCGGCGACGAAATCCTCCTGGCTGCGGCTGGCGACCATCGCCTTGATCATCGCCTCGGCGGCGGGCGAGTTCATCCCCATCCAGTTGCGGCTGCCCGGTTCGGTCACGCCCTTCGCGCCCCAGTAGAGGTTCTGCTCGTTGCCGGGGCTGAGCGAGAGCGCCCGCGTGTACCAGGCCATGTCGAACTGGTAGTTGTTGGTGCGTTCCTTGTACTGGGCGCTGTCGACCGAGGTGACGGTCGGCTGCATCCCCAGCCGCTTGAGCGATTCGACGTAGATGTCGACGACATTGGCGCTGTCGGTGGCGCCCTGGGCGAGCAGGATCTCGAAGGCGAAGGGCTTGCCGGCGGCATCCTTCAGCACGCCGTCCTCGCCGACGGTCCAGCCGGCCTCTTCCAGCAGGCTGCCCGCCTTGCGCAGGTTCGCCCGGTTGAGCTCGTCATCGGCCTTGCCCACGGGCAGCGTGTAGCCCTCGATCGTGCCGGGCGGAAGGTCGGCAGCGAAGGGGGCCAGAAGCTCGGCCACGCGGCCGGTCGCCGGGCCCGGCGTCATGCCGAGGAAGCTGTTGGAGAAGTAGGAGGTGATGCGCGGCTCGGTCCCGCCGTTCAGCGTCTGGTTGACGTATTCGAAGTTGAAGGCCTGGATCATCGCCTCGCGCACGCGCCAGTCCCGGAAGATGGGGTTGCGCGTGTTCATGACGAGGCCGGTGATGCCCGAGGGGCGCTGGTGGGGGATCTCTTCCCTGACCACCTCGCCCGACTTCACCGCCGGGAAGTCGTAGTTCGTGGTCCACTTGCCGGCATTCGACTCGCGGAAGGTCGAGGTGTCGCCCGCGGTGAAGGCCTGGAAGGTCACGTCGCCGTCGCCGTAGTAGTCGTAGCGGATCTCGTCGAAGTTGTGCAGGCCGCGGGCGATGGGCAGGTCCTTCGCCCACCAGTCGGGATTGCGACGGAAGACGATGTAGCGGCCCATCTCGTAGCGGTCGACGACGTAGGGGCCCGACCCGATGGGCGCCATGTCGGCGGTCTCGGCGAAATCGCGGCCCTCCCACTGGGCCTTGCTGAGGATCGGCCGCATCCCCATGAGAAGGGCAAGCTCGCGGTCCTCGGCGTTGAAGGTGATGCGGACCTTGCGCTCGCCGGTCTTCTCGATGCCGGCGACCTTGGCCCAGGCGCCCTGGTAGCGGGGGTGCCCCTGGGTGCCGAGGGTCTCGAGGCTCCAGATGACGTCCTCAACCGTGACGGGAGTTCCGTCCGAGAACTTCGCGTTTTCGCGAAGCGTGAATTCCACCCAGCTTCGCGAATCGTCGGTCTCGACCGATTCGGCGAGCAGGCCGTAGAGGGTGAAGGGTTCGTCGATCGAGCGGAACATCAGCGTCTCGGTCGTGAACAGGCCGATGCCCCCGGGGGCGCTGCCCTTGAGGACGAAGGGGTTGAGGCTGTCGAAGGCGCCGGCCTCGCCGAAGACGATTCGCCCGCCCTTGGGGGCGTCGGGATTGGCGTAGGGAAGCGACACAAAATCGGGTGGGAGGGCGGGTTCGCCATACATAGCTATGCCATGCGTCGGCGCGCCCGCGGCCACATTAGCCGCAAGGGCCAGGGCGGCGGAAACCACGATTGCGTTAACGAATCTGAACGTCCGGGAATGCATCTCCGCCCCTCTTGCTGCGGCTTCTCCGTCGCCTGCGAGGCTATCCGCGAGGGCGAGCCTTTTCAAACTTTTAGCTTGGACGGCAGCAAGGAAGCGCGTATAGATAGGGCACTGCTCGATAGGTTTCTTGCCTGTATGAAACCTGCCTCAATGACTTGACGCCCGCTTCGCGCGGGCGTTTTTTTTGGCCCCCCCCGGTCAGGGCGCGGGCGGCGGTCCGGCCGGGGCGGCGGCGGAGCGCAGGCAATTCACTTCGCCGGGGCGGGCCGCTAGCATCGCCGCATCGCAGCAGAACGGAGCCTGCCATGCCGCTTCACGGAAGGACCGCCATCGTCACCGGCTCGACCTCGGGGATCGGCCTGGGGATCGCGCGGGCGCTGGCCGCCGAGGGCGCGGACCTGGTGCTGAACTCTTTCACCGACAGCGCGGAGGACCATGCGCTGGCGCAGGGCATCGCGGCGGAGTTCGGCATCCGCGCGCGCTACATCCGGGCCGACATGGCGGACGGGGCGGCCTGCCGGCGGCTGGTGGCCGAGGCCGGCGGCTGCGACATCCTGGTCAACAATGCGGGCATCCAGCACGTCGCCCCGATCGAGGACTTCCCGGTCGCGAAATGGGACGCGATCCTGGCGATCAACCTGTCCTCGGCCTTTCACACGACGGCGGCGGCCCTGCCGGGGATGAAGGCGCGGGGCTGGGGGCGGATCATCAACATCGCCTCGGCCCACGGGCTGACGGCCTCGCCCTTCAAGGCGGCCTATGTCGCGGCCAAGCACGGGCTGGTCGGGCTGACCAGGACCGTCGCGCTGGAAGTGGCGGGGCAGGGGATCACGGCCAACGCGATCTGTCCGGGCTATGTTCTGACGCCGCTGGTCGAGGCGCAGATCCCCGACCAGATGAAGGCGCATGGCATGGACCGCGAGACGGTGGTGCGCGAGGTGATGCTGCTGCGCCAGCCCTCGCGGCAGTTCGCGACGACCGGGCAGATCGGGGGGACGGCGGTGTTCCTGTGTTCGCCGGCGGCCGACCAGATCACCGGCACGACGATCAGCGTCGATGGCGGGTGGACGGCGCTGTAGCCGGGAAAGCCAGGGGCCGGAGGCGATGCCCCCGGCCCCGGCGGATCGGTGACGGTCCCGGACGCGTCAGAACGCCGGCGGCGGCGGCGGCGCGGAACCGCCGCTGTCGTTCGAGGCGACGGCCGCGGCGATCAGCACCAGCAGGAGCAGCGGCACGAGCCAGCCGCCCGAGGTGTTGTTCGCGGCCTCCTCGACGACGGGTTCGGGTTCCATGACCGGTTCGGCCATTCCGCCCGCGAGGACCGGCTGGGCCGCGAAGGCCGCCGTGACCGCGACGAGCGAGGCGGTGCGAAGATCGAGTTTCATGCCTGGTCTCCCAATGGCTGCGAATGGGGGCCTTGCCGCAGGCGGCAATTTCCACGGGGCGATCCTAGACCACAGTCGCCACGGAACAAGCTGCAATGCGGCGAAAAGCCGCCCGCGTTGCGACTGCGCGACAACCTGCCGATGCGGGACGGAGCCTGCGTCGCCGGAGGCCCGGAACGGAACGGCCCGGCGCGCGGGCGCCGGGCCGGATGGGCAAGCCGTGACGGCGGGCGGGGCCCGCCGGCCGGGTCAGTCGGACGAGCTGTCGTTCGAGGCGACGGCCGCGGCGATCAGCACCAGCAGGAGCAGCGGCACGAGCCAGCCGCCCGAGGTGTTGTTCGCGGCTTCCTCGACGACGCGCTCGGGCTCCATGACCGGTTCGGCCATGCCGCCGGCCAGGACCGGCGAGGCAATGGCCGCACAGGCAAGTGCCGCTGCCAGGGTCTTGCTGAAGATGTTCATCCGTTTCTTCCTTCCGCCCGGGGTGTCCTTCCCCCTGATCGCGGCGATGTTACCTTTCGGCAACGAAAAGACAACGGCATTGGCCGCTTGGCGGGAACTGTTGCGCGCGGGCAACGCCGCGGGCGGTTCCGGCCTAGTCCGCGCGGGGGGCGAGGGCGCGGGGCGGCGGCACGGTCGGGTCGGCGGGATTGGGATAGACGAGCCCGGCCGAGATGATCAGCTTGGCCGCGTCCTCGACCGTCATGTCGAGGAACACGATGTCGCGCCGCGGCACGAAGAGCAGGAAGCCCGAGGTCGGGTTGGGCGTGGTGGCGACGAAGACGGTGACGATCTCGTCGCCGGGAATCTTCTCTGCCAGTTCGCCCTTGGCGCGGGTCGAGACGAAGCCGATGCCCCAGATCCCCTTGCGGGGATATTCGATCACGCAGGCGCGGTCGAACTTCGACTCGCTCTGGCTGAACACCGTCTCGACGATCTGCTTCAGGCCGTTGTAGACGGATCGGACGACCGGCATCCGGGCGACGAGGCTTTCGCCGGTGCGGATGAGCGAGCGGCCGATCAGGCCCTTGGCCAGCCAGCCGACGATCGCCGTGAATATCAGGAAGATGACGAGGCCGATGCCGCGGATGTTGTAGCCGAAATACTGGTCCGGCCGCAGCCGCGTGGGCACGAGCGGCAGGATCCAGCTGTCGATCCAGCCGATCACGGCCCAGGCGAAGTAGATGGTCAGGCCGACGGGAAGCACGACCGCCAGCCCGGCGAGGAAGTTGTTGCGCAGCCGCGCCACCAGCCCGCGATGCCGGTGCGGCCTGTCGCCGCCTTCGTCCTTCATGCCACCTGCTCCGCCGGACTCCCCCTGCCGGTCGTCCCTAGGTAGTCGCAGCGGGGCCGGTCGGGCAATGGGGGTGCGGCCTCAGCCTTCCCAAGAAGCCGTGAGCGCGGCGGCTATGCGGGCGCCGAGGCGGGCATTGGCGCGCACGAGGGCGATGTTGGCCGCAAGCGAGCGGCCTTCGGTGATCTCGAGGATGCGGCCGAGCAGGAAGGGGGTCACGTCCTTGGCCGCGACGCCCCGGGCGGCGGCCTCGGCCAGGGCCCTTTCGATGGCGGGGTCGATCTCGGCGCGGGGGATCTCGGCCCCGGCGGGAATGGGGTTGGCGACGAGCTGGCCGCCCTGGAGCCCGAGGGCCGCGCGCAGGCGGTGGGCACGGGCGATGGCGGCCGGGTCGTCCATGCGCAGCGGCGCGCGCAGGCCGGAGCTGCGCGACCAGAAGGCGGGAAACTCGTCCTGGCCGACGGAGATGACCGGCACGCCGAGGGTCTCCAGCACTTCGAGGGTCCGGGGCAGGTCGAGGATCGCCTTGGCGCCGGCGGCCACGACGGTCACCGGCGTGCGGGCCAGTTCGTGCAGGTCGGCCGAGATGTCGAAGGTGGTTTCCGCGCCGCGGTGGACGCCGCCGATCCCGCCGGTCGCGAACACCTCGATGCCGGCCCGGTGGGCGGCGATCATCGTGGCGGCGACGGTCGTCGCGCCCGTGCCGCCGGTGGCGAGGCAGGCGGCGAGGTCGGCACGGCTGAGCTTGCGCACGTCGCGCGCGGCGGCCAGGGCCTCGATCTGGCCGGGGGTGAGCCCGGCATGGAGCCGGCCGGCAAGGACGGCGACGGTCGCCGGCACGGCGCCGGCGGCGCGCACCTCGGCCTCGACGGCGAGCGCCGTCTCGACATTGCGCGGCCAGGGCATGCCATGGGTGATGATCGTCGATTCGAGGGCGACGACGGGGGCGCCGGTGGCCAGTGCGGCCTCGACTTCGGGCGAGGGGACGACGATGTCGCCGGGCGGGAGGGCGGAGGCCGCGGGTGTCATGCCCGGCGTATGGCAGCCCGTGGCCCGCGGATCAAGCCGGTGGGGCCGGGGGTTTGACTGGCCGGCGGGCGGGGCCTACGGTCGGGCCGGACCTTACCGGAGGGCAAAGGGCGGATGGCACGGCGACCGGCGGACGAAGCGGCGAAGGCGGAACCCGACCCGGCCGCCGAGCTGGAGCGGCTGAAGGCCGAGGTGGCGGCGCTCCTCGCGGAACTGCGCCGCGCCGGGGCCGAGGGGCTGGGGGCGCTGGGCCGCGAGGCGCGGGCGCGGGCCGGCGAGGCGGCCGAGGGCCTGGGCGGCGAATGGGCCGATCTCGAACGGCGGCTGGTCGAGGAGGTGCGCGCCAATCCGCTGCGCGCCCTGGGCCTGGCGGCGCTGGCCGGCCTGATCGCCGGCCTTCTGGTGCGGCGCTGACATGCAGGCGATCGCCGCGCTGCTGATGACGCTGGCGGGCAACCGGGCGGACCGGCTGAAGAAGCATGCCGGCGCGCAGGTGGCGCTGGCGGTGGCGGTGGCGATGTGCGCGGCCGCCGCCTCGATCTACGGGCTGGCGCTGCTGACGGTATGGCTGGCGGGCAGGGTCGGGCTGCCGCAGGCGCTGGCGATCGGCACCGGGGCCTTCGCCGTTCTGGCGCTGGTCGCGGGGCTGCTGATGCAGGCCGAGTCGCGGCGCCACGCGCGGCGGCGGGCCGAGGAGGCGGCGCGCGACAGGGCGCTGGTGATGCAGGCGGCGCTGGCCGCCCTGGGCGGCGCGGGGGGGCGCAAGCCGGCGCTGGTCGTGGCGCTGGCGGCGCTGGCGGTGGGCCTGGCCGCGGCCTTCGGCCGGGACGGCGGCGGCGAGGACGACGGCGGGCGCTAGGCTTCGGCGATGTGGGCGGCGGCGGCAGCCAGGCCCGCGGCCAGCGCCCCGGCCCGCCCGGCACCGGCCCTGTCGGCCACGAGATGCCCGGCCATGAAGGCATCTCCCGCGCCGGTGACGCGGCGGACGGCGACGGCCGGCGGCCGGGCGGTGACGATGCCCCCGCCCGCGAGCCCGTCGGCGGCCGGGTGCGGGCCGTCGGTGACGATGACCCGGCGCGCGCCCCGCCCGAGAAGGGCCTCGGCGGCGGAGGGCGCGTCGGGGCAGGCTGTGCCGGCAAGGATCGCGGCCTCGGCCCGGTTGAGGTAGAGCGTCGCATGGGGCGCGCCGAGCAGCGGGGCGAGCCGCCCGGCCTTGCCCGGCGAGGCGGGCACGACGCGCAGGTCTGCCGCGGCGAGGCGCGGCAGGCGGGCGATGTCGGCGAGGAGCGCCTCGGTCAGGTTGCCGTCGAGGACGGCGGGGCCGGTCCAGGCGCCGCCGCCGCCCGTCAGCCCGACATCGGCGAGCGGAGCGAGGATGGCCGCGCCTGCGTCCTCGAGCGTGCCGGCATCGGCGATGGCGGCGACCAGGCCCTCCGGCCCCTCGATGGCGACGTAGCTGTCGGTGGACCGGTGGGGCATGCGGTGCAGGAAGCGGCAGTCGATGCCAAGCCGTGCGGCCGCCGCCACCAGCGCCGCGCCGGCCTCGTCCCCGCCCACGGCCGACAGGACCGCGGGCCGCATCCCGGCCCGCGCCAGGGCCGCGGCGATGTTCAGCGCCACGCCGCCGGGCTGGCGGGCGATGCGGCCGGGCAGGTCGGCGCCCGGCGGCACCGGGAGCCCGGTGCGGCCGATCACGTCCCACAGGAACGAGCCGATGCAGAGGATGTCGGGGCGGCCGGGGGGCTGGGTCATGGCCTTCCCATGACGCCGCCCGGGCGCCTTGGCAAGGCGGCCATCGCGGCGCTGCCGCGGCAGCTTACGCCACGGAAACGGGGCGAGGGGTCAATTCCCGGTTGATCCCGCATGGGTGCACAGTATTCCGGGGTTGTCCGGGGTAATCTGGTGCCAGGTCGATCGTCACAGACAAGGAGGCAGAGGGACGAGGATGCCGAAGGGCTACTGGGTGATGCTTGTGCAGGTGAAGGACCCGGTACGTTATGCGCAATGCGCCGAGGCGGGGCTCGATGCGCTGGAGCGGACGGGCGGCAGGGTGATCATGCGGGGCGAGGCCGAAGTGCGGGCCGGCAACCCGAAGGGCCGGGTCGTGGTCGTGGAGTTCGAGAGCATCGAGGAGGCGCGCGAACGCTTCGGGGACGAGACCTATCAGGCGGCCGTGCAGCTTTACGACGGCCTTGCGGACTACGACTTCCTGATCGTCGAGGGGCGGGCCGACGGCCCCGCGCCCCGCCTGCGCACGATCGCCCCCAGCTGGGGGGTTGTGCCGCCGCCGGAAACGGTCTAGACGCGCGCCACTTCACAGGACGGGTGCGGGTCCGCGGGGGAGACATCCCCGCGGCTCCACCGGTTGGGGGAAACCCTGAATCACCCGTCCGAGGCGCGAAACCGGAAAGGACTTGGGCATGGCGCTTCCCGACTTCTCCCTGCGTCAGCTTCTCGAGGCTGGCGTGCACTACGGTCACCAGACGCAGCGCTGGAACCCGCAGATGGCCCCGTACATCTACGGCGACCGCAACGGCATCCACATCATCGACCTGACGCAGACCGTCCCGATGCTGGACGCGGCGCTGAACGTCATCCGCGACACGGTGGCGCGTGGCGGGCGCATCCTGTTCGTCGGCACCAAGCGGCAGGCGCAGAAGCCGGTCGCCGAGGCGGCCGAGAAATGCGCGCAGTACTACATGAACCACCGCTGGCTGGGCGGCACGCTGACCAACTGGAAGACGGTCAGCAACTCGATCCAGCGGCTCAAGCACATCGACGAGATCATGGCGCACGGCGCCGAGGGCCTGACCAAGAAGGAGCGTCTGGGCCTCGAGCGCGAGCAGGCGAAGCTTCAGGCGGCGCTGGGCGGGATCCGCGAGATGGGCGGGCTGCCCGACCTGCTGTTCGTGATCGATGTCGGCAAGGAGGACCTGGCGATCCTCGAGGCCAACAAGCTGGGGATCCCGGTCGTCGGCGTGGTGGACACCAACTGCTCGCCGAAGGGCGTGACCCATGTCATTCCCGGCAACGACGACGCGGCGCGCGCGATCGCGCTTTACTGCGACCTCGTGGCGCGCGCGGCGCTTGACGGGATGAGCGCCCATATGGGCGCGGCAGGCATCGACATCGGCGCGGCCGAGGACGTCCCCGCCGAGGAGGCGGTCGAGGAGAGCCCGGCCGGGGCCTGAGACCCGCCAGGCGGGCCCCTGCGCCCGTCATCCGGCAGACATGAGGGGCGGGGAGACTTCCCCGCCCGAACCGTTGCATCGAGGATCGAGGAGAGCGTGACATGACCGTCACCGCACAGATGGTGAAAGAGCTGCGCGATTCGACTGGCGCCGGCATGATGGACGCCAAGCGCGCACTGACCGAGACGGCCGGCGACATGGAGGCGGCCGTGGACTGGCTGCGCACCAAGGGGCTGGCCAAGGCCGCCAAGAAGGCGGGCCGCGTGGCCGCCGAGGGCCTGGTCGGCATCGCCGTCAGGGACGGCCGCGGGGTTGCCATCGAGCTGAACTCGGAGACCGACTTCGTCGCCAAGAACGCCGATTTCCAGACGCTGGTGCGCGACATCGCCAGGGTGGCGCTGGAGACGGCCGATTCGCTTGAGGTGCTGAAGGCCACGCACCTGAACGGGACGCCGGTCGAGACCGTCCTCAGCGAGGCGATCGCGCGCATCGGCGAGAACATGAACCTGCGGCGGATGCATGTGCTCGAGGGCGACACGATCGTGCACTACGTGCACAACGCGGCCGCCGAGGGCATGGGCAAGATCGGCGTGCTTGTCGCGCTGAAGGGCAGGGACAACGGGATCGGCCGGCAGCTTGCCATGCACATCGCGGCGTCGAACCCGCTGGCCCTGTCGGAGGCGCAGCTCGACCCTGCGGTGATCGAGCGCGAGCGGACGATCCAGACGCAGAAGGCGCTGGAGGAGAATGCGGCCTCGGCCAAGCCCAAGCCCCAGGCGGTGATCGAGAACAACATCATTCCCGGCCGGATGAAGAAGTTCCTCGAGGAGGTCACGCTGCTGGGCCAGAAGTTCGTGATCAACCCCGACATCACGGTCGCCCAGGCGGCGGCGGAGGCGGGCGTCGAGATCACCGGCTATGTCCGCATGGAAGTGGGCGAGGGCGTCGAGAAGGAGAAGGAGGACTTCGCCGCCGAGGTGGCGAAGACCCGCGGCGCCTGAGGCGCCGGAAGCGGCCTGCGAAAACGGGGGGCGGGCCGGCGGGCCCGCCCCCCTTTTCACTCGTCACGGCATGGCGGGTCCGCGTCAGGCATGGGCGAGGTAGCAGGCGGTGCTGTCCGCCATCGCCTCGGCCGTGGCATCGCGCGGGAAGAAGGTGACGAAGCCGTAGCCCGGCAGCATCAGGTAGGTCTGCGTGGAATGGTCGACGAGATAGTATTCGTCGCCCGAATCGACCTTGCGGAAATAGGTCCGGTAGGCCCGCGACGCCGCCGCCACCTGTTCGGGCGTGCCGGTCAGGCCGAGCATGCGGGGATGCAGCATGTCGGTGAAGTCGCGCAGCCGCTCGGGCGTGTCGCGCTCGGGGTCGATCGAGATGAAGACCGGCTGGACGGTCAGGCCCCTGGCCTCGAGCAGGTCGACGGCCTCGGCGTTGCGGGCGTTGTCGGTGGGGCAGACGTCCGGGCAGAAGGTGTAGCCGAAGTAGACGAGCGAGGGCTGGGCGAGGACCTCGGCATCGGTCACCGTCCGGCCGTTCTCGTCGGTCAGGGTGAAGGGGCCGCCGATGGTGGCCCCCGCCGCCCCGCCCCCGCAATCGGCGAAACGGTCCGGCGCAGCCTGCCGCAGCCAGAGGACGCCGAGGCCGGCGGCGGCCGCGACGGCCAGGGCCGTCGCGGCGATCAGGGCGGTGCGGGAGGCGCCGGGCGTCATTCAGAGGCCTCGCCGGAATCGTGGGACATGCCTTCCATCATGTGGCCCATGTCGCCCTCGCCGCGCTTCTGGACGGCGAATTCTATGGCCACCTCGCCCGCCTTCTCGAAGACGAGGGTCGCGGGGATCATGGTGCCGGCGACGAGCGGCCGGCCCTCGAGCCCGACGAACATGACATGATAGCCGCCGGGCTTCAGCTCGACCGTGGCGCCGGCGGGGATGTCGATGGCCTCGACCGGCTGCATCGAGGCGACGCCGTCCTTCTCGACCGTTTCGTGGATCTCGACCTTCGGGAAATCGGCGCGCACGGCCAGCAGGCGGTCGGCCTCGGCGCCCTCGTTGGTGATGGTCATGAAGCCGCCGCCCGCCATGGCGGTGGGCGCCGTCTCGAAGGCATAGGGGTGCCCGATCGTCAGGCCGCCGGCGGTGAATTCGTGGGCGCCGGCCGGAAGGGCGGCAAGGGCCAGCATGGCGGCGGCCCCGAGGATTCGCGTGAGGAACATCGTGGATCTCCTTGATCTTGGCGGCATGTCCGCCGGTTGTTGAGGGGCGCGGCCCGCAGCCATGCGGACCGCGCGGGGGCAGGGGCCGGGTCAGCCCAGGGCACGCCGCATGGCGGGCAGATGCCGCAGGATGAAGCGGTCGGCCAGAACGACAGCCAGGACGACCGCGCCGCCGAGGGGGAAGGCCAGGCCCAGCGCCACGACGAGGATGGCGGCGCCGGTCCAGAACTGCGCTTCGGCCGGCCGGGGCGGCGCGCCGAGGCGCCCCGCCTTCCCGGGACGGCGTTTCCACCACATGACGAGGCCCGAGACCGGCAGGAAGATCATGGCAAGGCAGAAGGCCGTGTCGAGCGCCACGTTCCACGCCCCGAGGTCGCCCTCGTGGAAGGCGATGCCCCAGGCCATCATCTTCGCGTAGGGGCTGTAGTCGGCATAGCGGATGTCGGCCAGCACGTTGCCCGTGTAGCGGTCGATGTGGATCGTGCGGTCGCCGCCGGGATCGTGCCCGTCGTTCGACATCGAATCGTGGCTGACGGTCCATACCCCGTCCTCGCCATCGGGCATGTTCACCTGGAAGCGCCCCGCGAAGCCCAGCGCACGCGCGAAGGCCACGACGGCATCGGTGTCGACGGGCGGGGGCACGGCGAGGTGCCCCGCGAGCGAGCCCGAGGCGGGCAGCGGCGTCTGTTCGAGGTTCCATGGCACTTCCTTCGCCGCGCCATGGTCCATGCTGGCATGGGTCTTGTCCGAAAGGGGCACGGATTCCCATTTCTCGGCCGGGAAGGTGTTCCAGGCCTGGACCATGCGACCGCCCCAGATCCCGGCCCAGGAGAGGCCGGAGACGAGGAAGACGAGCATCACGAGCGACATCCAGAACCCGGTGACGCCGTGCAGCGATTTCCAGAGCGAGCGCCCGCGCGCGGCGAAGGCGGGCAGCAGAACGCGCCGCCAGCCCGTGCGGCCGCGCGGCCAGTGCAGGTAGAGACCGGTCGCCACGAGCAGGATGCCGAGGCTGGCCGCGATCTCGATCAGCCGGTCGCCGAGATCGCCGACGAGCAGCGTGCCGTGGATCCTGGTCATGACGTCGTACCAGCCCTTCCCCCAGGGGAAGCTGTCCACGACTTCGGCGCTGTAGGGATCGACGAGAACCGTCGTCCCGACATCGCCGGCGACGACCCTGAAGGCGGCGACACGGCCCGGGGCGAGGGGTTCGATATACTGCATCGCCCGGCCGTCGGGCACCGCCGCCTCGGCCGCCGCCTGGAGCGTGGAGACGGGCAGAGGCGACCCGGTCGCGGCGACGCGGGTCTTTTCGCCGTTGATGTCGGACAGGACGGCGATCCAGAGCATGACGAGGCCGCTCGCGGCCAGGACGATCATGAAGGGGATGACATAGAGCGCGGCATAGAAGTGCCAGCGCCAGGCCGTGAAGTGATGACGGCCGGCAGGGCCCGCGGCTGCGGGCGGTGAGGCGATGTCCGCCATGAGGGATTCCTTTCGGACTGATGCCGGAAACGGGTTCGGACGTCAGGCCGGAAGGGGCGGGCCGCGGGCAGGGGGAGCGGCGGGCCGTGCCGCAAGGACGGGCAGGGCGGGTGTGGGCGCCGAGAGCCGAATGGACGCAGGCACAAGGCGCGGCAGCGTGACCGGCGCCGGCGCGAGCGCCGCCCCAGGATGGGCGGCCGCCCAGTCGCAGCCCGCGCCGGAGGCGGCCGGAACCGGATTGCCCCGCGAATCGAGCGTCACCTCGACGGGACCGTCGCCCGAGCAGAGCACGAGGGTGACCGTGCCGTCGCCGCCGGCGGAAGGCATGACCGCGGCCGGCAGGGCGGCGGCGAGCAGGAACGGCAGGAACAGCGCGACCAGAAGGCCGCGCAGGAAAGGATTCCGCCGCCGGGCCCGACCGATGCGCATGGCGCTCTGTAGACCCGCGGGCGCGGCAAGGTCAATCGCCGGCGGGGGCCGGCGGGGACGGCGGGGGGCGGCGGGAACGGCGGGGGGGCGGCGAACGCGCCGGGGCAGGGATTGCCCCCGCCCCGGCGGGCCCCACCTTCGGCCGGCCTGGCCCAGGAGCGGGGCACGGATCCGGCCGGTCACTCGCCACGCACAACACCGCCCCGGACGGGGCGGCGCCACCCTTGACGGGCGGCACCGCCCGAACGGTCCGCGGCCCACCTGTTGGGGATGGGGACCGGGCGCGAACCTTGTCCGGGGGCCGGCCCGTCGGGCGGAAATTGCCCGGCGGGCCGTATCACCGGTTTCCCGGCTGCCCCCGTCTTCCCCCGGAAAGGCCCGGGCTGGTCGGCGGGGGTTCGTTCCTGGCCAATGCCATTCTTGCGGAACGGGTGAAGAGTGCCGGTTGACGCGGCGTCAGGCGAGTAGGGGAAACCCTACCCGGCGCGTGCGGCAAGGGTTCCGCGGCCTCCGGCGCGGGCGGCAAGGGATCCGCGGCCTCCGGCGCGGGCGGCGCGGTCAGTTCCGCAGGATGAAGATCTGGTTCTGGAACGAGGCCTTGAGCACCGCCTGCGCGGTGGTGTCGACATCGAGGGCCTCGCGCGCGAGGCGCAGGTGCTTCTCGACCGTCGCGGCGGTCAGGCCCATGATCGTCGCGATGTCCTGCGTCGTCTTGCCGTCGCCGACCCATTCGAGCGCCTCGCGCTGGCGCGGGGTCAGCGCGCGGCGCGCCGAGGCGAAGGGCATGGCGGTGATGCGCATGTGCGTGACCGTGTTGATCAGCACGATCTCGCGCCCGTGGGCGGCCCAGGTCGCCTCGACCTCGGCCTGCGGCACATGGGCCGGTGCCGTCAGCCCGATCGCCCCCTTCGAACGCACCGATTCGTCGTGGAAGCTGATCGAGTAGCCGGCGCGGACGCCGAAGCGGTTGTTGAGCTCGACCACCTTCTGCTCCGACGGGGTCAGCAGCCCCGCGGCGATCTGTTCCTCGATCCAGCGCCAGGAACAGGCCCCCTCGTTGGCCGCCGCCCAGCGGACCATCGGGGCATGGTGGAACAGGCCCGAGCGCACGAAGGCGTCGATATAGGCCTGGTCGTGGTTCGACAGGACGAGCACGTCGTCGAGATCGCCGAAGGAGTTCGAGGTGCGGAACCGGGTGAAGCCGTAGAGCAGCCGGTCGAAGCCGTAACGGCCCATCGCCTCGACATGCAGGGCCCAGAGCGCCTCGATCGAATGCGCAGCCATGACCCGTTCGAGGTGATCCAGCAGTCCCACAGGCGCGCCCGACATCGCTACCCTGGCCTCGTCTTCCCCGGTCCCGCGGCGCCGCCCCGGGGCCCTGCCGCCCCGCGCCGTGGTTCATCCCCCGGTTGCGGAGTCTGCCACGACAGCGGCCGCCTTGTCGAGTGGCGGCCTTGTGCGCCGGCATTCCGGGGCGGCACGACCCTTTCGCCGGGCGGCCGTCATGCTAGAAGGCGCGGGCGGGCGAGGGGACGGACGGAGATGACGGCGGGCAGGGACGGGACCGAGGTGCTGATCGTGGGCGGAGGCGTCATGGGCGCCTCGGCGGCCTTCTGGCTGCGCGGTGCGGCGGCCGCGCCCGAAGTCACGGTCATCGAGCGCGACCCGACCTATGCGCAGGCCGCAACCGCGCTGTCCGTGGCCTCGGTCCGCAGCCAGTTCTCGAACCCCGTGAACGTGAAGATCTCGCGCTTCGGAATTGACTTCATAAGGGATTTCGCGGCGCATGTCGGCCCGGCCGGGGGCGTGCCCTCGCTGGGCCTGCGCGAGAACGGCTACCTTTTCCTGGCCGGCACGGCGGCGGGCGCCGCGCTGCTGGAGGACCTGGCGGCGATGCAGCGCAGCCTCGGCGCGGCGACCGAGGTCCTGTCGCGCGCGGCGCTGTCGGCGCGCTTTCCCTGGATGCGGCTTGACGATGTGGAGGCCGGCAGCATCGGCAGGCGCGACGAGGGCTGGTTCGACAACATGGGGCTGCTGCACGGCCTGAGGAACGCCGCCAGGGCGCGCGGGGCCCGCTTCGTGACCGGCGAGGTGGCGGCACTGACGGCGGAGGGGCGGCGCGTGACCGGGCTGCGGCTGGCCGACGGGACACGGATGGAAGCCGGGCAGGTGCTGCTTGCCGCCGGGACGCGGGTGACGGGCCTGCTTGCGACGTTGGGCGAGGAATGGCCCGTAGAGCCGCGCAAGAGAACGGTTTTCGTGGTCGATGCCCCGGAGGCGCGGCACCCGGATGCGCCGCTGGTGATCGACCATACGGGGATCTATGCGCGGCCCGAGCACGGGCAGTGGATCAGTGCCACGGTGCCCGAGGCGGACGGCCCCTGCGGGCTGGACGACTTCGCGCCCGATCACCAGCTGTGGGAGGATGCGGTCTGGCCGCGGCTCTACAACCGGGCCGAGGGATTCGCCGCAGCCAAGGTGATCCGGTTCTGGGTCGGGCATTACGACTACAACCGGCTGGACCAGAACGCGATCCTCGGGCCGCACCCGCATTTCGACAACCTCTTCCTGGCCAGCGGCTTCTCCGGCCACGGGCTGCAGCAGGCCCCGGCGGTCGGCCGGGGGCTGGCCGAGATCATGCTGACGGGCGCCTGGCAGACGCTCGACCTGTCCGAACTTGGCGTGGCGCGCGTGCTGGCGGGGCGCCCGTTCCTGGAAAAGGCGATCGTCTAGAGCCCGTTGAGCGGGATCTTCAGGTAGGTCCGGCCATCGGGGGCGGGGGGCGGCATCTGCCCGGCGCGCATGTTGACCTGCAGGGACGGGATGATGAGCCGCGGCATGGCGAGCGTGCTGTCGCGCGCCTCGCGCACGGCGACGAACTCGTCCTCGGATTTCGCGCCGCCGATATGGACGTTGCGCGCCTTCTCCTCGGCGACCGTCGTCTCCCAGGCATAGCTGTCGCGCCCGGCCGGCTTGTAGTCGTGCCCGACGAAGATCCGCGTCGAATCGGGAAGGGCGAAGATCTTCTGGATCGAGCGGTAGAGCTGGCGGGCCGAGCCGCCCGGAAAGTCGCAGCGCGCGGTGCCGTAGTCGGGCATGAAGAGCGTGTCGCCGACGAAGGCGGCATCGCCGATGACATAGGTCAGGCAGGCGGGCGTGTGACCGGGGGTGTGCAGGACCCGCGCCTCGAGCCCGCCGATGGTGAAGGTGTCGCCCTCGCGGAACAGCCGGTCGAACTGCGACCCGTCGCGGCGGAACTCGGTGCCTTCGTTGAACACCTTGCCGAAGGTGTCCTGGACGACGGTGATCTTCTCGCCGATGCCGATCCGGCCGCCGAGGCGCTCCTGCAGGTAGGGCGCGGCCGACAGGTGGTCGGCATGGACATGCGTCTCGAGGATCCATTCGACGTCAAGCCCGTTCGCGCGGACGAAGTCGATCAGCCGGTCGGCCGAGGCGGTATTGGTCCGCCCCGAGGCATAGTCGAAGTCGAGGACCGAATCGATGATGGCGGCGCTGGTGCTGGCCGGATCGCGGACGACGTAGCTGACGGTGTTCGTCGCCTCGTCGAAGAAGCCGGTGACGACCGGCGCGCCTGAAGGATGAGCCTCTGACATGGCGGTGTTCCCTTGCTTTGGCCCCCTAGATAGGCGCCCGGCCGCGCGGCTTCAACGGCCGGCCGCGTTTCCCGCTGCGTCCGCGCCGCCGCCCGCCGCGGCGCGCAGGGCGGCGATGTTGCCGGCATAGGCGGCCTTTCCGCCGGCAAAGAGCGCCGACCCGGCCACCAGGACGTCGGCCCCGGCGGCGACGACCAGGGGGGCGGTCACGGCGGTGACGCCGCCATCGATCTCGACCAGCACCGGACGGCGGCCGATCATCCCGCGGAGGGTGCGGATCTTGTCGATCTGGGACGCGATGAAGGCCTGGCCGCCGAAGCCGGGATTGACGGTCATGACGCAGATCACGTCGACCATGTCCAGAAGCTGGGGAACGGCGTCCGTCCCGGTGCCGGGATTGATGGCAAGACCTGCCTTTTTTCCCGTGTTGCGAATTGCTTGCAATGTCCTGTGAATGTGTGGGCCGGCCTCGATATGGGCGGTGATGATGTCGGCGCCGGCGCGTGCGAAGGCCTCGATCCAGGGATCGACCGGCGCGATCATCAGATGCACGTCCATGGTGCCGCGGACATGCGGGCGCAGGGCCGCGCACATCTGCGGGCCGAAGGTCAGGTTGGGCACGAAATGGCCGTCCATGACATCGACATGCACCCAGTCGGCGCCGGCATCCTCGATCGCGCGGCATTCCGCGCCGAAGGCAGCGAAATCGGCGGCAAGGATGGAGGCGGCGATCCGGGGTGACGGCATGGGCGGGGATCCTTCGGCTTTGCGGCAGGGATAGCCGCGATCGGGGCGGGTTTCCAGCACCGTGGTTTCCAGCGCCGGGGCCGGGAACCCGGCCCGGGGGCCGGCATTTTCTTTACATAATACTGATTATCGGATTTCCAGACCGGGGCTGCCGGCTTCCCCTCCTGGGGCGAAGACCGGGATTTCCGCCCCCCCCTGCCAGACGGAACGCAGGTGCAGGCCGGGCGAGAGATGCACGAGATCGGCCGCGCGTCCGGCGGCCAGGCGCCCGGCGACGCGGCCGAGGCCGGCGACGGCGGCCGGAACGGACGTGGCCATCGCAAGGGCCCGCGCCAGCGGCACGCCGCATTGGCCGACGAGGAGGCGCAGCGCCCGCGCGAGATCGAGATCGGCCCCCGCGAGCGTGCCATCGGCCAGCGTCAGCCGGCCGCCCGCGCGCGTGATCCTGCGGCCGTTCAGCGCGAAGGACGCGATGTCGCTGCCGGCGGTGGCCATCGCATCCGAGACCAGGAAGATGCGCCCCGGTCCGCGCTTGGCCGCCAGCGCGGCGCGGATCGTCGCGGGATGGACATGGATGCCGTCGGCGATGAGCCCGGCCGACAGGCGCCCGTCGTCGAGCGCGGCCCCGGCGAGACCGGGTTCGCGCGCGGAAAGCTGGCTCATCGCGTTGAAGAGATGCGTGACCACGCGTGCCCCGGCATCGGCGTGAAGCCTGGCCGTGGCATAGGAGCAGCCGCTGTGGCCGAGCGCGACGACGATCCCGGCGGCGGCCAGCGCGGCCACCTGCTGCGCGGTCGCGGCCTCGGGCGCGACGGTCACGACAAGCGTGCCGAGGCGGGCCCGCGCCGCGGTGAGCGCGGCAAGGTCCCCCTCCGTCATGGGACGGATGAGCGCGGCGTCATGCGCCCCCTTCCGCGCCGGGTCGAGATGCGGCCCCTCCAGATGCAGCCCCTCGATCCCCGGCAGGCCCCTGCCCTGCGCGGCCGCCACCGCCTCGACGGCGCGGGCCGCGACCCCGGGCCGGTCGGTGACGAGCGTGGGAAGGATCGTCGTCGCCCCGAGGCCGGCATGGGCGCGGGCCATGCGCTCGAGCGTCTCGAGGCTCGGCTCGTCGTTCAGCATGACCCCGCCGCCGCCGTTCACCTGGAGATCGACGAAACCGGGCGCGAGGAGTCCTTCGCCAAGCTCCCGCACCGGCGTTCCGGGCGGCAGGGCATCGCGCCCGACCAGTCCGGCGATGCGCCCGCCGGCCATCAGCACGACCCCCGAGCGGAACGCCCTGCCGTCGAATATCCTTTCACATGCAATGGCTTGCAATTCGATTCTCGTATCCGTCCTCAGAGCGTTCTCGTGACCTTCGACAGATGCGGCGGCGTATCGGGCGGGATCCCGCGGGCGACGGCGATGCGTTCGACCGTGGCATAGAAGGTGGCGATCAGCGCCAGGGGATCGGTCAGCGGGTGGTCGGTTCTGACATGGGGCAGGACCTGCGCGGCGCGGGCCCTGTCGGAGGTGACGAAGACCCTGCCCCCGCGCCCGGCGAGCCGGTCGGCGACCTCGGCCACGCTGTCCTCGGCGGCATCGGCGGCGGTCAGGGCGAGGACCGGAAAGCCGCGATCGACGATCGAGACCGGGCCATGCAGGACCTCGGCCGAGGAATAGCTCTCGGCATGGATGAGGGCGACCTCCTTGAACTTGAGCGCGGCCTCGTTGGCCATGGCCCAGGACGGGCCGCGCCCCAGGACGTAGAGCGATTCCTCGCCGGCCAGGGCCTCGCGCAGGGCGGGCCAGTCCAGCGCCACGGCCCTGGCCAGCCGTTCCGGCAGCGCGGCGATGGCGAAGAGAAGGTCCTCGTCCTCCTTCCAGTGGGCGATCAGCGCAAGGCCCGCCACGGCCGAGGCGACGAAGGTCTTGGTCGCGGCGACCGACCGTTCGGGCCCGGCATGAAGGGCGAGCGTGTGGCTTGCCGCCTGGCCGAGCGGCGAGGCCGGATGGTTGGTGATGGCCACGGTCAGCGCGCCGCCGGCCCGCGCCGCCGTCGCCAGCGCGAGGATGTCGGGGCTTTCGCCAGACTGCGACACGGCCAGGGCAAGGGCGCGGCGGAGCCGGAGGCTGACCTTGTAGATCGAGGCGACCGAGGGACCGATCGAGGCGACGGGCAGCCCGAGCACCAGTTCGGCGGCATATTTCAGGAAGGTGCAGGCATGGTCGGAGGAGCCGCGCGCGACGGTGGCGATGAGCGGCGGGTCGAGCGCACGCGCGGCCCGGGCAGCGGCCCGGATGGCCGGTCCGCCCCTGTCGAGAAGTCGCGCCACGGCATCGGGGATGTCGGCGATCTCGGCGGCCATCAGGGACTGGGGCATGGCGATCCTCCGGCGGCGAGGGCGGCAAGGCGAAGCGCGCCGTCGAGCGCGCTGCCCGCCGCGGCAACGACCGGCAGGCCGATCCTGCCGGCGTAGAATGGGCCGAGGCCGCCCGCCATGACCAGCGCCTCGCCGGGGCGGTGGCCAAGGGCGGCAAGGCCGCGGCGGATGTAGTCCGCGCCCTCGCCGACAAGCCGGAGGGCCAGCGCGTCGCCCTGCCCCGCGGCGCCGATCACCGCCGGGGCGAGGTCGGCGAAGTCGGCCGGCCGGGCGGCGAAGGCGAAGGCGACGAGCGCGTCGGGATCGCCGCCGAACCGTGCCATGACCGCGGCGGACAGCGGGCCTTCGGCCTCGAGCCCGTCGCGGGCCAGGAGCGCCGCCTCGGCCGCGCGCCGCCCGAGCCAGGCGCCCGAGGCCTGGTCGCCCAGCACGAAGCCCCAGCCGCCGACGCGCCGGATGCGCCCTTCGCGCTGCGCCCCGATGACGGAGCCCGTGCCGATCGCGGCGACCGCGCCGTCGCGGCCGCCGAGCGCCCCGGCCAGGGTCGTGGGCAGGTCGTCGGTCACCCGGGCCTGCGCCAGACCGAGCGCCCTCTTCACCCGCCCGGCCGCCGCCTCGCCCGTGACGCCGGCGAGGCCGAGCCAGGCGGGCGCGGCCCTGAGCGCCTCCGGCGAAAGCCCGGCGCGCGCGGCCAGCGCGGCATAGAGCTCGCCCAGCGCGGCGATCGCGGCATCGAAGCCGCTGGCGACGTTGCAGGGGCCGGCCGAGGCCTCGATGCGCCGGCCGTCGACGAGCAGGGCCGCGCGGCTGCCGCTGCCGCCGCCGTCGATGCCGAGGATGAGGCGTGATCCCGGATCCATGCGGCGACATTAGGCCAGCGCCCCCGGCCCCGGAAGCCCTGCGCCGCAGCGGGCTTGCGGCCCGCCGGCGCGGCGCGCATCGTGGCGGGCAGGCAGGGGGAGGCATCCGGAAGGGGGCGGGGCGATGCGGGTCCTGATCGTCGGGGCGGGCAACATGGGGCAGAGCCACGCGCTGGCCCATGCGGCGCTGGGCAGCGAGATCGCGGGGATCGTGAACCGGTCCGGGCGCCCTGCCCCGCCAGAGCTGGAATCCGTGCCTGTTTTCAGGACGTTCGAGGCCGGTCTTGAGACGAAGCCGGAACTTGTGGCGATCGCCACCCACACCGACAGCCACGCCGCCTATGCCATTGCGGCGATGGAGGCCGGCGCCCATGTCTTCGTCGAGAAGCCTGTGGCCGCGACGGTGGCCGAGGCGGAGCGCGTGGTCGCGACCGCGAAGCGACTGGGCCGCAAGCTGGTCGTCGGCTACATCCTGCGCCACCATCCGTCCTGGATGCGCCTTGTCGCCGAGGCGCGGGCGCTGGGCGGGCCCTATGTCTTCCGGCTGAACCTGAACCAGCAGTCGACCGGCCCCGCCTGGGAGACCCACAAGGCGCTGATGCGCACGACCTCGCCCATCGTCGACTGCGGGGTCCATTACGTCGATGTCATGTGCCAGATCACCGATGCACGGCCCGTCCGGGTGCAGGGCATGGGCCTGCGCCTGAGTGCCGAGATCGCCCCGGAGATGTACAATTACGGCCAGTTCCAGGTGTTCTTCGCGGATGGCAGCATCGGCTGGTACGAGGCCGGATGGGGCCCGATGATGTCGGAGACCGCCTTCTTCGTGAAGGACGTGATCAGCCCCGGCGGGGCGGTCAGCATCACCGGATCGGACGGCGCGGGCAGCGCCGAGGTGGCCGGCCATACCCGCGTGGGGGCGCTGCGCATCCATCCCGCCGGCGGGGCGGACCGCATCGTCGCCTTCCCCGGCGAGCCCGACCACGACGCCCTGTGCCGGGCCGAGCAGGCCTTCGTGCTGCGGGCCATCGCCGAGGACATCGACCTGTCGCGTCACATGGAGGATGCCGTGCGCTCGCTGGCCGTCTGTCTGGCGGCCGACGAATCGATCCGCCTGGGGCGGCCCGTGAGCCTGTGAGCGACGGCGCGGCTGGCCCTTTCCCGCCGGCTGTGGTAAAGGCATTCAAAGCGCTTTGAATGGGAGGTCCGGCGATGCCGATCCGCGCAACCGTGTGGGGCGAGAACGTCCACGAGCAGAAGAACAGGCTGGTCGCCGAACTCTACCCCAAGGGGATGCACGGCGCCCTCGTCGATGCGCTGAACGCCGATCCGGAGATCCGCGCGACGAGCGTCACCCTGCAGGACCCCGAACACGGGCTGACGGCGGCGAAGCTGGCGGAGACGGATGTGCTTCTGTGGTGGGGGCATGTCGCCCATGGCGAGGTGAGCGACGCCGTCGTCGAACGGGTGGCCGAGGCGGTATGGTCGGGCATGGGCCTGATCGTCCTGCATTCGGGGCATTTCTCGAAGATCTTCAAGCGGCTCATGGGCACGCCCTGCAACCTGACCTGGCGCGAGGCGGGCGAACGCGAGCGGCTGTGGGTGACCGCGCCCAACCATCCGATCGCGGCGGGCCTCGGCAGCCATTTCGAGATCGAGTACGAGGAGATGTACGGCGAACCCTTCGGCATCCCCGAGCCGCTGGAGACCGTCTTCGTGAGCTGGTTCCAGGGCGGCGAGGTGTTCCGTTCGGGCGTGACCTACCGGCGCGGCGCGGGCAACGTCTTCTACTTCCGCCCCGGTCACGAGGCCTATCCGACCTATCACCTGCCGGTCGTCCACCAGGTGCTGCGCAATGCCGTGCGCTGGGCCCACAATCCGGCCAAGCGCATCGCCGACCCGAACGCCGCCCCCAACGTGCCGGTGGACAAGGCGCTTGAGAAGATCGTCGAGCGCGGCGGCAAGCTGCACGCCCCGGGCGAGGAGGGTTTCCGCTGATGGCCAGGCAACCCCTTCCCGTGCGTCTGCTGATCGTCGGCACCGGCGGCATGGCCGGGCGCCATGCCGAGCGCTTCCAGGCGATTGCGGGCGTCACCATCGTTGCCGGCGTCGACACCAATGCCGAACGGCTGAAGGCCTATCGCGAACGCTTCGGCATCGGCCGCGGCTTCGCCTCGGTGGAGGAGGCGCTGGACTGGGGCGAGTTCGACGCGGCGGCGAACGTCACCCCC
Source organism: Paracoccaceae bacterium (assembly GCA_026417295.1). GTDB lineage: Bacteria > Pseudomonadota > Alphaproteobacteria > Rhodobacterales > Rhodobacteraceae > JAOADN01. The sequence goes on from JAOADN010000019.1 coordinate 31,264, forward strand.
GACGGGGTGCACTTTGCCACCACGATGCCGCTTCTGAAGGCGCGCAAGCACGTCTTCTGCGAGAAGCCGCTGGCGGTGAACCGGAAGGACGCGGCGGCGATGGCCAGGGCCGCCGACAGGGCGGGCGTGGTGCACGGCGTGAACCTCACCTATCGCGAGGGTGCGGCCCTGCAGGCGGCCCAGCGCATGGTCGCGGCCGGCGAGATCGGCGAGATCCGCCACATCGAGGCCTCGTACCTGCAGAGCTGGCTGACCCAGCCGGCCTGGGGGCACTGGGACCGCGAGGACCAGTGGCTGTGGCGGCTGTCCACGGCGCACGGGTCCAAGGGGGTGCTCGGCGATGTCGGCATCCACATCCTGGACTTCGCCACCTTCGCGGCCGGGCAGGACGTGACCGAGGTCTCGTGCCGGCTCAAGACCTTCCACAAGGCGCCGGGCGACCGGATCGGCAAGTACGTGCTGGACGCCAACGACAGCTGCGCGATGCATGTGGCGCTGGCCAACGGGGCGATCGGCGTCGTCCATGCGTCGCGCTTCGCCTCGGGCTATGTCAACCAGCTGACGCTGAAGGTCTTCGGCGTGAAAGGCGGCGTCGAGGTGATCTATGCCAACGACACGAGCACGCTGCGCGTCTGCCGCGAGGCGAACCTGACGACCGGCACATGGGAACAGGTGAAGCTGCCCAGGGTGCCGAACAACTACCAGCGCTTCATCGCGGCGATCCGCGGCGAGGCGCCGATGGACCCCGACTTCCACCGCGGCGCGGCGCTTCAGGCGGTGCTGGACCGGGCCGTGGAGAGCGACGCCAAGGGCTGCCGCAGCCTGAAGGTGTGACCGCGGGGGCGCCGGAAAGCCCGGGGGCCGGGGAAAGCCCGGCGCCTCAGGTCACAACGTCCGGCCCGGCGCGGCCGGTGGACGCACGGATCGCGGCGATGGACTCGGCGGCGCGGATGACCGGGCCGAGCGCGGCCTGCACCTCTTCGTGCAGCCCGTCCGGGCCGGGGACGTAGCGTTCCAGGTAGAGGCGCAGCGTCGCCCCCTCGGTCCCCGTGCCCGAGAGGCGCAGCACGATGCGGCTGCCGCCCGCGAAGATCACCCGGACCCCCTGCCCCTTCGACACCGACCCGTCCACGGGGTCGGTATAGGCGAAGTCGTCGGCGGCGCTGACCGTCATCCCCTCGAAGGTCCGGCCCGGCAGGTCCGCGAGCCTGCCCCGCAGGGCCGCCATCATCGCGGCCGCCCCTTCGGCGGGCAGCGCCTCGTAGTCGTGGCGGCTGTAGTAGTTGCGCCCGAAGCGCGCCCAGTGTTCGGCCATGATCCCGGCGACCGGCTGGCGGCGCACGGCAAGGATGTTGAGCCACAGGAGGATCGCCCAGAGCCCGTCCTTCTCGCGCACGTGGTCGCTGCCGGTGCCGAAGCTTTCCTCGCCGCAGAGCGTCGCCTTCCCCGCGTCGAGAAGGTTGCCGAAGAACTTCCAGCCCGTCGGCGTCTCGTAATGCGGCAGGCCCAGGGCGGCGGCGACGCGGTCGACGGCGGCCGAGGTGGGCATCGACCGCGCGACGCCTTTCAGGCCGCCCCTGTAGCCGGGCGCGAGGTGGGCGTTCGCCGCCAGCACCGCCAGCGAATCCGAGGGCGAGACGTAGATGCCGCGCCCGACGACCATGTTGCGGTCGCCGTCGCCGTCCGAGGCGGCGCCGAAGTCGGGCGCATCGGGGCCGAACATCTCGTCCATCAGCGCCTTGGCCCAGACCGGGTTCGGATCGGGATGCATGCCGCCGAAGTCGGGCAGCGGCGTGGCGTTCACCACCGTGCCCGCGGGCGCACCGAGCGCCCCTTCGAGGATCGCCTTCGCATAGGGGCCGGTCACGGCGCACATCGAATCCATGCGCATGCGGAAGCCGCCCGCGAACATCGCGCGGATGGCGTCGAAGTCGAAGAGCCCCTCCATCAGGCGGGCGTAGTCGGCCACCGGATCGACGATCTCGACCGTCATCGGGCCGAGCCGCGCGGTGCCCGGCCCGGACAGGTCGATGTCCTGACCCTCCCAGATCCGGTACTCGGTCAGGACCTGGCTGCGGGCGAACATCGCCTCGGTCACCGACTCGGGCGCCGGGCCGCCGTTCGGCATGTTGAACTTGACGCCGAAATCCTCTGTCGGGCCGCCGGGGTTGTGGCTGGCCGACAGGATGATGCCGCCGTCGGTGCGGTTCAGGCGGATCAGGTGGCTGGCGGCAGGCGTGGACAGGATCGCCCCCTGCCCGACGATCATCCTGGCGACGCCGTTGGCCGCGGCCATGCGCAGGATGACCTGGGCGGCGCGGTCGTTGAAGTAGCGCCCGTCCCCGCCGAGGACGAAGGTCCGGCCCGCCGCCCCCACCGTGTCGAGGATCGCCTGCACGAAGTTCTCGAGGTAATGGGGCCCCATGAAGACCGGGGTCTTCTTGCGCAGGCCCGAGGTTCCCGGCTTCTGCCCGGCGATCGGGGCCGTCCTGTGTGTCACCGCCGTCATCTCATTCCTCCCGCGCGGGCATGGCGCCCGCCTGACCCTTGTCCTGAACGAAGAGCATCACCGCCTGCGGCGCGCAGGGCACCGCCGCCGCCGTCACCGGCACCTCGGCCGCGCGCGGATCGGCGGTGTCGAGCAGCCGTCGCCAGCGCCCCGGCGGCAGCACGATGTCGCAGGGGCCGTCGCCGTTGAAGACGGCATAGAGCGTCTCGCCCTCGACCTGGCCGTCCGGCCCTTCGGCGGCCCCGCGCAGCTCGGCGCAGAGGGTGCGCCAGCCCGCGTCGTTCCAGTCAAGCGGCGAAGGCTCGGTCCCGTCGGGCTTGCGCCATACGATGTCGCGCGCGCCGTCGGCGTCGCGCACCTTGCCGTGCAGGAAGCGCCGCTGGCTGAGCACCGGATGCTCGCGACGCAGGCGTATGAGCCGCGTGACGAAGGCGACGAAGGACCTGTCGGCCCCCTCCCAGTCCAGCCAGCCGGTCGGATTGTCCTGGGCATAGGCGTTGTTGTTGCCGGCCTGGCTGTTGCCGAGTTCGTCGCCAAGCAGCAGCATCGGCGTCCCCTGGGCCAGCAGCAGCGTCGCCAGCAGGTTGCGGCGGCGGCGGTCGCGGGCCGCGCGGATGGCGCGGTCGGTCGTCGGCCCCTCGTGGCCCATGTTGTCGGAGAAGTTCTCGGAATGGCCGTCGCGGTTGTCCTCGCCATTGGCCTCGTTGCGCTTCTGCGTGTAGCTGACCAGGTCGGCGAGCGTGAAGCCGTCATGCGAGGTGACGTAGTTGACCGACGAGGTCGCCGCGCGCCCCGCCCTGTCGAAGATCTCGGCCGAACCCAGCAGGCGGCGGGCGAGATCGGCCGTCATGCCCGGATCGCCGCGCCAGAAGCGGCGCACGCCGTCGCGGAAGCGGTCGTTCCATTCGAGGAAGGGATGGGGGAAGTTGCCAAGCTGATAGCCCCCCGGGCCCACGTCCCAGGGTTCGGCGATGAGCTTCACCCGGGTGAGGACCGGATCCTGACGCAGGGCGTCGAGGAAGCCGCCCGCGGGATCGAAGCCGTGGACCTCGCGCCCGAGGCTGGCCGCGAGGTCGAAGCGGAAGCCGTCGACATGCATGACCTCGACCCAGTAGCGCAGGCTGTCCATGACGAGGCGCAGCACCATCGGATGGGTCAGGTCCAGCGTGTTGCCGGTGCCGGAATCGTTGACGTAGTGGCGGCCCTCGCCGATCAGGCGATAGTAGCTGCGGTTGTCGAGGCCGCGGAAGCTGAGGGTCGGGCCGAAGGCATCGCCCTCGCCCGTGTGGTTGTAGACGACGTCGAGGATGACCTCGATCCCGGCGGCATGGAAGCGGCGCACCATGGTCTGGAACTCCCACAGCGCGCCATGCGAGAGGTAGCGCGGCTCGGGGGCGAAGAAGCCGATCGTCTGGTAGCCCCAGTAGTTCCTCAGCCCCCGGGTCACGAGGAAGCGGTCGTCGATGAAGGCCTGCACGGGCAGGAGTTCGATCGCGGTGATGCCGAGCTTCGTCAGGTGGTCGAGGACGGCATCCGAGGCCAGGCCGAGGAAGGTGCCGCGGGCGCCCTCGGGAACGCCGGGATTGAGCATCGTCATCCCGCGCACATGCGCCTCGCCGATGATTGTGCGGTGCAGGGGCGTGCGCGGCGGGGCGTCGTTCTCCCAGGCGAAGCCGGGATCGGCGACGATGGCCTTGGGCACGGCGAAGGCGCTGTCGCGCGAATCGAAGCTGAGGTCGCCCTTCGGGCTGCCGATCCGGTAGCCCATCAGCGCATCCGACCAGCGCAGCCGCCCGTCCAGCATCCGGGCATAGGGATCGATCAGCAGCTTGTTGGCATTGAAACGCTGGCCGCGTTCGGGCTCGTAGGGCCCGTGCGCGCGGTAGCCGTAGCGCGTGCCCGGCGTCAGCCCGGCGACATGGCCGTGCCAGACGTCGCCGTCGCGCTCGGGCAGGGCGAGGCGCGCCACCTCGCGCCGGCCGTCGTCGGAGAAGATGCACAGGTCGATGCGCTCGGCATTGGCCGAGAAGACGGCGAAGTTGACGCCCGTGCCGTCGAAGCTCGCCCCGAGCGGCCAGGGCCGGCCGGGGCCGATGGCCCACTTGCCCGCCTCGCGCGGGCGCCCGTCGCGGCGCTGGGCGGCGTTCACCCCGCAAGGCTCCGGTAGAGGGCGGCATAGCGGGCGGCCGCGCTGTCCCATGAGACCTCGGCCTTCATCGCGCGGGCGCGCATCGCCGCCCAGACCGCCGGCTCGGCATGAAGCGCGAGCAGCCGCGCCAGCGCCTGGCGCAGCCCCAGCGCATCGACCGGGTGGAAGGTGATGCCGGTCGCTGCCCCCGCCGACAGCGAGGCCGGCGTCGCCCCGATCACGCTGTCGGCAAGCCCGCCGGTCAGCGCGACGACCGGGATCGTGCCGTAGCGCAGGCCGTAGAGCTGCGTCAGGCCGCAGGGTTCGAAGCGCGAGGGGACGAGAACCGCATCGCCGCCCGCGAACATGCGGTGGCTCAGCGCCTCGTCATAGCCGATCGTCACCCCGACCCGGCCGGGGAAGCGCTCGGCCAGGCCGCGCATCGCCGCCTCGAGCGCGGGATCGCCCGTCCCCAGCACGACCAGGCCGCCCCCGCCGGCGATGAAGTCGGGCACCGCCTCGGCCACGAGGTCGATGCCCTTCTGATGGGTCAGCCGGCTGACCAGGATGGCCAGGGGCCCGGGCACCGGACCGAGGCCGAACTCGGCCAGGAGTGCGGCGCGGTTCGTCGCCTTGCCCTTCATCGACCGCGGCCCGTAGGGCGCGGCATCGGGATCGCGGGACGGGTCCCAGACCGCGGTATCCACCCCGTTCAGGATGCCGTGCAGGCTGGCGGCGCGGGCCGCGATCACCCCCTGGAGGCCCATCCCGAATTCCGGGCGCATGAGCTCGTTGGCGTAGTTGGGAGAGACGGTGGTGATCGCATCGGCCGTCACCAGCCCTGCCTTCAGCGCCGAGATGTTGCCGTAGTATTCCACCTGGTCGGGGGTGAACGTGCCCGGCGCCAGACGCAGCTTCGCCAGCCGGTCGGCCGGCGCGATCCCCTGGAAGGCGATGTTGTGGATGGTGAGCACCGAGCGCACCGCCGTCGCGCCGCCATAGCGCAGGTAGGCCGGGGCCAGCCCGCCCTGCCAGTCATGCGCATGCAGGATCGAGGGGCGCCAGCCCTCCTCCGTGCCGCCCCTGGCGATCGCGGCCGCCGCCCAGGACAGCGCCGCGAAGCGTTCCGGGTTGTCGGGATAGTCCGCCCCGTGGGCCGAATAGGGGCCGCCGTCGCGGTCGTAGAGATGCGGCGCCTCGAGCAGCAGCAGGTCCAGACCCCCCGCGCGCCCGGCCAGCACCCGGCCCGGCCCGCCGAAGAGGTCCGCCTCGGCCCAGACCTCCCTCTCGTGGGCAAGCGCCTTGACCAGCCCCGGATAGGCCGGGATCAGCGTGCGCACCGCAAAGCCCTGCCCGGCCAGCGCCGCGGGCAGCGCCCCCACCACGTCGGCAAGCCCGCCGGTCTTGACCAGCGGCACGCATTCCGAGGCGACCGACAGGACCGTGCCGTGCTGCGCCGCCGTCGCCGTCATCCCCTCGCCCTGCCCCTTCATCCTGGCCCAAATACTCCACGGGGGTCCGGGGGTGTGAAACCCCCGGCCCCTACCCCTTCGCCGCCGCCCGCCGGTCGAGCATGTCCTGGGTGACAAGGACGATGCCCGCCTCGGTGCGACGGAACCATTTCGCATCCTCCTCCGCATCCTCGCCGATCACCAGCCCTTCGGGGATGGCGACGCCGCGGTCGATGACGCAGTTCCTCAGCCGCGCCCTGCGGCCGATGTCGACGTAGGGAAGGGCCACGACATATTCGAGCGCCGAATAGGAATGGGTGCGCACCCCGGTGAAGAGCAGCGAGTTCCTGACCTCGGACCCCGAGACGATGCAGTCGCCCGAGACCAGCGAGCTGACCGCCATGCCGCGCCGGCCGTCCTCGTCATGGATGAACTTGGCGGGGGGCACGATCTCGGCATAGGTCCAGATCGGCCAGGCATTGTCGTAGAGATCGAGCTTGGGCACGAAGTCCGTGAGATCGATGTTGGCCTGCCAGAAGGCGTCGATCGTGCCGACGTCGCGCCAGTAGGGTTCGGTCTCGAGCCCCGACTTGACGCAGCTGTCGGCGAAGCGGTGGGCCATGGCCTTGCCGTTGCGGACGATCGCCGGGATCAGGTCGTTGCCGAAATCGTGGCTGGAATTCTCGTCCTGCATGTCCTGGATGAGGAGCTGGCGCAGGAAGGCCCAGTCGAAGACGTAGATCCCCATCGAGGCCAGCGCATGGTCCGGATCGCCCGGAATGGCGGGCGGATCCTTCGGCTTCTCCAGGAAGTCGGTGATCCGCATCGCGCGGTCCACATGCATCACGCCGAAGGCGCGCGCCTCGAGCCGGGGCACGGTCAGGCAGCCGATGGTCACGTCCGCCTTCGAGTCCACGTGCTGGCGCAGCATGATCTCGTAATCCATCTTGTAGATGTGGTCGCCCGCCAGCAC
>JAOADN010000001.1 GCA_026417295.1 Paracoccaceae bacterium
GGAAGGGAGGGGAACGGAAGTGGGGGAGGGGAACGGAAGGGGGGGAAGGCGGGGGCGCAGGCACCCATCGGGCGGGGCTCGCAGGAGGGTCATTCGTGAATCGATCGTTAATTCCTGAAAAAGATCCAATGAAATCAATGGGCGAAAGGGGTGTCCCATTGTGGGACACTCCCGCGGGCCCCTCCAGGCCGGGATGTCGAAGCCCGGCGCGGCCGGGGTGAAGCCCTCGAAACGGAACCCAGGCGAGACCGAGCACGACACCGGGCTGTGCCCGCCCGAGCGCCTCGATGATCGCTTCGGCTTCCGTCATGCCGGTCTTCCTCCTCCTCCTCCTCCTCCCCTTCCTGTCCGGCCCGCGCCGGATTAGCCTCTGTGGCGACGGACGGATCAAGAGGGCGGCGATGGCGGGGGTAGCGGGCAGGGTGGCTCTCGTGACGGGTGCCGGGGCGGCCGACGGGATCGGCTTCGCCTGCGCAAGGCTCCTGGCGGCGGCCGGGGCGCGGGTGGCCATAACCTCGACCACCCCGCGCATCTTCGACCGTCAGCGTGAACTCGGACAGGGCTGCTTCGCCGCGACGGCCGACCTCGCCGACGCTGCGCAGGCCGATGCGCTCGCCGCCGCGGTCCGGAAGGCGCTCGGCCCGGTCGAGATCCTCGTCAACAATGCCGGCATGGCCCAGACCGGCCGCAAGGTGAAGCGGGCGCGGCTTGCGCGCCTTCCCGAGGACAGCTGGCGCTTCGGCCTGTCGATCAGCCTCGATTCCGCCTTCCACATGACCCGCGCCGTCCTGCCCGGCATGATCCGCCGCGGCTACGGCCGGATCGTCAACATCTCGTCGGTGACCGGCCCTCTGGTCGGGATCGACGGCTCGGGCGTCTATGCCACCGCAAAGGCCGGACTGCTCGGCATGACGCGGGTCCTGGCGATCGAGAACGGACGACACGGCATAACCGTGAACTGCATCGGGCCTGGCTGGATCAGGACCGGCTCGTCGAGTCCGGCAGAGATCACCGCCGGGGCCTTCACGCCGGCCGGGCGCCCCGGCACGCCCGCCGAGGTCGGACATGTCGCGCTCTTTCTCGCCTCAGAGGAGGCCAGCTACGTCACCGGCCAGATGATCGTCGTCGACGGCGGCAACACGATCCAGGAATTCAAGGTGGCCCTGCCATGAGCGCCCGGCTTCATGTCGCCGTCGCCGGCGCGGGAATCGTCGGCGCCGCGATTGCCCATGCCCTCGCCGTGCGCGGCGCCCGCGTCACCCTCTTCGACGCCGCGCCGGCAAGCGGCGCCTCGGCCGCCTCCTTCGGCTGGATCAACGCCAGCTTCGCCGAGACGGATGCCTATTTTGCCCTGCGCAGGGCGGCCGTCGCGGAATGGAACGAGGCCGAGCACCTGCGCGGGCCCTGCGGGCCGCGCTGGGGCGGAAGCCTCTGGTGGGAAGAGGAAGGTGAAGCCCTCGCTGCCCAGGCTGCAACCCTCCGGCGCCGCGGTCATGAGGCCGAGGTGGTCGGACGGGAAACCTTCGCGCGCCTCGCCCCCGCTGTCGCCGATCCGCCCGAAGCGGCGATCCTCGCCTCGACCGAGGGGTCGGTGGATGCCGCAGCCGTCGCACGGCACCTCGCCCTTCTCGCCGCCGGGGCCGGGGCGACCGTGCTCTGCGGGCCGCGCGCCACGGGCCTGATCCTGAAGGGGGGCCGCGTGAGCGGATTCATGACCGGCCATGGCGAGATCGAGGCCGACGAGTCGGTGGTTGCCCTTGGCGCATCCACGGGCGACCTGCTCGCCGGCGCCGGGCTGCGCCTGCCGATGGACAACCGCGCAGGACTGATCCTGCATACCCTGCCGGTAAGGCACATGCTGGACCACCTGATACTCTCGCCCGACATACACTTCCGTCAGGATCGCGACGGCCGCATCGTGGCGGGCGAGATCTTTTCTGGCGACGGTCCGGGCAGTTCCGGCGTCTCGACTGCGCCCTGGCGACTGGCCGCCGAACTTCTCGGCCGGCTCGACGCGCGTCTGCCCGGGGCAGGGGGGCTGCGGGCCGCCCAGGTCCTTCTCGGCCTGCGTCCCGTTCCTGCGGACGGGCTGCCAGCCGTCGGACGCCCGCGTCATGTCACCGGCCTGACCGTGGCCGTCATGCATTCCGGGGTGACGCTCGGTCCGCTTGTGGGCAGGCTCGTGGCCGAAGAGATCCTGTCCGGGTCCGTATCGCCCCTTCTCGCCGCGTTCCGCCCCGAAAGGTTTGCCTGACCCTGGATCAGCGCAGGGCGAAATGCGCAACCTCGGCACCGGCCGCCGACAGAAGGGCCCGCGGCTCGGCCGGAAAGACATGGCGCGGCGTGCCTGCCGCCGCCCAGACCCGGGGAAAGTCGAGGAGGCGCGGATCACCCCATGCGCGGATCGGCCTGGCATGACCGACCGGAGCAACACCTCCGATGGCAAAGCCTGTCTCGACGCGCACGAAGTCGGCGTCGGCCTTGGCGAGAGGCTCGCCTGCGAGTCCCATGGCGAGCTGCGGATCGACGCGGTTGCCCCCGGCCGTCAGGAAGAGAAGGCACCTTCCGCTCGCTTCGCCCCGGAACGCGATCGATTTCACGATCTGGTCCACGTCGCATCCGACCGCGGCGGCGGCTTCCGCCGCAGTCCGGGTGCCTTCGGGATACTCCACGACCTGGGCCGCGAGCCCATGCCCGCGGAGGGCCGCTACAACACGCGCGACGCTTTCGCTCATCCCTTCAGCACGCTGCGCCCGGCATAGACCGCCGTCTCGCCCAACATTTCCTCGATGCGGATCAGCTGGTTGTATTTCGCGAGCCGATCCGATCGGCTGAGCGAGCCGGTCTTGATCTGGCCGCAGTTGGTGGCCACTGCCAGGTCGGCGATCGTCGAATCCTCAGTCTCGCCCGAGCGGTGCGACATCACGCAGTTGTAGCCAGCGCGTTCGGCCATGCGTACGGCGGCGAGCGTCTCGGTCAGGGTACCGATCTGGTTGACCTTGACGAGAAGCCCGTTGGCCACGCCCATCTCGATTCCCTTGGCGAGGATGGCCGGGTTGGTCACGAAGTTGTCGTCGCCCACAAGCTGGATCCTGCCCCCGAGTGCCTGGGTGAGCGCCGCCCAGCCGTCCCAGTCCTGCTCGGCCATCCCGTCCTCGATCGAGATGATCGGGTAGTCGCCGACAAGCCCTGCGAGGTACTCGATGTTCTGCTCCGATGTCAGCGACTTGCCTTCGCCGGCCATCTCGTAGCGACCGTCCCTGTAATACTCGCTTGCCGCGCAGTCCAGCGCGAGGCAGATGTCGTGACCCGGCTTGTATCCGGCCTTCTCGACAGACTTAAGAATGAAATCAAGCGCTTCACGAGTCGACCTCAGGTTGGGTGCGAAGCCGCCCTCGTCCCCGACGCCCGTATTGTGGCCGGCATCATGGAGCTCCTTCTTCAGGGTATGGAACACCTCCGAGCCGATCCTCACGGCCTCACGGATACTGCCTGCCGCCACCGGCATGATCATGAATTCCTGGATGTCGATGGGATTGTCGGCGTGCTGGCCACCGTTGATGATGTTCATCATCGGCACGGGCAGCACGTGCGCGGACGTGCCGCCCACATAACGGAAGAGCGGCTGCATGGTGAAGTCCGCCGCCGCCCTGGCCACGGCGAGCGATACGCCGAGGATTCCGTTTGCGCCCAGCCGCCCCTTGTTGGGGGTCCCATCGAGCTCGATCATGAGCCGGTCGATTGCCACCTGTTCCGTAGCGTCCTCGCCGACGACATTTTCGGCAATCTCGCCATTGACGGCGGCCACGGCCTCGAGCACGCCCTTGCCCTTGTAGCGCGCCTTGTCGCCATCCCGCCGCTCTACCGCCTCGCGGGTGCCCGTTGACGCGCCCGAGGGGACCGCAGCACGCCCCATCGTCCCGTCCTCGAGCGTCACGTCCACCTCGATCGTCGGATTGCCCCTGCTGTCGAGGATTTCCCGGGCATGGATGTCGATGATCGTGCTCATGGTTCGTGGCCCCTCGCGAAACGTCGATTCGCGGGCTTCATACGTTGCGTCGGGCAGTGTGGAAAGCCTTCGCGCGCTGGCGGACACTGCGGGCCTCCCGCCAGAACGTGTAGATCCCGGACAGAACCACGATGGCCGAACCGGCGATGACGGCATGGTCGGGACGCTCGGCCAGGAACAGCATCGCAAGTCCTGCAGAGAAGACCAGTCGCGTGTAGCGGAGCGGGGTGACCACCGAGATTTCGCCCATCCGGAGCGACAGGGTGATCGTGTAGTAGCCGGCGATGCCCGAGACCAGCGCGACGGCCAGCGCAGCCCATTGCCAGGGCTCGGGTGCGACCGCACGGGACCCGTCCATCAACATGAGAAGCCAGCCGGCCGGAACCAGGGATGCATAGGCCCAGGTCGTGAGCTGCAGCGTGCCGACATCGCCCGGCATTGCACGGGTGACCAGGTCGCGGATCGCAAGCACGATGACGCATCCGACAGTCAGCAGGGCTGGCGGCCGGAAACCTTCCCCCGCGGGCTGAAGAATGACCAGAACGCCGGCAAAGCCCAGGCCAATCGCCGACCACCTGCGCCAGCCGACACGTTCACCGAGAACGAGCGCAGCCCCCATCGTCGTGACAAGGGGAGAGGCCTGAAGGATCGCGACGTTCAGGGTGAGCGGAATGAGGGCAAGAGCAGACATGTAGAGCATGGCAGCCCCGGCCTCGCTCAGATTGCGCAGGATCACGGGTGCGGACAGGAACTTCCGCGAGAAGGTGGGCTGTCCCCTTGCGCGCGCCGCAAGGGAGAAGATGACCGCCCCCGCAGCGCCGGTCATCGACGTCACCTGACCGGGCGACATCGACATGGCTGTCGACTTCAGGAAGAGGTCCTCGACGGCGAAGGCCGCCATCGCGATGATCATGAGAAGCGCGGCTGCCAGGTTGTCCTGTCGGTACATCGTGGCTTGTCCGCCGGTTTCATGCCGGGTTCATCGCCGGACACGCAGGGGATGGCATGCCCCGTCGTGACAACCTTGGCCGTTGCCCGACGGCAATGCTAGACTTGAGCGAGGCCAGCGGATATGTGCCGGTCCGTTAGCGCTAACATCAGGTGGCGCCGGGAAGCGGCGCGGGGGCAGATTCATGGTTTCGCGCGTCATTCCGGTCGAGGTATTCGACCTTGTGATCTTCGGCGGGACGGGCGACCTGGCAAGACGGAAGATCCTGCCGGGCCTTTATCGCCGGTACCTCGCCGGTCAGATGCCGGAAGGCGCCAGGATCATCGGCTGCGCGCGCGCCGAACTCGACGACGCGGGCTTCCGCGCGATTGCCGGCCAGGCAGTGACCGAGTTCGTCGACGAGCGGAAGCGCGACCCGGTGGTACTGGGGCGCTTTCTCGAGTCCCTTCACTATGTGCCCATAGACGCGACCGGGGACGGAGGCTGGAACAGGCTGCGCGGGCTGGTGCGGAAGGATGTCGTCACGGCCTTCTACTTCTCGGTCGCGCCGGGGTTGTTCGGCGCGCTTGCCGAGCGCCTGCACAAGCACGGGATCGCGACTGCAGAAAGCCGCATCGTCGTGGAGAAGCCCTTCGGGCGCGATCTTGCAACGGCGCGGGAACTCAATGCAGTACTGGCCAGCCACTTCGCAGAACGGCAGATCTACCGGATCGATCACTATCTCGGAAAGGAGACGGTCCAGAACCTGATGGCCGTCCGCTTTGCCAACCTGCTTTTCGAGCCCCTGTGGAATCACCAGTACGTCGACCATGTCCAGATCACGGTGGCAGAGACGGTCGGCGTCGGCGGGCGAGGCGCCTATTACGACAAGTCGGGCGCGATGCGGGACATGGTCCAGAACCACATGATGCAGCTTCTCTGCCTGATCGCGATGGAGCCGCCCTACCGGTTCGACCCGGATGCTGTCAGGGATGAAAAGCTGAAGGTGATAAAGGCCTTGCGTCCCGTTCCGCCAGAGAACATCGTGCGCGGGCAGTACCGCGGGAAGCCCAGGAACGGCGGACCTGCGGAGCCGGCCTATTCCGTCGATGCCGAGAACCCCGACAGCCTGACGGAAAGCTACATCGCCCTAAAGGTCGAGGTTGCGAACTGGCGCTGGATGGGAACGCCGTTCTACCTGCGCACCGGAAAGAAGCTTCGCGCGAGGACGTCGGAGATCGCGATCGTCTTCAAGGAGCCGCCGCATTCGATCTTCGGGGACGGCCAGGGCTGGCGCGAGAATGTGCTGGCGATCCGTCTGCAGCCGAACGAGGGAATGAATCTCTCGGTGATGATCAAGGAGCCCGGCCCCGGCGGCATGCGGCTGACCGAGGTGCCTCTCGACATGTCCTTCGCCGAGGCGCTGGGGCCGGAGGGTGCAGACATTCCTGATGCATACGAGCGGCTCATCATGGATGTGATACGCGGGAACCAGACGCTTTTCATGCGCGGCGACGAGGTTGAGGCCGCCTGGGCCTGGGCGGATCCCATAATCAGCGGCTGGGAGTCGCGCGGCGACAAGCCCAAGGGCTACGACCCGGGTTCCTCGGGACCCGAGGATGCGCTTATGCTCTTGCACAGGGATGGCCGGCGCTGGCGGGAGATCCGCGAATGAAGCTCGTCGAATACCCGGACCGAGAACTCATGATGTTCTCGCTGGCCGACGTTCTGGCCAGCGACCTTGCATCCGCCCTGAGAATGAACGAGAGGGCCAGCTTCTGCGTGCCCGGCGGGACGACGCCGGGTCCGGTCTTCGACGTGCTCTCGGGCCTCAAGCTCGACTGGGAGCGCGTGACGGTCTTCCTGAATGACGAACGCTGGGTGCCCGAGACGTCGGAGCGGTCGAATGCGCGCCTCCTCAAGTCCCGCCTGCTGGTTGGAAGGGCGGCGAAGGCGCGGTTCATCCCGTTCTGGGCCGACGTTCCGGAACCGGAATTCGCCTTGGGCAACATCGCTTCGGCACTGGCCGAGCATCTGCCGATCTCCGTCCTGCTGGTCGGAATGGGTGTCGACATGCATACCGCCTCCCTGTTCCCGGGCGCGGATCGTCTGGCGCAGGCGCTTTCCCCGGATGCGCCGGTACTGGTGCCGATGCGTGCCCCCGGTGCCGGCGAGCCGAGGGTGACACTTTCGGCAAGGGTGCTTGCCGACGCGATGTCGATACATCTGCTTATCACGGGAGAGGACAAGCGCGCCGCGCTTGACCGCGCCCAGTCCCTTCCCCCCGAGGAGGCGCCGGTCCGCACCCTGCTTGGAAACGCGACGGTCCACTGGGCCGCCTGAGAGGAACCAGACGATGAGCCTTTGGGATGATCTTCGCTTCTACCAAAAGGATACCGCCCATCGGCCCATCCTTTCGCTTTTTCGCAGTCACGGCAGGGCCGAGGCATTCTCCATCCGCTGCGACGGGCTGCTCTTCGACTATTCGAAGACGGCCATCGACGCGCATGCCCGGGATCTGCTGATCAGGCTCGCCGAGGCGTCGCATGTCGCCTCGAAGCGCGACGCGATGTTCTCGGGCGCCAGGATCAACGAAACCGAGGGCCGCGCCGTGCTTCACACGGCGCTTCGCAACCTCGACCAGCCGGTCCTCGTCGATGGTCACGACGTCATGCCGGAGGTCAGACGCACGCATGACCGCATGAAGGCCTTCGCGAGGGATATTCGCGAGGGACGGTTGAAGGGTCAGGGCGGGCCCTTCACCGATGTCGTGAATATCGGCATCGGCGGGTCCGACCTCGGTCCGGCGATGGCCTGGCTTGCGCTGCGCCCCTATGCCGACGGGCCGCGCTGTCATTTCGTGTCAAACGTGGACGGCGCCCACATTGCCGACACGCTTCGCGACCTCGACCCGGAACGCACGCTTGTCATCGTGGCATCGAAGACCTTCACGACGATCGAGACGATGACGAATGCAGAGACGGCGCGGGCATGGATGTCGGCCCGCGTCGCAAGGCCCGGCACGCAGTTCGCCGCCGTCTCGACGGCGGCCGAGCGGACCGCAGCCTTCGGAATCGATCCCGAGCGCGTGTTCGGGTTCGGGGACTGGGTAGGCGGCCGCTACTCAATGTGGGGTCCCGTAGGCCTTTCACTGATGCTCGCGATCGGCCCCGAGAATTTCGAGCTGATGCTCGGCGGCGGTGCGGCGATGGACAGGCATTTCCGGGATGCGCCCTTCATCGACAATATGCCGGTCATGCTGGCGCTGACCGGCATTTGGCACAACCAGATCTGCGGACATGCGACGCGTGCCGTCCTGCCCTATGACCAGCGACTTGCCCGTCTTCCGGCGTATCTCCAGCAACTGGAGATGGAAAGCAATGGCAAGCGCGTCGCCATGGATGGATCGGACCTTGCGATGCACTCCGGGCCGATCGTGTGGGGCGAACCAGGGACGAATGGCCAACATGCCTTCTACCAGTTGATCCATCAGGGGACGCGGGTCGTGCCCTGCGAGTTCATCGTTGCGCGCGAAGGTCACGAGCCCCACCTTGCGCATCAGCATCGGCTGCTTGTCGCAAACTGCCTCGCGCAATCCGAGGCCCTGATGCGCGGACGATCCCTTGACGAGGCGCGCGCAGCGCTGGCCGGAAGGGGCCTTTCGGGCGACGAACTTGAACGCCAGGCGCGTCACAGGGTCTTTCCCGGTGACCGACCCTCGACGACGCTTGTCGTTCCGAAGCTTACGCCCTGGGTCCTGGGCCAGATCATCGCCCTCTACGAACATCGGGTCTTCGTCGAAGGCGTGATCCTGGGGATCAATTCCTTCGATCAGTGGGGCGTGGAACTGGGCAAGGAACTGGCGCTTGCCCTTCAGCCGGTCCTCGAGGGCAAGGCCGGGACAGACGGCAAGGACGGTTCGACCGCAATGCTGGTCCGCCACCTGACGGACCGCTGAAACCTCCCCGCCGGGTTTAAGCGAATATTCAAGCGCCGCGCGGAATCTGCCCGGGCCCGGGCCGTTTGCGCAGGTCCCGGATTCGCGCCCGTCGACGGGCGCCCGCCGAGGAGCTGCCATGATCCGCGTGTTCGACCGCTTCCCGATTTCCGTGAAGCTGCCTGCCGTTGTCGTCGGGCTGGCCTTCGCCGCGGTCGTTTCCATCGGCGTGATTGCCTACGGCGTTGCGTCGCAATCGCTTCGCGACGAGGCGCTGGCCAGGCTGGAGGCCGTGGTCGAAGCGCGGATGGAAACCCTCGCCGCTGCCGTGGCGGCGCATCACCGGACGCTGCTGAACAGCGCTTCGGATCCGGCGGTCACGCGCGCGTTGAACGAGTTCGCGGCAGCATATGACGAACTTGCGGCAGAGGGAGGCGATCCCGGAGCCAGGATTCGGGAACTCTACATCGACCAGAACCCGTATCCGGAGGCAGAGCGCTTCAAGTATGGTGCGGCTGCTGACCCGTCGACTTACGCGAACGCGCACCGGATCCACCATCCGAAACTGCAACCCATGGTTGTTGACCTGGGCTATGCCGACGTCTTCCTGATCTCGTCCTCAGGCAACATCGTCTACAGTGTGGCCAAGCGGTCCGACATCGGCACCAATGTCTTCGACGGGCCGGCAGCCGGCAGCGGTCTGGCGGAGGTTGCGGCCCAGGCCCTGAAGGCAACCGACGAGCAGGCGTTCTTCCTCAGCGACTTTGCGGAATACGGACCATCCCGCGGAAAGCCGGTTGCCTTTGCTGCCGTGCCCGTCCTCGGTCGGGGCGGTGCGGTCACCGGGGCATTGGCGGTCCAGATGTCGTCGCGGGTCGTGGATGACCTCATGAGCCGGACATCGGGTCTTGGTCGGACAGGTGAGACATATCTTGTCGGGCCCGACGGACTGCTGCGCAGCAATCCCCGTCTTGGCGACGGGACGGACATTCTGCGGAAGGAGGCCGGCGACGGCAACATCCGGACGCTTCTGCAAGCCGGCGCGGAGGTTGACCGCCTTGCGGGGCAGGCCATCGGCCTGTCGGGGCTTCCCGTCCTCGCCATCGCACGGCTGGTCCCTTTCGGCGACCGGACCTTTGCCTTGGTCGCCGAGCAATCCCTCGACGAAGTGCTCGAACCGACACGATCGCTGCTCTGGCATCTTGTCAGGGACGGCGGGATTGCCCTGCTGGCGCTGCTAGGGGCGGGCATCATGATCGGGCGATCGGTTTCGCGTCCGATCCAGAGGGCTGCCGCCGATGTCACGCAGATCGGAAAGGGAAACTACCAAATCAAGGTTGCAGGAACGCAGCGCCGCGACGAGTTCGGAGCAATGGCACGATCGCTCGATCAGGTCCGTACGGACCTTGCGGCGGGTGAAGCCCTGGCCAGCGAGAACGCGTTCCGTAGCGCGGCGCTCGATCGAGCGTCTGCAGCGCTCCTTGTGCTCGACCGCGACTTCAAGGTCATCTTCGCAAATCCGGCCGCGTTCGCCCTTCTAGATGCGCACGAGTCTGCAATCCGGTCCGCCTTCGCAAGTTTCGAAGTGGAGCGTCTGGTGGGATCGGACTTTGCCGGGCTGGGTGCCGTGCCAGGATCTGTCCTTGGTGATCTCGCTGCGGGGCGGTCGAAGGACTGGCGTGGCGAGACAGCGTTCGGAGAGGCGCGGATCGCATTGTCGGTCGGTGATATCCAGCGCGACCCCGACGGACTGGTCGGGTTCGTCGTCGAACTGAAGGATGTCAGTCAGGACATAATGAACCGTTCGGTGCTGGACGCCCTCGAAAGGGGTCAGGTGACGGCGTCCTTCCGGTCGGACGGAACCCTGGCCGCCGCCAACGGGAACTTCAGGGCCCGCTGCGGTCTGGACGAGAGGGACGGAAAACCGATCTTCGCCGACCTGCTGACCCCGGTCGAGCCGGCCATCCCGGCACCTGACGTCTGGTCACTGGCAGTCTCGGACGGACAGGTGACCGGGAGGTTCACCCTTCGTGCCCTGACCGGCGAATCCGTCCTCCTCCAGGGGTCGCTCAATGCTGTCCGCGATGCAGACGGAAGGCTGCTCCGGATGTTCCTCATGTCGAACGACATCACGGAGGCCCATGCCAATATCGAACGTGCCGAGGCGGCACGCCTTGCGCTCGAACAGGCGCAGACAGAGGTTGTCGAGGCGCTTCGCGTCGGGCTGAAGGCACTGTCGGACGGAGACCTCTCCTTTCGCATCGAACAGGACTTCCTTCCCGATTACGACACGCTGCGGCGGGACTTCAACGCTGCGGCATCGCGCCTTGCCGAGGCGATCGCGGCGGTCATCGCGAATGCAGGATCGATCGGCAGCGAGGCGGCCGACATCTCCCGTGCGGCCGAGGACCTGTCGAAGCGGACCGAGCAGCAGGCTGCAACCCTCGAGGAGACTGCCGCGGCCCTTGACCAGCTGACTGCATCCGTAAGATCTGCGGCCGCCGGCGCAGGCGAGGCCCGCGGTGTTGTCGAAGAGGCACGGGCATCCGCAGAGGCGTCGGGCGCGGTCGTCCTCGATGCCGTCTCGGCAATGGGAGAGATCGAGGCCTCGTCCGAGCGGATCTCCAAGATCACCAGCGTGATCGACGACATCGCATTCCAGACCAACCTGCTGGCGCTCAATGCCGGCGTCGAGGCAGCGCGCGCGGGTGAGGCCGGTCGCGGCTTTGCCGTGGTGGCGTCCGAAGTGCGCGCACTGGCGCAGCGATCTTCGGATGCGGCACGGGAGATCAACGAACTCATTTCGTCATCTGCAAGGCATGTGAAGCGCGGGGTGGTGCTGGTCGGTCAGGCTGGCGAGGCGCTGCGCGGGATCGTCGGTTCGGTCACGAACATTTCCCGGCACGTCTCCGGGATTGCTGCGGCTGCCGAACAGCAGTCCGTCGGCCTCGCCGAGATCAATACCGCGGTGAACCAGCTTGACCAGGTCACCCAGCAGAACGCGGCCATGTTCCAGGAGAGTACGGCAGCAAGTCTTGCATTGACCCGCGAGGCCCGGGGGCTGGTCGAGGCGACATCGAAGTTTCGCGTGCCGCCCGGCCTGATCGAAGCCTCGGCTTCACAAGCGCAGAGAGTCCTCGCGATGCCCGCTCACGACTCACCGTCGACGCCTGGGCGGCGTCTGGCCATCCGTGCCGGCAGCGCGATCCTGCATGACGTGGAAGACGACTGGTCGGAGTTCTGAGACGTGCGACCCGCCTCCGGCGCGGCGATCCCCCTCCTGCCGCCTGACCGCTCAAGGCCGGTGAGCGTGCTGATCATCGACGACTCGGCGGTCATGCGACGGCTCATCCGCGCAGCTCTGGCCACCGACCGTCGGCTTCTCGTCGTGGGCGAGGCTGCCGACCCGATCGAAGCGCGCGGTAAGATCAAGGCCCTCAATCCGGATGTCCTGACGCTAGACGTTGAAATGCCGCGCATGAACGGGCTCGAGTTCCTGGAACGGCTGATGCGATTGCGACCCATGCCTGTCGTCATGGTCTCCTCACTGACCATGACCGGCAGCGCAGCCGCGATCGAGGCCCTTTCACTCGGGGCGATAGACTGCGTCGGCAAGCCTTCGGATCCGCGCGAGACTTGCAGTTTCGGCGACATTGCAGAACGCATCATCGCAGCCGCGGGTGCCCGCCTCCGCACTGCGGGGTCCAGGCCGCATTCCGTATCGGACACCCCCTACAGTCCGGATGGAAGGGTCGTGCTCATCGGGGCCTCCACCGGCGGTGTCGAGGCCCTCGACACGGTTCTGGGCGGCTTCCCTGCAAACTGCCCGCCCACGCTGATCGCCCAGCACATGCCGGCACCCTTCCTGGCCAGTTTCGCACGGCGCCTCAACGATCGGATCCGTCCGTCGCTGTGCCTTGCACGGGACGGCCAGACGATCGGCCCGGGAGAGATCGTGCTGGCGCCAGGGGGGACGACTCATCTGGAGCTGACCTCGACCAGCCCGGTGCGATGCAGGATCGTCGAGGCAGCCAATGCCGCCGGGCATCGACCATCTGTCGATGTGCTCTTCCGCTCCGCGCGGCATTCGGCATCTTCGGTGCTTGCGGTCCTGCTGACCGGCATGGGGCGCGACGGCGCGGAGGGCATGGCCGAGTTGCGCCGGGCCGGGGCCCGGACGCTCGTGCAGGACAAGGAGAGTTCGGTGGTCTGGGGCATGCCGCGCGTTGCCCTGGAACTGGGGGCTGCAGAGGATGTGGTCCCGCTGACCGGTATGGCACGCGCGATCCTGTCGCGCTGCGGCACGACACCGCGCACATGACGGTGCCGGCCGGCGCCGGTCAGCACCTGTCATGAAATCGCGGTCCGATGGCCGCGGCTCCCAGACTAAGTCCCTCGGGGTGCATGAACTGACCCGGGCCCGGTCTCCATCGATGCCATGAGGGTGCGTACCGTCCGACCTGCGTGCGGCATGCTGCGGCACTTGCGGGGAAAACGGACGACTGCCTTCAGAGCCAGGTAACCTCGCCTGCGGCGCGAACGGCGTCGCCATGACTCCTGCCCGCACCTCGGGCGCGGACCTCTTCCATCCGGACGGTTGCGAAGACCGCGTCCGCCGGGACCTCTGCCGCATCGCCCAGCGCTGCCGCTAGCCCGGCGACCAGGCGGGAATACTCGTCAAGGACCTGTGCGATGCGATCGAAGTCCTGCAGCTGTCGGGCAGCCCGTGCAAAGATCCGTTCGCTGCCGGGCAGGTCGAAGAGGATCTCCTCCAGTCGGCGCAGGTCCTCGGCAAGTCCGGCAATTCCGTCGGCCAGATTGGCCAGAAGGCCTGATGCGTCGACACGCCCTTCCACACCCCGATCCGCTGTGTCTCCAGCCTCCATCACAGACGCCCGACCACGGCCTCGATGCAGTTGCGGAGGTCCGGAACCCCGAATGGCTTGAGCAGCACGTTGTTCATGCCGAGCCGCCGGCCCGCCTCGATCGTTGCGGGATCTGCGCGGCCGGTCACGAGAATGAATCCGATCGCTCGCGTAGAAGGACGGGAGCGGAGCTGGGCTAGCAGGCCAAGGCCATCGAGCTCTGGCATGTTGAAGTCCGACAGGACGAGATGGGTAGGAGAGGATTCGAGGGCCGTCACGGCGCGCAGCCCCGTCGTCTCGAAGCCGACATGACGGATGCCGATTTCCTCCAGCGCCTTGAGAAGAAGGCCGCGGCTGGTCGACATGTCGTCGACGACCATAACACGAAGGGTCTCACGCAGCGACATCCGGCCCCGATTGCAGGCAGTCCTGCCCGATCAGCCGGTAGGATGTGATCCCTTCCAGGGCAAATCGGCGCGCCGTTGCCCCCGAGAGGCGCTCCGAGTGACCGAGGACAAGCCAGCCGCCGGGCGTCAGCGCCGCGGCGAACCGATGGGCAAGGGCAGCCTGCCTCTCGCGCGAGAAGTAGATCATCACGTTCCTGCAGAAGATGACATCGAACTTGCCCTGCATCGGCCAGGGTGCATGCAGGTTGAGAACACCGAATCTGACAAGCCGGCGGATCTCCTCGCGCACGGCATAGCCTTCTTCGTCGCGACGCAACCATCGTGTCGCCACAGGCTGCGGTACCGGCCCCACACATGAGCTTGCATATCGCGCTGCCCTTGCCGTCCTTATCACCCGCGCGTCGATGTCGGTGCCGAGAACCCTGATATCGGCGTGCGACATGTCCGGGATGGCGTCCGCCAGTGTCATGGCTATCGAATAGGCTTCCTCCCCCGAGGCGCAGCCGGCCGACCAGAGCCTTACACGGCCGCCGGATCCGATGCGGGCAGCCAAGGATGGAAGGATCCTCGTCCGAAGGAAGTCGAAATGGTGTCGTTCGCGGAAGAAGTGGGTCACGTTGGTCGTGAGTGCCCCGATCATCTCGGCACGTTCTGCGGCCCCGTCCGGCCGGCTGACGTAATCGATGTAGGCTTCGTAGCTTGCAAGCCCCAGAAGCCGCAGGCGGGGAAACAGCCTGGAATGGATCATGCTGCCCTTGTCGGCGGGGATGTCGAGGCCCGCATCGGCGTCGGCGATCTCGGCAATGCGGGCCATGACCGCGGCACCAGGTGCCGCCTGGAACACCTTTGGCACTGGCGTCGTCACGCCGTCACCCCCAATTCGGGGGCCAGGACCGCATGGAGGTCCAGGAGGCGGAGCATCCGATCATCGATCACCGCGAGCCCTGCCACGCATCCTGCCCCCTGACAATCACCCAGGGCGGGTGGCGGCTGGAGGGCTTCCGGCGAGACCGTGACGATATCGGAGACAGCGTCAACAAGCAGGCCGGTCTGCCGTGTCGCCACCTCGGCCACGATGATGACGTTGCGTGCATCAGGCACAACCGGGGCCATCCCGAGACGACTTGACAGGTCGATGACGGGGAGGACGGTCCCGCGCAGGTTGATCAGACCACGCAACCAGGGCGGTGCGTGCGGCAGGGGAGTTGCCCGTGTCCATCCCCGGATCTCGCGGATGGTGCGAATGTCCACGCAAAAATCCTGCTCGCCCAGACGGAAGGAAAGCAGTTCGAGCTCGGCCCTGTGCGTGGTGCCGTCCGGTGACTTCATGCGCGTCATCCCGCCTTCAGCAGCGCCTCTGCCTCGGTCGTCTGCGTCCTTCGCCCGATCAGTTCGGCCGGATCGAGGATCAGTGCGACGCGCCCGTCACCAAGGATCGTGGCGGCGGCGACTCCGGGCATCCCGCCGATGGCGCCTCCAAGACCCTTGATGACGATCTGGCGTTGCTCGTTGATCCGGTCGACGACCAGCGCGGCGCGTGACCCATCCTCATCTGCAACGAGAATGGCGGTTGCGCCCGCGAGACCGTCCTTCGGGCTTGCCAGTCCAAGGGCGCTGCCCAGATCGATTACCGGCACATACGCGTCGCGCAGTCGGACAAGGACACTGCCCGCTCCGATCCATGCAAGGTCGCGGCGGCTGATGATGGCTGTCTCGACGATACAGGATAGCGGCAGGACCAGCGTCTCGCCCCCCGCCGTGATCACCATTCCGTCCATCACGGCCAGGGTCAGCGGCAGGCTGATGGTGAATGTCGTGCCGGCACCGAGTTCCGTGGCGATGGAGATCCGGCCACCCATGGCCGCGATCGCGCGTCGGACGACGTCCATTCCTACCCCCCGGCCGGACAGGTTCGATACCGTCGCCGCGGTGGAGAAGCCGGGCAGGAAGATGAGGTTGTCGATTTCGGATTCGGTGAGACCTGCGTCCGCAGCGACGAGGCCGCGTTCCTCGGCCTTCCGGAGGACCGCCGCGCGATCGATGCCCCGGCCGTCGTCTGCGACCTCGATGAGGACCCGTCCCGAACGGTGCCGCGCGGAAAGCCTGATCGTGCCCTGATCGGTCTTGCCGCAAGCCCTGCGTGTCACGGCGTCCTCGATCCCATGATCCACCGCGTTCCTGATCATGTGGGTCAGCGGATCTGCCAGACGCTCGATCACGGTCTTGTCGATCTCGGTTGCCTCTCCCTCAGTCACGAGGCGGATCTCCTTTCCGACTGAGGCGGCGCTTTCGCGGAGGATCCTGGCGGCACGCTGAAACAGCGGCTTCACCGGCTGGGCGCGGATCATCATGACGCTATCCTGTATGTCGCGGATCAGTACCGAGAGCGCATCGATGCCCGCGGCGACCGGACTGCCGGAGCCGATCCCGGCTTCCGCCATGCTTTGAGCCAGCATCGCCTGGTTGATCACCAGCTCGCCAACCTGGTTGACGAGCCGGTCGATCCTTTCCAGCGCGACGCGCACCGTTGCCGCGTCGGAGATGGCGGACACGCCGCCTGCCGAAAGGCTTTGATGACGGTCCGAAAATGTGATCGTCGGCGACGCAGGGGGCGCAGGCCTCTCCGCCCCGGGCGTCACCCCCGAGCGGCCAGGGTCTGCACCATCCCGCGCATCGCCCGGGTCAACGGGGTTCGTGCCCGGGTCATCCTGATCGGGCCCGGAACTGACCGCGCCGGGGGAGGTGCGCCCCGACCTGATGCTGATCTCGCAAAGGCCCTCGATGAATTCGAAGGTGTCGAGGATGTCTGCCTCGGGGACGTTGCCCTCGAGCTCCACGGTCCAGGACAGGTGGGATTCCAGTAACCGGAGATCATCGAATTCAGGCAGGCCGGACGTGTCGCATCGGATCACCGACGGACCGAGCGACTGCAGCACACGAAGGACGTGAACCACGTCATTGCCGGTTTCGAAAAGGGCATCGTGTGGACGGAGCCGTATCGTCCAGACACCGGGCGGAGATTGCGCGGTTCCTGATCCTGGCGCACCCGTCCCGTTCCCGGACTGATCTGGTTGATGACCCGCTGGCGCGAGCCCGGCAATGTCGAGCTTCACGGGCACGAAGACAGGTCTTTCTGACGGGCTGGAAGGCAGGCCGGTCGGGAAGCCCGCCTCTCGCGGCGGCGCCGAGGCAGACTGACGCTCGAGCTCGGCAAGGATCGCCTCGCGCCCTGGGGGCGCCGGCAGGCCGTCGCGTGCGGCCCTCACCAGATCTGCAAGCATGTCCGCGGCACGAAACAGCGCAGCCGTATCAGTCTCTCCGGCTACCCCGGCGCCGCTGCGCAGGGTGTCCATCACGGATTCGAAGCGGTGCGCGAAGCCGACAAGCTCTTCCAGAGCAAAGGCACCGGCGCCGCCCTTGATCGAATGTACCGCCCGGAACGCGGTATTGATGGTCTCGGGATCGCTCGATCCCGCCTGCAGGTCGGTCAATGCGTCCTGCAGGGATTCGAGCAGTTCCTCGCATTCGACGAAGAACGAGTTGCGAATTTCGGCAAGCGGATCAGGCCCGGGATCTGCCATCGCGTCACCCGGCTACCATGTCGATCGCGCGGATGAGCTTCGCCGCATCGAAAGGCTTGACGATCCATCCCGTGGCCCCGGCGGCCCTCGCGCGTGCCTTCAGCTCGGGGGCGCTTTCGGTCGTCAGGATCAGGATCGGAGTTGCACGGAAGCGATCCCGGGCGCGCACGGCCTCGATGAAGCCGAACCCGTCGAGACGGGGCATGTTGATGTCCGAAATGATGACATCCGGGTCCGTTTCGTCGAGGAGGTTCAGACCCTGCTGCCCATCCTCGGCGAGGGCCACGGCGTGCCCGGCCTCGGATAGAGCCATCCGCAACAGGTCCCGGATCGTGCGGCTGTCATCCACCGCGAGGACCCGCAGGGTCATGCCTGTTGCCCGCCGCCAAGTCCACCGCTTCCGATGCCGAATGTCACCAGAGCCTTCGAAAAAGCGGCGGACCTGTTTGTCACACGGAAGGGAAGGCCCATCGATCGCCAGTGCCGTTCTGCCGAAAGCAGGACCTGAAGGCAGAGGGTTCCGAGGTGTTCCACGGCATGGGCGTCGATGACCACGGGTTGACCGAGGCGTTCCCGCAAGGCCGCAAGCACGGCCCGGGCCTGCGAAAGGCCCAGCCTCTCCGGAAGAAGGAGTGGCTCCCCGTAGATTCCGTCCGCCTCTTCCGCCATGGGCACCGCCCGCAGTCCTTCTGCGACCCCGCTCCTGTCATCCAGTTACCCTGCCGGGGTTAAGGCGTGTTTGACGTTTGCGCTGGCGGTGATCGGACCTTGGCGGGTCAGACGTTCCGGGAGGCCAGATATGCTGCACAGCCGGCGAGGGCCGCGTAGTCATCCTCGACGACATGGAGCGAGAATGAGTCCATGAAATCCGAGAAGCGCCCCTTGTCCCGGAAGGCCTCGAGCAGACCGAACGTCTGGAAATGCGGCTCGAAAGCCCGCGCGACGCCGCCGATGAGGTAGAGCCCGCCGAACGGGAGGTGAATCAGGGCGAGATTGCCGAGCACCTGCCCGAGCAGGCGGACGAAAGTCCGGCCAGCTTCCGTGGCGATGGGATTGGTTCCCTCGGCAATCGCTGCCATGGTTTCTGCAGCAGAGAGGTTCGCCGTACTTCCCCTTTCCTCGGCGACCCAGGCAAAGATCCGTTCCAGCCCGCGGCCCGACAGCGCGTCCTCGACACCTGCAAATCCATGCGCGCGCTCGACGAAGCGTGCAAGTCGCAGATCGGCGTCCTCGCGCACCGGCAGGCCGGCATGACCGCATTCCGAGGCCGCCACGATCCGCCCGCCAGGTCCTTCGTGGACCGGCGCAGCATTGAAGCCCGTTCCGATTCCGACCACCAGGCGGGACAGGCCCGGCCGCGGCTCCTCGAGACCCCTGAACACCGTCCGAAGCGCGCCGGGCCCGAGATGGTCGAGGCCGTGTCCCTGCGCCTGGAGGTCATTCAGCACCGCGACCCTTTCCGCGCCTGTCGCCCGGGCAACCGCATCGCCGTCGATCGTCCAGTCGAGGTTCGTCATGCGCGCAACACCGTCTCGAACCGGACCGGCCGCGGCAACGCAGGCCCCAGCACAGTCGGAGACGCCCGTTTCCTGCATGAAGCGGCGTATCACGGCGATGAGGTCGGCGTGTTCCGCATTGGCGAATCTCCTGACCGTTTCCCGCAGGATTCCGGGGCCTTCTGCCAGCGCGACGCGCGTATTCGTCCCGCCGATATCTGCCACGATGGACGTGGCGTTGTCCGGATAGGTCATCGGTCGGCCATCCTGCAGGCGCTCCCCCATACAGTGGGACCGAGGGCGCAGGAAGCGGTCCCGCGTCCGGTCATTGCGAGGCCGCCGGCCCCGGGCCGGTCGACATGCCGACAACGAGTGTCGCCTCGAGAAGACGGCTTTGCGGCGGTGAATCTGGGTTGGCGGCGGCAATGATGGACAGAAGCATCTCGGCCGCCCCGCGACCCGCTTCCCTGACCGACGAGCGCGTCGCGGTGAAGATCGGCACATCCTCGCCATTGCGCAGGTAGCTCAGCTCGTCATCGTGCGTCACGACCGAGACGTCGCGCCCCATGCGCAGGCCGGCTTCCTCGATGGCGCGACGCACCCCCAGAGCCGAGATCAGCGAAGCCGTCAGGAATGCCGTGGGCCGATCCGGCGCCGACAGCAGTTCGCGTGCCGTCCTGTAGCCGTATCCCTCCGTCATCTCCTCCGACCGCATCAGCCGGTGATCGGGCGTTATGCCGCGACGCTCCAGGGCCGACAGATAGCCCGTGCGCCGGCGGACCGCGAAGTCCATGTATTCGAGGCCATTCACCAGCGCGATGCGCCGATGCCCGAGATCGAGGAGGAATTCGGTAGCCCGTTCGAAGGCCCGGCGATTGTTCACGTCGAGCCACGAATAGGGGATGGTGCATCCGGTCGATCGCCCATGCACGACGAAGGGCAGGGCGATGTCGTGCAGCAGCGGAATGCGCTGGTCGTCAAGCTTCGGGCCGTGAACGATGACCCCGTCCACCGTCCCCTTTGCCTTCAGGTCCCTGTATGCCCTGGCCTCGTCTGCGTCGGAAACGACCGACAGGACCATGTCGTAGCCCGCCGAAGAGTAGACTTCGCCGGCACCCGCGATGAAGTCCGCGAAGATCGGGTTGACGATCTCGTGCTTGGTCGACAGCGGGATGATGTGCCCGATCGCCATCGCCCGCCCCGTGGCCAGGCTCTTTGCACGCATGTTCGGGCGGTAGTTGTGCCGCCGCGCGGCATCCATCACCCTGCGACGGGTTTCTTCGTTGACCTCCGGATAGCCGTTCAGGGCGCGGCTCACGGTCGTCTGCGACAGGCCGAGCTTCTCGGACAGTTCCTTGAGATTCATCGCAGAATGGGGATCCCGGCCGCTCAAAGCGCTTTCAATCTGCAGACAGATTACGCAGAGGTGCCCGGGGGGTCAACGCAATCGTTTGCGCATCAGGCGTTTCTGCATGTGCGAGAATGGCAATGCAAATTCGGCTGCCGTGCCCGGTCGCCCCGTGTTATCGTTTGACAAGTGTCGGCATCTCGGTAACTCTGGCGCATCCAAAGCGCTTTGGAATTGATTCCAATGCCGCTCGGATTTGCCAAGGCGCGAGACGGCGCCGCTATCTGGGAGGATAGTATGAAATCCAGACTTTTCGTGAGCGCCGCGGCGCTTGCGCTTGTCGCTGGTGCGGCTTCGGCCCAGGACTTCAAGTTCCCGATCGGCGAGGGCGGGTTCAACTGGGACAGCTACAAGGCCTATGACGAGGCAACCAACCTTGACGGGCAGACGCTGACAATCTTCGGCCCGTGGCGCGGCGAGGACCAGGTGCTCGTCGAGTCGATGCTGGCCTACTTCTCGGCCGCGTCCGGCGTGAAGGTGAACTATTCGTCGTCAGAGAACTACGAGCAGCAGATCGTCATCGACACCCAGGCAGGCAGTCCGCCGGACATTGCCGTCCTGCCGCAGCCCGGTCTGATCGGGGATCTCGCGTCGAAAGGGCTGCTGACTCCCCTCGGTGCCGAGACCGAGGCCTGGCTCAAGGAGAATTACGCGGCAGGCGAAAGCTGGGTCGGACTTGGTACCTACAAGGGGCCGGATGGAAATGCCACGCTTTATGCCTTCCCCTACAAGATCGACGTGAAGTCGCTTGTCTGGTACGTGCCGGAGAACTTCGACGATGCCGGGTACAAGGTTCCCACCACGATGGAGGAACTGAAGGCCCTGACCGAGCAGATCGTCGCGGATGGCGGGACGCCCTGGTGCATCGGCCTCGGTTCTGGTGGGGCGACCGGCTGGCCGGCGACCGACTGGGTCGAGGACATGATGCTTCGCACGCAGCCGGCTTCCGTCTACGACCAGTGGTATCGTCACGAGATCCCGTTCAACGATCCGGCGGTGGTTGCGGCGATCGACGAATTCGGGTGGTTCGCGAAGAACGACAAGTTCGTCGCCGGCGGCGCAGCGGCCGTGGCATCGACCGACTTCCGCGACAGCCCCAAGGGCCTCTTCACCTCGCCGCCCCAGTGCTACATGCACAAGCAGGCCTCGTTCATCCCGTCCTTCTTCCCGGAAGGGACGCAGCTCGGCACGGATGCGGATTTCTTCTACTTCCCGGCCTATGCGTCGAAGGAAGCGGAGCTCGGCAAGCCCGTGCTCGGGGCGGGGACGCTCGCCATGATCACGAAGGACACCGAGGCCTCGCGCGCCTTCATCGAATGGCTGAAGACGCCGATCGCGCACGAGATCTGGATGGCTCAGTCCGGGTTCCTCACGCCGTTCAAGTCCGCCAATACCGAGATGTATGCGAATGCCGCGCTGAAGAAGCAGGGCGAGATCCTGCTTGGCGCCACGACCTTCCGCTTCGACGGTTCGGATCTGATGCCGGGCGCAGTCGGTGCCGGAACCTTCTGGACCGGCATGGTGGACTACACGTCCGGCAAGTCGGCTCAGGAAGTCGCCGACGCGATCGAGGCGTCCTGGCCGAAATGATCGGCTGATCTCGACGGGCGGGCCCGGCAGTCCGGGCCCGCCTTCGGCCGCCCGGGGAGGGGTGGGCGGGTCAATCCGCGTTCGGGGAGGGACGGATGAGCCAGGCCATTTTCGCGCTGTCGACCATCGCCATCGGCGTAGGCGGCTGTATCCTGTACTTCTATGCGTCCAACCTGTTCCTGGACAAGGTGCTGTTCCCCGCAAGGGGTCCGAATGCCGGACGCAACATCAATCGCGCCGAGGCGGTTCGGCCGTGGCTGTTTCTTGCGCCGGCCCTGATCGCCCTCGGACTCTATCTGGCCTATCCCGTCGTCGCGACCGCCTGGCTGTCCCTCGTGAAGGAGCAGGGCGCGACCCGCAACTTCGTCGGTCTGGCGAACTACGCCCAGATGACTTCCGAAAGCAAGTTCTGGGAATCGATGCGCAACAACATGCTCTGGTTGTTCGTCGTTCCCGCGGCGTCCACGGCCTTCGGTCTTCTTGCGGCCCAGCTCACCGACCGCATCGCCTGGGGAAATTTCGCCAAGTCGCTGATCTTCATGCCGATGGCCATCTCCTTTGTCGGCGCGTCGGTGATCTGGAAACTTGTCTACGACACGCGCCCTGTCGACCAGGCGCAGATCGGCCTTCTGAACGCGGTCTGGCTCCAGTTCGGCGGCGGAGTCTGGTCGGTGCTCTTCCTCAGGATCCTGCCCGCGCTGCTGCTTGCCGCGATCGCGGTGGGGCTCGCATGGGGTGTCTGGGCGCTCCTGCGTCCCGTCCTGGGCAGCGGAGGATCGCGGGGTAGCCTGGTCGTCGTGCTGTTGCGCCTTCTCGGGGCGGCGGTCTTTGCGGCGCTCGCCGTCGTCATGCTCTGGTGGCTTGTCGGGGTCTTCACGGTGACATTGCCCTACGGGCAGCCCCAGACGTGGCTGACGATCCCGTTCTGGAACAACTTCTTCCTGATGATCGTCCTGATCTGGATCCAGACGGGTTTCGCCATGGTGATCCTGTCTGCCGCCCTGCGCGGCGTGCCCGAGGACACGATAGAGGCGGCGATCATCGATGGGGCCAACCCGTTCCAGATCTTCTTCAGGATCAAGGTCCCGCAGATCATGGGCACGATCGTCGTCGTCTGGACGACCATCACCATCGTCGTTCTCAAGGTCTTCGACATCGTGCTGGCTATGACGAACGGCCAGTGGGAGACACAGGTCCTCGCCAACTACATGTACGACAAGTTCTTCCGCGCCTTCGATGTCGGCGTCGGATCGGCCGCGGCGATGGTCATCATGCTGCTTGTGACGCCGATCCTCGTCTGGAACGTCTGGAATGCGCGCAAGGAAATGCGCTGAGGGGGCCGGAACATGGAAAACATTGCCGGAAAGAGATCCGCGCTCACCTGGGCTGTCCACATTTCGGTCGTACTGCTCGTTCTCCTCTGGGTCGTGCCGACCTTCGGCCTGCTCGTCTCGTCGTTCCGGACCGGGGACCAGATCGTCTCCTCCGGCTGGTGGCGGGCTTTCGGAACCCAGGAACAGCAGCTCAACCCCATCCGCATCGCCGGTGAGGAGAAGGAGGTCGACGGGCGCTTCGTGATCGAGGGAAACCTCTTCGGCAATTCGAAGACCGTCATCAGCCTCTGGGGTACCAGCTCGCGCGAACCAACCGCCTATCAGCCGGGTGACACGGCCGATCTGGGCGACGGTCAGACGTTGACGGTGCAGGAGAACGGCGATTTCGTGCTGACTTCTGCGACATCGACCAAGGACACGCGCCTGCCGAGGGTCTTTGCCACCGCGTCCGCACCGCCGGAGTTCACCATCCAGAACTACAGGAACGTGATCTTCAGCCCGCTTGCCGGGCAGTCGATCGGTCAGGCCTTCCTTAACACGCTGACCGTCGCCATCCCCGCCACGATCATCCCGATCCTCATTGCGGCCTTCGCGGCCTATGCGCTTGCCTGGATGGATTTTCCAGGGCGCGCCCTGCTCATTGCGGCAATCGTCGGGCTGCTCGTCGTTCCTCTCCAGCTTGCACTCATCCCGCTCCTCAACCTGCACAACTGGGCGGCGATGACGATCAACGAGACCTTCGGCCTGACGGGGGACAGGGCCTTGTCGGGCAAGGGATACCTTGGCATCTGGCTCGCGCATACCGGTTTCGGGCTTCCTCTCGCCATCTACCTGCTGCGCAACTACATGGTCGGCCTCCCTCGCGACATCATCGAGAATGCGAAGGTTGACGGCGCCACGGACTTCCAGATCTTCACGAAGATCATCCTGCCGCTCAGCTTCCCCGCGCTCGCGTCGTTCGCGATCTTCCAGTTCCTCTGGACCTGGAACGACCTTCTTGTCGCCCTCGTGTTCCTCGGCACGGGGAACGACCAGCAGGTTCTGACCGGCAACCTCGTAAACCTCCTCGGATCACGCGGCGGCGACTGGGAAATCCTTGCTGCATCGGCCTTCGTGTCGATCGCCGTTCCGCTTCTTGTCTTCTTCTCGATGCAACGCTTCCTTGTTCGCGGCCTGCTGGCGGGGTCCGTGAAATGAACCGTGGCGTCGCGAAGACCGCATTCTCCTGCCGGGCCGAGCGTGCCCCGCACCCTGCCATCTGAAGGGGGACCGACATGGCCGACCTGAAACTCATTGACGTCGCTAAGGGCTATGGCGACGTGAAGGTGCTGTCGAACATCAACCTCGACATCAAGACCGGGGAACTGATCGTCTTCGTGGGGCCCTCGGGATGCGGCAAGTCGACATTGCTGCGGATGATCGCCGGCCTCGAGAAGATCACGGGCGGGGATTTCCTGATCGACGGCGTGCGGATGAACGACGTGCCCCCCGCACAACGGGGCATTGCGATGGTCTTCCAGTCCTACGCCCTCTATCCGCACATGACCGTTCGGGAGAACATGTCCTTCGCCCTCAAACTGGCGAAGAAATCCCCCGCCGAGATCAATGCGGCCGTGGACAAGGCGGCGCGCATCCTCCAGCTGACTCCCTACCTCGATCGTCTGCCCAAGGCACTTTCGGGTGGTCAAAGGCAGCGTGTTGCCATCGGCCGGTCGATCGTGCGGGACCCGAAGGTCTACCTCTTCGACGAGCCGCTGTCGAACCTCGATGCTGCGCTGCGGGTGGCGACCAGGATCGAGATCGCCCAGCTGAAGGAATCCATGCCCAACTCGACGATGATCTACGTCACCCACGACCAGGTCGAGGCGATGACACTGGCAAGCCGAATCGTCGTGCTGGCCGGAGGCGGGATCAGCCAGGTTGGAACCCCGCTCGAGCTATACGAGCGCCCGCAGAACGAGTTCGTGGCGCAGTTCATCGGATCTCCGGCGATGAACCTGCTCGATGGCGAGGTCACGGCGACCGGTGCGCAGACGACCGTAAGCCTGACAGGCGGCGGCACCGCCATCTCGTCCGTTCCCACGCGAGAGTCCGACAAGGGGTTGAAGGTGCGGATCGGCGTCCGCCCGGAGGATTTCGTGCCGACCGACGGGACGCACATCTATCAGGGGACCGTTGCCCTGACCGAGGCGCTTGGAGAGGTCACCCTGCTCTATTTCCAGAAGGACGGCGACAAGGCGGGTATCGTGGCCAAGCTGCCGGGCATTCACAACGAACTCCGCGGGCGGGTTGTCCGGCTTACGGCCGATCCGCGGAAGGTCCACGTCTTCCACGACGGGAAATCGCTTCTCTACCGCTGAGCGCGACATAACGCGCCGTTAGGGCGCGCCGGTCCAATCCTGGCGGATGAACTCCTGTCCAGAGGTCAGGCACAAGCAGGGCTGGGACTCGCTCTTTGGCGAGGACGGGCCGCCGCTGCAGCAGTCGTGGTCCTACGGCGCCGCGATGGCCAGGCTCGGCGTCGCGGTGACACGGCGGCTTGCTGCAGGTTCTCCCGCACAGGTCCTGGAGCGCCGCTTCGGTCCCCTGCGCCTGTCGCTCCTTTCGCGCTGGCGATCGAGTATGCCGGGGCTGCGCGAGGTGGCACGGCAGCATCCGCTGCTGGCGGTCACGCCCGAGGGCGCCGGCATTCCTGGGCTGCCCCTGTGGCCCGGGCGGGAAGAGGCCGTACTGGATATTGCGCGCCATCCGGCGGCATTGCGTGCGTCGCTTCACGGCAAGTGGCGCAATCGCCTGCGCCGCGGCGAGGGGAACGGGCTAACCATCCGGCTTTGCACGCCGGAGGTGCGGGACGTGCGGATGCTTCTGTCGCTCGAAGCGCAGCAACAGTCTGCAAGAGGGTACCGTACTCTTCCGCCCGCCTTCGTCTTCGCCTGGCTGGCGGTCTCGCCCGCTGACGCCTTGCTCGCCCTGGCACTTCAAAATGGGCAGACTATCGCCGCCATGCTCTTCCTGCGACACGGCGCCGGGGCGACCTATCACTGCGGCTGGTCGGGTGAGCAGGGCCGCGCGACACATGCCCATAACGTGCTTCTATGGCGTTCATTCCTCGCCCTGCGTGACAGCGGGGTGACGAGGTTGAACCTGGGGGTGCTGACCCCGCGAAAGGCCGAAGGACTAGTGCGGTTCAAGCTCGGGACCGGTGCGCGGCCTTGCGTGCTCGGCACGACAGTCCTTGTCACGCCGGTGCCGCGGCGTGGCTGCCCGGCCTAGGCTGCAGCGCGTGAGGCCGCGACGGCTCTCCCGAGCCAGGCAGCGACCTCAGGCACAAGGTCGGTCCAACCGGGTTCGGCAAAGAAGAGATGCCCCCGCCCCGGAAGCAGGCGCAGCGTGGCCCCAAGGTTCGACGCGGTCCGGCGCAGCAAGGCCACCGAGATCACCCTGTCCTGGCTCCCTCCCATGACGAGGAGCGGCCGGCGAATGCGCGCTGCGTCCACACGAACCGCGCCCCCCATCAATTCGCGATAGACGAGGCCGGATTCGGGCACAAGCGCGCCATGAAAGATCGGCCGTTCGGCAGCGGGCATGCGGTTCAGCACGATCCGGTTGCAGGTCCCGGCCGGCGGCAGGAAGCTGCGTCCGGCCAGGATCGATGGCAGCATCGGCAGGTAGGAGGGCAGGGCGGCGGCCTGCGCGGTCAGCATGCCCGACGGTGCAGGGGCCAGGAGCACCGCCGCGCAGCCCAGGCCTTCTTCGAGAAGCTTCATCGCCACCAGACCGCCCAGGCTGTGGCCCATCAGGACAGGCGCCTCGTCCAGGCAGGCGACTGCGCGGCGTGCGTCCTCGACATAGTCGGCGACCCGAAGTCCGGCGGCGTGATCGGGGGGCACGCCGAGCCGCCCACGGTAGGATACCGCAACCCCGCCCCAGCCCTGCTCGGCCAGTGCATCCTGCCACCTGGCGAAACTCTCATGTGTAACGAAGGCTCCGTGCAGGAACAGGATCGGCGGCCGTCCGTCCGATGTCCTGGTCCTTCGAGCCGGAAGACCTGCGATGGTGATCGATTCGGCAAGCGCGCTGGACATGGCGATCCTCCCCTGATAGCGAGATTGTCAACCTGCTTGCATAAGTTGTCAAGGAGCTTGCATAATTGACCGACACTGCGTTTGCGGAGTCCCC
The DNA here is from genome assembly GCA_026417295.1 of Paracoccaceae bacterium. Lineage (GTDB taxonomy): Bacteria > Pseudomonadota > Alphaproteobacteria > Rhodobacterales > Rhodobacteraceae > JAOADN01. The sequence continues at coordinate 27,735 of JAOADN010000001.1, forward strand.
GGAGGCACTCCGCGCAAGGCGGGAGGGGAACCTTTTCCGCATGCTGTTCCGCATGACGCGCCTGATGACCGACGAAACGGTTGCCCGTATGCAGGCACGCGGCATCACGGGCATGATGCCGGCCTATCCGCGACTGCTTGGAAACCTCGATACCGAAGGTACGCGACTGGGCGCGCTTGCCCGCAAGATGGGTGTCACGCGCCAGGCCGTGGCCCAGCTCGCGCAGGAGGTGGAGCGGGCCGGGTTCGTCACGCGAAAGCCGGATCCCGAGGACGGCCGTGGCGTGATCGTGGCCTTCACCGCCGAAGGGCGCCGTGCGCTTTCGGTCGCCATCGAGACCATCGCGGCGATCGAGGCCGACTTTGCCGCCGTCATCGGCGATGACGCCCTCGTGCGGCTCAAGGCGGACATGGCCGCGATCCTGGCTGCCCGAGACGCGAGGGGCGGGTTCGGGCTCGATTGACCTATTCGGCGGCGATCTTGATCACCGGCTCCATGCGCGCAAGCTCGGAGTCGGGGAGGTGGCACTTGATCTGGTGCCCCTCGGCGAGTTGACGCATCGGGGGCACTTCCGTCTCGCACAGGTTCCCGGGCACCTTGGATTTCCACCGGCACCTCGTCTGGAACGGACAGCCGGGCGGCGGGTTCATCGCCGATGGAATGTCCCCCTCAAGGACGATGCGCTTCTTCTGGACATGCGTGTCGGCGATCGGGACAGCCGACAGCAGGGCTTCCGTATAGGGATGATAGGGTGGCGAGAAGACCTGGTCCGTCGTGCCGAGTTCGACCACATGCCCGAGGTACATGACCATCACCCGATCGCTGAGGTAGCGGACGATCGACAGGTCGTGGCTGATGAAGAGAAGCGTGGTCTTGTTCTTGCGCTGGATTTCCATGAGCAGGTCGGTAACCGCGGCCTGAACGCTGACATCCAGGGCAGAAACCGGCTCGTCTGCGACCACTACCTTTGCGCCGCCGGCAAAGGCGCGGGCGATGCCCACGCGCTGCTTCTGACCGCCCGACAACTGACGCGGCATCCTGTCGGCAAACTGGCGCGGCAGCTTCACGAGGTCGAGAAGCTCAAGCATCCGGTTCCTGCGATCCTCGTCGGTCTTCCCCTCGCCGAAGATCTCGAGGGCCCGGATGATCTGACGCCCCACCGTCATCGATGGATTCAGCGTATCGAACGGGTTCTGGAACACCATCTGGACGCCAGACACAGTGTCGGTCGAACGCTTCTCGATCGGGGTGGACTGGATGTCACGGTCATAAAGCATGATCCGGCCGCTCGTCGCCGTCTCCAGCCCCATCAGCACCTTGGCAAAGGTCGATTTCCCGCAGCCGGACTCACCGACGATTGCAAGGGTCTCTCCCTCCCGGGCCTCGAAGCTCAGCGTCTCGTTCGCCTTGACGACCTTCTTTGCGCCGGACTTGCCGAAGAGCGAGTTCGCCGCGACCTCATAGTATTTCTTGAGGTCCTCCATCTTGAGGACCACCCTCCCGGGAACCGCCTTTTCCGTCGTCCGCGCAACCTTTGGCGGAGCGGCCCAGTCAATCTCCCTGAAGCGGATGCAGCGGGTCTCGTGCCGGTCATGACCGTCGACCGCGAACATCGGCACATCGGCAGCATCGCAGCGCCCCGCCTCGAAATAGGAACAGCGTGGGCCAAAGTTGCAGCCGTTGGGGCGTTCGTGCGGCAGTGGGAAGTTGCCGGGAATCGATATCAGCGGCCGGGCATTCTTGTCGGCTCCGGGCAGGGGAATCGAACGGAACAGCGCCTGCGTGTAGGGATGCTGCATCCGGTCGAAGACGTCCTTGATGCTGCCCGTCTCTACGGCCTCGCCGGAATACATGACGCAGAGCCGGTCACAGACATCCATGACCAGTCCGAGATTGTGGCTGATGAAAAGGATCGACGTGCCGTATTTCTCGCGCAGATCCTTGACCAGATCGACGACGGCCGCCTCCACCGTCACGTCGAGTGCCGTCGTCGGCTCGTCGAGGATGAGCAGCGACGGCTTGGACATCAATGCCATGGCAATGACGATGCGCTGCTGCTGCCCGCCCGAGAGCTGGTGGGGATAGGACCGCAGCATCCTGTCCGGGTCGGGCAGGCGGACGTCCGAAACAACCTCTCGCGCCCGGCGAAGCGCTTCCTCGCGCGAGACGCCGGCATGGATCATCGGCACTTCCGCAAGCTGGTCCCCGATACGCATCGCAGGGTTCAGCGATGCCATCGGCTCCTGATAGATCATGGCGATCTCTGATCCGCGTATGTGCCGGAGTTCCTCGTCCGACATGTTCACAAGATCACGGCCCTTGAAGCGGATCGAGCCGCCGGTGATGCGCCCGTTCTTGCCGAGATAACGCATGACGGCCAGGGCGACGGTCGATTTTCCGCAGCCGCTCTCCCCGACAAGGCCCATCGCCTCGCCGGGCTGGACCGTGCAGGAGAAGTCCATGACGGCCGGAATCTCGCGCAGGCGCGTGAAGAACGAGATCGAGAGCCTTTCGATCTCGAGGATCGGGCCCTCATAGTCAGCCGGACTCATGGCGTCCTCCTCGTCTGTCCGCATCGTTGCCCGTGCTCCGCCCCGACCTGGTCGCGGGCGCCGATGTCGCGGGCGGCGGGAAACATTCCGTGTCAGTCCTTCAGGCTTTCCTCGCGCAGGCCGTCGGCAAGGAGGTTCAGGCCGAGCACGAGGCTCATCAGTGCAAGGGCAGGGAAGATCGCTGGATGCGGTGCCACCGTCAGCAGCTTGCGACCCGCGTTGATCGTCGATCCCCAGTCGGGGCTCTCCGGGCTCAGTCCGAGACCGAAGAAACCGAGAGTTCCAAGCAGGATGGTCGTGTAGCCAATCCTCAGACAGAAATCGACGATCAGCGGCCCCCGCGCATTGGGCAGTATCTCCCACAGCATGATGTACCAGGGTCGCTCGCCGCGGGTCTGGGCTGCCGACACATAATCGCGCGTCTTGATGTCCAGCGTGATGCCACGGACGATCCGGAAGACGGTCGGAGAATTCACGAAGACGACCGAAACGAAAACGATCAGGATGTTGCCCGGCACACTGAGGAAGTCGAGCCGCCGCGGCAGGATCGCGACCGCGGACTCCGGTTCCGAGACGAGCGCGAGATAGAAAAACCCGCCGACCAGGACGATCAGGCCGACGACGACGTTCCGGAACTGCGGTTTTACATAGTAGCGCGAATTGACCAGCACGACGAGGAAAAGGATCGGGAACAGGAACAGGACCAGGCCCATGTACTGCGGCAGGCCCGTTGCCACGATTTCCGGTGTCACCAGCAGGTAGAACAGGAGGATCACGGGAAAGGCGAGGATCAGGTTCGCCATGAAGCTCAGGACCGTATCGAGCGTGCCCCCGTAATAGGCGGCCGGCAGGCCGATCGTGATCCCGACCATGAAGGCGAACATCGTCGCAAGGGGGGCGATCTGGATCACTATCCGGCTTCCGACAACCATCCTGCTGAACACGTCGCGCCCCAGATGGTCGCCGCCGAGCAGGTAGTGGGACGTCCCGGCCGGAACCACCGTTCCCGGAGGCTTGTTCTTCATCTGGCTGATCTGGCTCAGCACGTCATGTGTTGCGACCATGTCGGCAAAGACGGCCGTGAAGACCCAGAACATCACCATCGCGAAGCCGATCATCCCGATCGTGGAGTCGAAAAGCTTCCCGTAAAGGCCGAGGCTCCGCTTGTAGCGGATGGAGACCGCAAAGGTCACGGCAAGGCAGATCCACACGGGCAGGAACTGCCAGAGGATCCGCCCCGTCACGCTGAGCCAGCCGATGTCATCCATGTCAGCTGATCCTGATGCGCGGGTTCAGGTAGACGTAGCCGATATCCGAGATCAGCTGCGTGACGAGCACCACGAAAACGGCAACGACCGAACAGGCAAGCAGGAGGTCGATGTCGTTGTTCCCTGCCGCCTGGACGAGTGTCCAGCCGAACCCCTTGTAGTTGAACAGGGTCTCCACGATCACCACGCCGTTCAGCAGCCACGGGAACTGAAGCATGATGACCGTGAATGGCGCAATCAGGGCATTCCTCAGCGCGTGCTTCATCACCACGTCACGCGGCGATACGCCCTTCAGGCGTGCGGTGCGGATGTACTGGGCCGTCATGACCTCGGTCATCGAGGCGCGGGTCATCCGCGCGATGTAGCCGATCCCGTAGAGCGCGATCGTCAGGACCGGAAGGAAGAAGTTGTAGAACGTGATCCCGTCCGTGGCGGCACTGGCGGCGGTTCCGCTGAACCACTTCAGCCCCACAGCCGAGGACGAGAAGACCACGATGAAGATGACGCCGGAGACGTATTCCGGGGTCGCCGTCGTCGCGATCGAAAAGGTCGAGAGCGTACGGTCGAGCTTGGAACCCTCGCGCATTCCCGCAAGCACGCCGATCAGGAGCGAGACCGGGACCATCAGCGCCATGACCCAGAACATCAGGATTCCGGTAAGCCGCAGCCGCTCCCAAAGGATGTCGGTCACCGGCGCCTTGAAGACGGTAGACTGCCCCCAGTGGCCCTGCAGGATACCGCAGTAGCGCGGCGCACTGGCCGGATCGCCGCCCCGCGGCAGGCAGCGGCCGAAGGGCACGCCCTGATCCTCGCTGACCCATCCCGGGGCGACCCCCAGCCATTCGCCATATCGCACGAGGATCGGGCGATCATGGCCGTACTTGGCAAGCCAGGATTCGACTTCCCGGTCGGAAATGCGCGCGCCAAGTTCGGACTTCGCCAGCTTCTCAAGGTTGGGTGAGAGGTTTGTCAGGACGAACACGATGAACGTCAGGCACAGCGCCGTCAGCAGCATCGTACCGATCCGCTTGAGAAGGAATCGCAGCATCTCCGCCCCCTTCCGGCGCCACAACTCCGGTCCCGCCCCGGCGCGACCGGCCGTCCCCCATGTGTGTGTCGGATGCCGGGGGCGCGGCTGCGCCGCGCCCCCGCATACGGGATTGGATCAGGCGTCGATCCACCACTTGTAGTGGTGGTGCTCGAAGGTCGGGTGCATGTCCGCGCCATGCACCTTGTCGGTGAAGTGGCGATAGAGCGACCGCCAGTAGGGCTGGATCAGCACGCCTTCGTCCTGCATGATCTTCTGGATCTTGGCCATCACCTCGCGCCGCTTGTCGGCATCGGCGATCCCCATCGCCTCGTCGAGAAGTTTGTCGAACTCGGCATTGGCGAATGCCGTCTCGTTCCAGGCCACGCCGGACTTGTAGGCAAGGGCAAGGACCTGCACGCCCAGCGGGCGCATGTTCCATTCCGTCGCCGAGAACGGGTACTTGAGCCAGTCGTTCCAGAAGGTCGACCCGGGCAGGATCGTCCGCTTGATGTTGATCCCCGCGTCGCGGATCTGTGCAGCCACGGCATCGCAGGTCGCTGCCTGCCAGTCGTCGTCGATCGAGATCAGTTCGAACTCGGTCGAGCCGTGCCCCGCAGCCTCGATCTCGGCCTTGGCCGCGGCCGGGTCGACGACCAGGGGCGGCAGCTCCGCGTATTCGGGATGGATCGGGCAGACATGGTGGTTCTCGGCGACGAGGCCGAGGTTCGCATAGCCGAGTTCCAGCACAACCGCGTTGTCCACCGCCTTCTGCAATGCCCGCCGGACCGCCTTGTCCTTGTACAGGTCCGACGCCTGATTGAAGCGAACCGCCAGCGTCGCTGCCGTCACCGCTTCGGACTTCTGCCATCCGAGATTGTCGAACACCTCGACGAAATCGCCGCTCGTGCGGTAGGTCGCGTCGATCTCGCCGGCCTCAGCCGCTGCGACGACTGCGGACGAGTCGGTGCCCAGATCGATGTATTCGATGCTGTCGAGATAGGGCCCGCCATAGACGTCGGTTCCCCACCAGGTGTGATCGGTGTTGCGCACGAGGACCTGCTTCACACCGACCTCGTTCTGTGCCGGCTTGTAGGGGCCGGTCCCGATCGGGTTGGCCGAAGGATCGCCGCCGTCATAGGACGAATGCACCACCGCTGCGGGATAGTCCGCCATGCCCACGATCACGGTGATGTCCGGCCCGTTCAGGACCAGCTTCACCGTGTGGTCGTCGACCACCGTGATCGCCCCGTCGCGGGCCTTGTTCGTGGCAGGGTCGACGAGGCTGGCCATGCGGCTGGCCATCGAGTTGCCCTCGACGGTTCCGTCGCACCAGCGCGTGATGTTGTTGGCAACATCCGCAGCCGTGAAATCGTCACCATTGTTCCACTTCACGCCCTTGCGGACATTCAGCGTGTACTCGGTCGCCGTGTCGTTGGCGCTCCAGCTCTCTAGCAGCATGCCGCGCAGTGAGCCGTCCTTGTTGTACTCGACAAGGTATTCCAGCCATCCGCGGGAGAAGTTCGCGAGTTCCGACCAGTCATAGAGGCGCGGATCCTTCAGCGCCTTGGTCTCCATGTTCATCCGCAGCGTCCCGCCGGGCTTTCCTTCACCGGCGGCACGGACCGGGGCAGCAAGGCCCAGCAGCCCATAGGCCGCCGTGGCCGTAACGCCCAGCGCCGAAGCTCGGGTCAGGAACTCACGCCGGGAGAGCTTTCCCTGCGCGACTTCTGCGGCAAACAGCCGGGCGGCCGGATGGACCGGGCTCGCATCGAAATGCTTGGTCATCTTGTGGTCGTTCTCCCTGTGAGACGTTTTCGTTGCAGGTTCGTCCGCGACTGGTCTTTCGCCGGTTCGCGGTGATTGATCGGGCTCACATCGCCATTCGGCATCGTTTTTTGCGGGACGTCAATGACGTATTCCGACATCGAATCGACCCAAGACGACATCAACTTGCCCGATTGCGACCCATTGTGTCGCATGCCGACCGCGGTCTTTACTGTCAGCCCTGCTTCCTGAAGGCAGAGGGCGTCTTGCCGGTGCGATGCTGGAAGGCCCGGGTAAAGTATGCCGGCGAGGTGAACCCGAGCGCCTCCGAGATCTGGCCGACCGGCAGCTTCGTCTCGCTCAGAAGCCGGCGGGCCTCGAAGATGATGCGGTCGTGCAAGAGATCCGATGCTGACCTGCCGCAGGTCTGGTTGCAGACCCGGCTCAGATGAGTGGGGGTCACACCAAGCTCGCGCGCGTAATCCCCGACACCCTTCCCCGTCGCGAAGTCGCGCTCGAGGGCTTCGGCGTAGCGACGTGCAAGACGCAGCGCCGCACCGGCACGATGCGGTTCGGCCTGGGCAAGTTCGATCTGGCGCTCCAGCCAGACGGCAAGCAGTCCCAGGTGCAGGCGCGCGGCCCTGTCATGCCCCGGACGCGAGCTCTCCAGTTCCCGCTGGATGTTGTCCAGCAGGCCTGTCAGCTCGGCCTGGGGCGCGGTGTCCCGGATGCGCAGGTGATGCGGGCCATCGGGCAATGCCAGGCCATGCGACTGTCCGAAGAACACCGCGAGTCCGAAGGTCTGCGGCCCCACCTCGAATCCATGCATCACGCCGGCCGGAATGAAGACCGCATTGTGGACGCCGTAGCCGCGGGTGACGCCACCCACGGTGATGCGGCCCTGACCGCGCGTGAACCACAGGAGCAGGGGTTCGCTCAGCGAACGCATGGCCTCGACCCGCCATCGACCGCCAAGTGCCAGGCGAGGGATGGGGACGATGCGCAGGGGGGCCGGCGGCTGGGCCGGCAACGGGACCGGCGCGCGCTGCCTCGCCGGTGCCGAGGCCGGCGCGGTCTCGACCGGCGCCACCGGGTCTGCTGCCTGTGCAAGGGCCGCCTTGATCCGTGCGTCTGCCGTGCGCGTGGCCCGCGGGGCCGTCCTCTCGATCTGTTCGGCGAATTGCGAGAGGGGCGTTCCAGAAAAGAGCTTCAAGGGCATTCGATCTCGGGTCCGGTGTGGCAGCAGGGCGCTGCAAGTTCATTCTCGCAGACATACCACCGGCCCGCGGCCCCCCGTCCGCCGGATGCATGTCGCCGCGGACTCTATGCGCCTCCTCGCCGAGAAAAAAGCAAAAAATCCACCTTTTCCGCAGGATAGGCGGCATCGTTGCGGCATGAACAGTGAAAATCCAACCTGTGCCGAAGCCATGGTATCAAGGGATCCGATCGCACCCAGATGTTGTGAGCGGCCCTCCGCCCATTCAGGACGGGGCGACAAGCACAGGCTTCCAGGCTGCCATTCGCGATCTTTGCCACGTCCTCTGCCGCTTCGCGTACTGGCGGGAGGCTGCCTTCGCCTGCTCCCTGGCCTGCTCTAGCGTCAGCATCCCCGCGGCATGAGCCACCAGTTCGCGCGCCCCGATCGCCTTGGCCCACGGTGCCGCAGGGTCCCAGATATCCAGGTTGCGCCGCACCTCGTCCAGCGCGCCCGCGTCCAACATGAGGTCGAACCGGCGGTCGATACGGCCGGCCAGGGCGGCCGGTGCAATCTCGAGGCGCAATGCCTCGACCTCGTCCAGGCCGAGGAGCGGCGTCTGCCCCGCCGCGAGCCACTCCGCAAGTCCGCGGCCCGTGCCGGTCAGGACCTCCCAGGCTCGCTGCACCCTGGCCGGATTGCGCAGGTCTATCCGCTCCCGCGTCGGGCCATCGAGGGCGGCGATCATCCCCTGCAATCCGCCATCACGCAGCAGATGGTCGGCGCGGTGGCGTATCTCGGCCGCAATGGGCGGAACCTCCGCCAGCCCTTCGGTCAGGGCCGCGAAGTAGAGCCCGGTCCCACCGACGATGATCGGCCTGGGCCCGCCCTGGCGCCAGGCCGTGACGAACGGGGCAACGGCCCGGAGCCACTGGCCCACAGACCAGTCCGCCCCGGGATCGAGATGTCCGAAGAGTGCATGTGTCGCGCGTGATTCCTCCTCGGGGGTCGGCCGGGCCGTCAGGATCCGCCAGCACGACCAGACCTGAAGCGCGTCTGCATTGACGATGACGCCGCCCCGGTGTTCGGCGATCCGCAGGGCCAGTGCGGACTTGCCGGAAGCGGTCGGGCCGGCGATCAGCACCGGCCGATCGGAAGACACGGCTGCCAGATCGAGATCCATGCGGTTCGGCATGATTCCTCCCAAGCGGAAACGCGACCGGTCGCACGTTGATAAGCCGGGCGAATTCCTTCATGTTGCGCCGCGATCGGCGGGATGCAACCTGCCGGCGACGAAAGCGGGGATGACATGCCGGACGGCGGAGAACGCAATATCAAGTACAAGCGCGTTCTGCTGAAGATTTCCGGCGAAGCCCTGATGGGCGATCAGGGCTATGGCCTGCATCCGCCGACCGTGAACCGGATTGCCGCCGAGGTGAAGTCGGTGCACGACCTCGGCGTCGAGATCTGCCTTGTCATCGGCGGCGGAAACATCTTCCGCGGCCTCCAGGGAAGTGCCCAGGGAATGGAGCGCGCCACGGCAGACTACATGGGCATGCTGGCCACGGTGATGAACGCCCTTGCCATGCAGGCGGCTCTCGAGGCCCTCAAGATCCACACCCGCGTGATCAGCGCCATTCCCATGGATCAGGTCTGCGAACCCTACATCCGCCGCCGCGCGATCCGGCATCTCGAGAAGAAGCGCGTCTGCATCTTCGCCGCCGGGACCGGAAACCCGTACTTCACCACCGATACCGCGGCCACGCTGCGCGCCAACGAGATGGGCTGCGAGGCGATCTTCAAGGGCACCAAGGTCGACGGCGTCTACGACAAGGATCCCAAGAAGCACCCCGACGCACGACGCTACGATCACGTCACCTATGACGAGGTGCTGCAGAAGCACCTTGCCGTCATGGACGCATCCGCGATCGCACTTGCCCGCGACAACAGGCTTCCCATAATCGTCTTCTCGCTGGACGAGCCGGGCGGGTTCCGCGGCATCCTCGCCGGCGAGGGAACTTATACGATCGTTCAGGGATGACCGGTATCTTTCCGGCCCGCAGGACGGTAAAGAGGGCGGGGCATCCCGGATTGGTGCCAAACAAAAGACAAAGAGCTGACTTACGGAACGCGCCATGTCCGACATCGAGATCGACACCGACGCACTGAAGAAGCGCATGGACGGCGCGATGGCCGCCCTTCGCCACGAATTCGCTTCCCTCAGGACGGGCCGCGCCTCGGCCAGCCTCGTGGAACCCATCCATGTCGAGGCCTACGGCCAGATGACGCCGATCAACCAGCTCGGGACGGTCAACGTGCCGGAGCCGCGGATGGTCACGGTGAATGTCTGGGACAAGTCCATGGTCTCGAAGGTCGAGAAGGCGATCAGGGAATCCGGCCTCGGAATCAACCCGCAGACGAACGGCACCATCATCATGCTGCCGATCCCCGAGCTGAATGAGGAGCGTCGCCGCGAACTGACCAAGGTCGCAGCCCAGTATGCCGAACATGCCCGGGTTGCCATTCGCAACGTGCGCCGCGACGGCATGGATCAGATCAAGAAGGCCAGGGCCGAGGGGATGAGCGAGGACGATCAGAAATTCTGGCACGACGAGATCCAGGAACTGACCGACAAGCACATCGCCGCGGTCGACAAGGCGCTCGAAGCGAAACAGGCAGAAATCATGCAGGTCTGACCCCGCAAAGGTCGGCGGAAAGGGCAGGGCGGATGGCCGCCAAGGATCTCAGGGGGCGCATCCCCGCCCATGTCGCCATCATCATGGATGGCAACGGCCGATGGGCAACCGAACGTGGCTGGCCGCGCCTCGTCGGGCACCGGCGTGGCGCCGAGCGCGTGCGATCCATCGTCGAGGCCGCCCCGGCACTCGGGATCCGCTACCTGACCCTTTACGCCTTCTCGACCGAGAACTGGAAGCGGTCGACCGAAGAGGTCATCGGCCTGATGACGATCTTCGCACGCTACATCCAGAGCGAGGCCGAGAGGCTGTCCGAGGCCGGGGTGCGCCTTCGCTTCATCGGAAGCCGGGACAGGCTGGACCGCAAGCTGCGGCGTCTCATGTCTGGAATCGAGGCAAGGACCGCAGGGAACGACCGCCTCCACCTGACTGTCGCGATCAATTACGGCGGCAGGGACGAGATCGCGCGCGCAGCCCGGGCGGTTGCGGAAGATGTCGCAGCGGGGCGGATCGTCGCAAAGGACGTGGACGAGGCGGCAATCGCTGCCCGGCTCGACACGGCCGAGCTGCCGGATCCCGATCTCGTCATTCGTACCAGCGGCGAAACCCGGATCTCGAACTACCTGCTCTGGCAGTCCGCCTACGCGGAGTACGAATTCACGGATACGCTCTGGCCCGATTTCACGCCCGCAGAGCTCGCGGCCATCCTTGACCGGTTCGCCGGGCGGGAGCGGCGGTTCGGCGGTGCAGTCCGCGCATGAGCCCCGAACGGCCACCGGTCGCGCCCGCGGGCCGGTCATGGGACGACCTGTCGCGCCGGCTTCTCTCAGGTGCAGTCCTGACCGTCGTCGGGCTCGCGGCGCTGATGGCCGGCGGCGTCTGGCTCGATGCGCTCGCGTCTGCGGTGGCAGGTCTCATGATCTGGGAGCTTGCCCGCATGACCGCCCCGTCGCGTCCGGGCGAGGCCGTCGTTGCCGGACTTGCCGCCGCGTCCTCGCTCGCCGGGGTCCTCTACGTGCACAATCCCTTCGCGCTGGTCTATCTCTTCGTGCCGGTCGTGATCCTGCTCGTCCGCCCCCGGCGAGACTGGCTCCTGGCCGCGCTGGCCGCCGCCGCGATCATGCTGGCCTGCTATGCGATCGTCGCCTTCCGCGGGGGACTGGGCAGGGCATGGATCCTCTGGCTGGTCGCCGTCGTCGTCGCCTCGGACACGCTTGGCTACTTCGGCGGCAAGGCCTTCGGGGGCGCGAAGTTCTGGCCCGCGATCAGCCCAAGGAAGACATGGGCGGGAACGGTCGCTGGCTGGGTGGGGGCCGTGGCCGTCGGCGCCGCCTTCTGGCTGGCCGGACTTGCCCCGGCGTGGATCATCCTCCTGTCTCCGGTCGCGGCGTTCGCAGGACAGATGGGTGACATCGCCGAAAGCTGGTTGAAGCGCCGGGCCGGCGTGAAGGATTCGTCCGACCTCATCCCCGGGCACGGCGGTGTCATGGACCGCTTCGATGCGCTGACGGGGACTGTCCTGTTCCTGCTTGCCTGGAATGTGCCGTTCGACCTGCCGCAGATCGGGGCCTAGGGGCCGATGCGCAGCGTCTCGATCTTCGGTTCGACGGGTTCGATCGGCGAATCCACATTCGATCTGCTGATGCGGGCGGGCGGCCCCACGGCGTTCCGGACGGTGGCACTGACAGGCTGGCGGAACGTCGCACGGCTTGCCCAACAGGCGCGTGCCCTCCGTGCCGAGTTTGCCGTCACGGCCTACGCCGACTGCCTGCCGGCGCTGCAGGATGCACTCGCCGGCAGCGGGGTCCGCGTTGCGGCAGGCCCCGCGGCCATCCTCGAGGCTGCCGACCGTCCGGCAGACTGGACGATGTCGGCAATCGTCGGCGCTGCGGGGCTTGCTCCCGGCTACAGGGCCTTGCGACATGGCGGGACGCTGGCCCTTGCCAACAAGGAAAGCCTGGTCTCGGCAGGCCGCCTACTCCTCGACGAGGCTGAACGCCACGGCGCGACCATCGTTCCGGTCGACAGCGAGCATTCGGCCATCTTCCAGGCCCTGCGTGGCGAGGATCCCGCGGCGGTGGAGGCCGTAACCATCACGGCTTCAGGAGGCGCATTCCGCGACTGGCCTCTCGAAAGGCTCGCCCGAGCGACCGTGGCCGAGGCCTCGGTCCATCCGAACTGGGCGATGGGGCAGCGGATCACGATCGACAGCGCCTCGATGTTCAACAAGGCCATGGAACTCATCGAGACACATGTCTTCTTCGGCTTGCCGTCCGAAGCGATCGGCGTCGTCCTTCACCCCGAATCCCTCGTCCATGCACTTGTGACGTTCAGGGACGGGGCGACGATCGCCCATCTCGGACCGCCCGACATGCGCCACGCGATCGGCTTCGCCCTGCACTGGCCGGCCCGCGGGCACCTGAAATTGCCGCGTCTCGATCTGGCCGCGGCCGGCCGCCTTACCTTCGCGACCCCCGACCCGGTCCGCTATCCGGCACTCGGCCTTGCCCGCGAGGTGATGGCAGAGGGAGGTCTGGCCGGCGCGGCGTTCACCGCGGCCAAGGAAGCGGCGCTCGATGCGTTCATCGAAGGGACGATCCGCTTCACGGACATGGCGGCCGTCGTGGCCGAGGTCCTCGCGCGATTGTCAGGTAGTTCCGGCCTTGGCATTGCACCCGCGAGTCTGGATAACGTGGCGGACATGGACCGCGAGGCGCGACGCCTGGCCATGGATGCGGCACGGGCAAGAGGGCAGGACTGACTTGGATTTCGTGGGGCTGATCCCGTCCTTCGGGAACGCGCTCTGGACGGTGGCTGCCTTTGTAGTGGCCCTGTCCATCATTGTCGCCATCCACGAGTTCGGCCACTACATCGTCGGCCGCTGGTCCGGGATCCATGCGGAAGTCTTCTCGATCGGCTTCGGCCCTGCGCTCCTGAGCCGTACCGACCGTCACGGCACGCGATGGCAACTCGCGGCAATCCCGCTCGGCGGCTACGTGAAGTTCCTCGGCGATGCCAACGCGGCCTCCTCGCGACCAGACGAGGCTACACTCCGCGGTCTGAGCGCCGAGGAGCGCAGGCATACCATGCATGGCGCGCCACTCTGGGCCCGGGCCGCAACGGTCGTTGCCGGTCCCGTCGCGAACTTCATCCTCTCGATCGCGGTCTTCGCAGGGCTCTTTCTCTGGGCAGGACAGGCGACCGAGGTGCCAACCGTCGGAGAGGTCCGTGCCCTTCCGGGCGGACCCGCAGGTATCCTTCCGGGCGACGTGATACTCGCCGTCGAAGGAAGGCCGACACCGGACGTCAAGGCCATCGCTGAGCTGTTCGAGACGCTTCCGCCGACGCCGTCCATGACCTACCTCGTCCGGCGCGGGGGCGCCGAACTGACGGTGCCTGGTCCGACCCTTTATCCTTCGCGCGCCAGCGCGGTGCAGCCGCTCTCGGCCGCATTCGAGGCGGGGATCAAGGCCGGGGACGTCATCACTGCGGCCGACGGCAGGCCGATCTTCGGCTTCATCGAGCTTCAGCAGGTCGTGCGCGAGGCAGGCGGCAGCCCGGTCAACCTCGAGGTGTGGAGCCCCGACGGGACCACCCGAGGGATCACGCTCTCGCCCCGGGTGACGGACATCCCGCGCGAGGATGGCGGTTTCGAGACGCGCTATCTCATCGGTCTTTACGGCGACGGCTTCTTCGAGCAGGCGCGCGAGCGGGTGTCGCCGCTGCGTGCCCTGACCGGCGCGGTCCGGCAGACCTGGGATGTGGCCAGCACCTCGGTATCCATGCTCGGCCACATGATCCAGGGCGCCATCTCGGCATGCAACCTGCGCGGTCCCATCACCATTGCCCGTACCTCAGGGGCGACCGCAAGCCAGGGACTCTACGAGTTCATCGCCTTCATCGCGGCACTCTCGACGGCTGTGGGACTCCTCAACCTGTTCCCGATCCCGATGCTGGACGGTGGACATCTCCTCTTCCATGCCTGGGAATGGGCGCGCGGCAGGCCACCGTCGGACCGCATGCTGAATGTCCTGATGACGGTGGGACTTTCGGTCGTGATCGCGCTGATGCTCTTCGGTCTGAAGAACGATATATTCTGTCCCTGACGATTGTTGCGTCGGAAGCCCGCGAGAAGTGGTCATTCCGTCGCCCGCGCCGCATTCAGGCCATATTCGCCGTGCAGGATGCGCGCGGATCCGGGAAGGAAGGGGCCAGGCGATGGAGTTGATCGGCACACGCGCACGGGATGTCGGCAGCCTCCTCGCTTCGCTTGCCGAAAGCCTTCTTCTTCCCCTTGCCGTCATCGTGGGCCTGACCGGCGGCGCGATGATCGGGGCAGAGATCGCGCGTCTCCAGGCCCCGGTCGAGCAACCCTTCCACTAGGCACGCCTGACCGGCGGCGCCAGTCCGGCGTGGGTCCGCAGAACAGCTGTGGATAGCTGCCGCGCTGTTTTGACAAGCCACCCCAATCCCGATAGTGACGAGGGAAAGAATGCCGGTGTCTGGTCGGGGGGGCAGGTCATGTCCGATGCGTGTGACAAGCGGCTGCGGGGCCTCACTCCGGGTCTGCGCCGCTCTGCGCTCGCCGCATTCCTTGCGGCGGCCGCGATCCCGGCTTCGGCCCTGCTGCCGGTGCCCGCGCTGGCACAGAGCTATTCCTTCTCGTCCGTCACCGTCGAAGGCAATGTCCGGATAGAACCCGCGACCATCGTCAAGCTCGCCGCCCTTCCCCGGGGCGAGGCGGTCACGGCCGCCGCTCTCAACGACGCCTATCAGCGAATCATGGGTTCGGGTCTGTTCCGCAGCGTCGAACTCATCCCCTCAGGATCCACGCTGGTGGTCCGCGTGGTCGAGAACCCGACGATCTCCGTCGTCAGCTTCGAAGGGAACAAGCGCCTGAAGGACGAGGACCTGGCCAAGATCGTCAAGTCGCAGTCGCGCCGGGTCTATTCCCCGGCCACGGCCGAGCAGGACGCCGCGGCCATCGCCGATGCCTACGGGACCGCCGGCCGCTTTGCGGCGCGCGTCGAGCCCAAGATCATCGAAAGACCGGACAACCGTGTGGATCTGGTCTTCGAGATCCGCGAAGGCGCCGTGAGCGAGGTGGAACGGCTGAACTTCACCGGCAACAGGTCGTTCTCGGACCGCCGTCTGCGCCAGGTCCTGCAGACCAAGCAGGCAGGGCTGCTGCGGGCCTTCATCCAGCGCGACACCTATATCCCGGAACGGCTGGACCTCGACAGGCAGCTCCTGACCGACTTCTATCGCTCGCGCGGGTTCATCGACGCCGAAGTGACCGGAGCCACAGGCGAATTCGCCCGCGAGCGCGACGGCTTCTTCGTGAACTTCACTGTCAGGGAAGGCCAGCAGTACCGCTTCGGCAAGATCACCACGGTCAGCGAAGTCGAGGGAATCGATGCCGCCGACTATGAAAGGCAGGTCAAGATCCGCCGAGGCGTGACCTATTCCCCGACGGCGATCGACAACACCATCGCCCGGATGGAAGAGATTGCGCGCCGTCAGGGCGCAACCTTCGTCACTGTCGAGCCGCGGTTCACACGGAACGAGAAGGACGGCATCCTCGATGTCGAATTCGCGCTGGTCCGCGGCCCGCGCATCTTCGTCGAGCGCATCGACATCGAAGGCAACGTGACAACGCTCGACCAGGTCATCCGCCGGCAGTTCAAGACGGTAGAGGGCGATCCGCTCAATGCGCGCGAGATCCGTCAGGCCGCAGAACGCATACGCGCCCTCGGCTACTTCGCCAATGCGGACGTCACGGCCAACCAGGGGTCCAGTCCCGAGCAGGTCATCGTCGACGTCAACGTCGAGGAGAAGCCCACCGGATCGCTCGGTTTCGGGCTCAGCTACGGAACGGTCCAGGGCCTCGGCCTGAACTTCAATTTCCGCGAATCCAACTTCCTCGGCCGAGGCCAGACGCTTGCCGTCAGCGTGGCGACTGGCACATCGACGCTCGACAATTCGATCACGTTCATCGAACCCGCCCTGCTCAATCGCGACCTGAAGCTGAAGTTCTCGGGCTACTACCGCGCGACGGAGAACAACTTCTCGTTCTACAGCACGCGGCTGATCGGAGTCTCGCCTGCGATCGAGTTTCCCCTCGGCCTCAACTCCAGGCTGGAGTTGCGCTACGCGCTGACCCAGAAGGATCTCTTCAAGTACGAGGTGGATGCGGGCGACACGCCCTCGGTGATCCTGACGAACGAGGCCGCCCAAGGGGCGCTCATTTCCTCCGCGATCGGGTACACCTACTCCTTCGACAACCGGATCAGCGGCCTCAACCCCAACGCCAAGCTCCAGTTCCGCTTCGGGCAGGACTTCGCCGGACTGGGCGGCGATATCGAGTCGGTGACGACGACGGCCGCTCTCCGGGCAGAGACCAAGATCTTCAACGAGGACGTCACGCTCCGCGCCGAGCTCGAGGGGGGCGCGCTGAACACCATGAACGGCAACAGCCGGGTCATCGACAGGTTCTCCGGAAACGGCGAGATCCGCGGGTTCGAGCCCAACGGGATCGGTCCGCGCGAGCTTGCCGCCACCAATCAGGACGCGCTTGGCGGCAACTACTATGCGGTGCTGAGACTGGACGCGGAATTCCCCCTCGGACTGCCCGAGGAATACGGCATCCTGGGCGGGGTCTTCGCCGATGTAGGCTCCGTCTGGGGCCTCGACGACACCCTTGGCGGCACCATCGACGATGCCATGCATCTGCGTTCGTCGGTCGGGGTGTCGCTGCTCTGGGATACGCCGATCGGGCCGCTGCGCTTCAACTTCGCCAAGGCGCTGGAAAAACAACCCTACGACCGGGATCAGGTCTTCGACCTTTCGGTCTCCACCCAGTTCTGATGCGCGGAACGGTTCTGGCAGTCGCGGTCGCCCTGTCGATGGCAGGGGGCGGCGCTCAGGCGCAGGATCTCTCGACGGGCACGCTGTCAAGTCCGGTCATAACGATCGACCAGGAAGAGCTGTTTGCCCGCTCCGCCTGGGGGAAACGGGCGATCGGCGTGATCGAGAAGGCCTCAGAGGACCTTGCCGCCGAGAACCGCAGGATCGAGGCCCAGCTCACCCAGGAAGAACGCGACCTGACAGAGCGTCGGTCGACCATGACTCCCGAGGAGTTCCGCAAGGCCGCCGATGACTTCGATGCCCGCGTGGTGGCGATAAGGGCCGAACAGGACGGCAAGCTGCGCGCATTGACGCAACGCCGCGACGCTGAACGCAAGGCCTTCTTCCAGGCGATCCTTCCGATCCTCGGGGAGGTCATGCAGGACAGGGGGGCGGCCGTCGTGCTTGATGCACGCGCCACGCTCCTCGCATCCGCCGCGACGGACGTGACCGCCGAGGTGATCGCCCGCGCCGACCGCGAGATCGGGGATGGGGCGGGGGTCGTGCCGGAAGTGCCCCAGACCGCCGTGCAGCAGGGTTCGGCACCGGCCGCCGGACAGGACGGCGGCAACTGACCGTCCCCGCGAGGCCGCGCCATCCCCCAGCTTGCCTCATGCGTCGACCCTTGCTAGCAAGCAGTCGGGCGCCGTTGCGGCGACAGAACGCGCGGGGACCAGCGAATGGGCGATACGTCGGTGCCGATCACCGAGGCTGACATCCACCTCATCCAGCGGATCATCCCGCATCGCTATCCTTTCCTTCTTGTCGACAAGGTCGTCAGTATCGTCCCGCATCGGGGCTGCGTCGGGATCAAGAACGTCACCTACAACGAGCCGCACTTCCAGGGGCACTTTCCCCAGACCCCGATCATGCCGGGCGTCACGATCATAGAAGCCATGGCGCAGTCCGCCGCGGTGCTCGTTGGTGTCTCGCTGGATGTGATCGACCGCGACCTGCTCGTCTATTTCATGTCGATCGACGGCTGCAAGTTCCGCCGCAAGGTGGTCCCCGGAGACATCCTCGAACTGCACATGGAGGTCCGGCGTGGCGGTGGCCGGATCTGGAAATTCGCCGGCCGTGCCATGGTCGGTACAGAACTGGCCGCAGAGGCCGAGATCACCGCGATGATGGACCTGCGGAACTGACCGGGCGGATGGGCGTGCATCCTACAGCCCGGATCCACCCGTCCGCCATTGTCGAGGCGGGGGCCGAGATCGGCCCGGATTGCCGCATAGGACCGTTCTGTCACATCGGACCGGACGTCCGGCTCGCACGCGGCGTGACGCTGCATAGCCATGTCGTCGTCACCGGGCTGACCTCGATCGGCGAGGAGTCCGTCGTCTTTCCCTTCGCCGTTCTCGGCGAGGCACCCCAGGATCTCAAGTACCGGGGAGAGCCCACAAGGCTCGAGATCGGGGCGCGGAACCGCATCCGGGAGCACGTGACCATGAACACGGGAACAGAGGGCGGTGGAGGGGTGACGCGGATCGGCGATGACGGGCTGTTCATGGCCGGCGCTCATGTCGCCCATGACTGTCAGGTCGGCAACCGCGTCATCCTCGTGAACAGCGCTGCGCTTGCCGGCCACTGCGTCCTCGGCGACGACGTCATCGTCGGCGGCCTCTCGGGCGTGCACCAATGGGTGCGCATCGGCAAGGGTGCGATCATCGGTGCTGTCTGCATGGTGACGGCCGACGTGCTGCCGCACGGCCTTGTCAGGGGACCGCGCGGACAGCTCGAGGGGCTGAACCTGGTGGGACTGAAGCGTCGGGGCGTGGACAAGGCGGATATCGCGGCCCTGAGGGAGCTCTATTCGGACCTCTCCGAAGGGAACTTCCGTGACAGCGCTCGCCGCATCGCCGAGGCCGGAACCGACAGCGCCCTGGTGAACGAGGTCCTCGACTTCATCCTCGGGCCGTCGGACCGCTCGTTCCTCACGCCGCAATGAAGCAGACCGCGATCATCGCGGGACAGGGGGCGCTGCCGCGGCTGATCGCGGCGGCGCTGGATGGCCGGGGCGAAGGCTATCTCGTCGCCGAGGTCGAGGGCTTTCCCTCCGGCGTCCCGGGGGAGAGACCCCTTCGCTTCCGCATCGAACGTCTGGTCCCGTTCCTCGATCACCTTTCGAGGGAGGGCGTCCGGCGCGTCGTGCTGGCCGGTGCCCTTCGCCGTCCGAAACTCGAGCCCGAGCTCTTCGATCCGCGGACGGCGGCGCTTGTGCCGCGCCTCCTCGGGGCGATGCAGGCAGGCGACGATGCGGCCCTGCGCGAGGTCATCGGAATATTCGAGCAATGGGACTTCACGGTCGTCGCGGCCCAGGAAGTCGCCCCGGAGCTTGTGCCGGAGCCGGGGCTGCTTGCGGGCGAGCTGACGGACCAGGACCGCGATGACGCCGAGCGTGCGGCCGGGATCGCCGCCGCGCTCGGCCGGCTTGACGTGGGGCAGGGCGTGGTCGTGGCCCAGGGCCTATGCCTTGCCGTCGAGACGCTGCCGGGGACAGACGCCATGCTCGATTTCGTCGGCCTGAACCGCGGGATCCGCTCGGGCGAGTTCCTGCCGGCAAGCGGTCTGCTCTACAAGGCGCCCAAGCCAGGCCAGGACCGACGGGTCGACCTGCCGGCGCTTGGGCCGGAAACGGTCGACAGGGCCGCGCGGGCCGGTCTTGCCGGCATCGCATGGGAAGCGGGGGGCCTCCTCCTTCTGGACCGTGATGCGACGGTGGCCAAGGCGCAGGAGAACAGGATGTTCCTCTGGTCCAGGCCTGCGGACCGGCCGTGATGAAGATCTATCTGGTGGCCGGCGAGGCCTCGGGTGATGCCCTCGGCGCATCCCTGATGCGCGGATTGCGCCATTTCCGACCGGAGATCGCCTTCAGCGGGGTCGGCGGGCCGCTCATGGCTGCGGAAGGGCTGGCGAGCCTGTTTCCGATGGACGAACTTTCCGTCATGGGCCTGGCCGAGATCCTGCCCCGCTACCGTAGCCTGAGGCGACGCCTGACCCAGACCGTCGAGGACGTCCTCGCTCAGGCGCCGGACGCGCTCGTCACAATCGACAGTCCCGACTTCACCTTGCGGGTCGCGGCGGGCGTGAGGGCCCGCGCTCAGGCGTTGAGAACGATCCACTATGTGGCGCCCTCCGTCTGGGCCTGGCGGCCCGGGCGCGCAGGCCGGATGGCGCGGTCGATCGACCACGTCCTCGCCCTGCTTCCCTTCGAACCGCCCTACATGCGTGCCGCCGGCATGACATGCGATTTCGTCGGTCACCCCGTCGTCTCCGAACCCAGGGCCGGTGCCGTGGAGGCCGCCGCCTTTCGGGAAACGCACATGATCGGTCCCGAGCAGCCCCTGGCGCTCTGCCTGCCGGGCTCCCGCCGCGGTGAGGTCACGCGCCTGATGCCGATCTTCGCGGAAGCCCTCATGCAACTGCGCGACCGCGAGCCCGGCCTCAGGGTGGTGGTCCCGACGACCCCGGCCATGGCCCCGCTCGTGCGCATGATGGCGGCGCGATGGGCCGAGGCACCTCTTGTCGTCGAGGCGGCCGCGGACAAGCGTGCAGCCTTCGCCGCCGCCGATGTGGCCCTCGCCGCCAGCGGCACTGTCAGCCTGGAACTCGCGGCCAATGCCGTGCCGATGGTCATCGGCTATGACATGCACCCGTTGACGAGGATGGTCATGAAGCGTCTCGTCAGGGTTGAGACCGTCACCCTTGTCAACCTCGTGTCCGGCACGCGCGCAGTTCCCGAATTCCTCGGGCGGGATTGCCGGCCTGACCGGATGGCGCGCGTTCTTGCAGCGCTGCTCGAGGACGACGCTGCCCGTGCCGACCAGATCGCGGCCATGGACCTCTGCATGGACCGTCTCGGACGCGGTGGCGAAGCGCCTGGTCTGCGTGCAGCGCGATCGGTCCTGGCCGTTCTCGGGAATGGTCGGGCGGAACGGAACGCAGCTTCGTGATCCTCATGCCGGGCCACTTGGCCTTTCGGGGCCGCCGCCCTAGTGTCTCGCCATGATTGCCGAACTCGGACACTTCGCGCTGATCCTTGCCGCATTCGTGGCAGTCGTCCAGGCGACGATCCCGCTCTGGGGCGCGCACCGGCGCGAGCTGCGGCTGATGGCGGTCGCTGACGCGGCAGCGAAGTTGCAGTTCCTGCTCGTGGCCCTTTCCTTCGGGGCACTCACCCATGCCTTCGTGACATCCGACTTCTCGCTCCGGCTTGTCACGCTGAACTCCCACAGCCTGAAGCCGATGATCTACAAGGTGGCCGGAGTCTGGGGAAACCACGAAGGGTCGCTGCTTCTGTGGGTGCTGATCCTTGCCGGCTTCGGCGCTGCCTGCGCCGCCTTCTCGAGCCGCCTGCCGGCCACGCTGAAGGCGCGCGTCCTGGCGGTTCAGGCGATGATCGGAGTCGCCTTCTATTCCTTCATTCTTCTGACATCGAACCCGTTCCTCAGGCTGGAAGTTCCGCCATTCGACGGGCAGGACCTCAATCCCCTGTTGCAGGACCCCGGCCTCGCCTTCCATCCGCCGTTCCTCTATCTCGGGTATGTCGGGCTCTCGATGTCCTTCTCCTTCGCGGTTGCGGCGCTCATCGAGGGTCGGGTCGATGCAGCCTGGGCGCGCTGGGTCCGGCCATGGACGCTGGCCGCCTGGCTGTTCCTGACGGTGGGAATAGCGCTCGGCTCGTGGTGGGCCTACTACGAACTCGGGTGGGGCGGATTCTGGTTCTGGGATCCGGTCGAGAATGCAAGCTTCATGCCCTGGCTCATCGCCGGCGCTCTTCTGCATTCTGCGATTGTCGTCGAAAAGCGCGAGGCCCTGAAATCGTGGACGGTGCTGCTGGCGATCCTTGCATTCGGCTTCTCGCTGATCGGCACCTTCATCGTGCGCTCGGGTGTTCTGACCTCGGTCCATGCCTTCGCGAACGATCCGGCGCGCGGCGTATTCATCCTGACGATCCTGGGCGTCTTCCTGGCGGCGTCGCTGACGCTCTTCGCCCTGCGCGCGCCCGTGCTGGAGGCCAGGGGAGTCTTCGGCCTCGTCTCGCGGGAAAGCGCGCTGGTGCTGAACAACATCCTGCTGGCGGTGGCGGCCTTCGTCGTCTTCGTCGGCACGCTGTGGCCGCTGGCGGCCGAGATGTTCTTTGCCCGGAAGCTCTCTGTCGGCCCGCCCTTCTTCAACGCCGCCTTCACGCCGTTCATGATGGGGCTGGCGGTCGTTCTTCCGATCGGCGCGATCCTGCCCTGGAAGCGGGGCAGCCTGCGCCGTGCGGCCGGTCAGCTTCGGGGTGCTGCAATCCTGGCGCTGGCCGCGGCCGCACTTGCCTGGACAGTCCAGACGGAACGGACGATCCTTGCCCCGCTGGGCCTTGCGCTGGGCGTGTGGCTGATCGCCGGTGCGGCGGGTGATCTCTGGCTGAGGGCAGGGCGGGTGCCGCGGCGACTGCTGCGTCTGCCGCGATCCGACTGGGGGCGTGTCACGGCCCATGCGGGCTTCGGCGTTTCGGTGATAGGAATATCGCTCATGCTGGCCTGGACGGTCGAGGACATCCGCGTCGCACGGGTCGGCGACAGTTTCGATGTGGGCGGGTTCACCTTCACGCTTTCGGGGGTCGAGGAGGTTCAGGGCCCGAACTATGCCGCCACGGTCGCGACCGTAAGTGTGGCGCAGGGCGGTGCCCCCCTGGGAGAGCTGCGGCCCGAGAAGCGCTTCTATCCGGTCGCGGGAATGCCCACGACCGAGGCGGCGATCCGCAACGGGGTGCTGCGCGACCTCTACGTCGTGATAGGCGATCCCCAGGAGGGCGGGGGCTGGGCCATGCGGACCTACATCAAGCCCTTCGCGAACTGGGTCTGGGCGGGCGCGATCATCATGGCGCTGGGCGGCCTGCTGAGCCTGTCGGACCGCAGGTACCGCGTGGCGGCGGGCGCGCGGCCCGCCCGCGCGGCCGCCGGCCTTTCCCCGGCGGAATAGGCCGATGCGCCGACCGGCCGCCGCGGCCCTTCTGGCCCTGACGCTTGCCCTGCCGCTTGCGCTGGCGGCCGGGCATGCCGCCGCCGTGCAGCCCGACGAGATCATGACCGACCCGGCGCTCGAGGCGCGGGCGCGCGCCATCTCGGCCCTCCTGCGCTGCCCGGTCTGCCAGGGCGAGACCATCGACGAGTCGAATGCGCCCCTGGCGCGCGATCTGCGGATCCTCGTGCGCGAGCGGCTGGCGGCCGGCGACAGCGACGAGCAGGTGCTGGCCTATGTCGAGGCGCGCTATGGCGAGTTCATCCTGTTCCGCCCGGCTGCCAGCGGGGCGAACCTGATCCTCTGGATCGCCGGACCGGCCATGCTGCTGGTGGCCCTTGCCATCGTCGCCCGGCTCTACCGGCGGGGCGCGGCGGCAGCGGCCGCCGGCGCGGCCGCAGGAGAGGACCTGTCGGCCGGCGAAGAGGCGCGGCTGAAGGCCATCCTGGGGCAGGGCGAAGGCAGCCCCGCGGAAGTGTCCCACGATGGGACACCCTCTTCGAGCCAATGAAATCAATGGCTTGATTTTCGGATTAACGATTCGTCAGGAATTCGGTCCTGTTCCGTTCCCTTCCCCGGCCACGCCGAGCGGGCCGAGGACCGGGGTGATCAGCGCCAGGCACGCGGCCTTTGCCTCGGCCGGGGTCATCACCGAAGGGTCGATGCACTGTTCCAGCCACAGCCCGTCGACGAGCGAGATCACCGTCACGGCAAGCCGGTCGGCCTCGACCCTGCGGCCCGCCGCCTGCGCCGCCCGCCGGATCGCCCCTTCCATCGTCGCGCGGTAGGCGGCGTAGAGCTTGCGGTGTTCGGTGAGAAGCTGCGGGTTGACCGCGATCTCGCCCCAGAGTGCCAGCCAGATGTTCAGGCTTTCGCGCGTGAAGTTGTCGGGCCGGAAGGACCGCTCGATGAGTTCGCCGAGATCGGGCGCCCCCGTTCCCGCATCGTCGAGGCTGTCGAGCACCGGCCGGTAGGCCGCCCGGTAGACGGCCGCCAGAAGCCCGTCCTTCGAGCCGAAGTGATGGGTGATGAGCCCGCGCGAGGCGGCCGCCTCGGCGCAGATGTTGTCGATCGTGAAGGCGGTGATCCCGCCACGCCCCAGCACCCGCAGACCGGCCTCGACAAGCATCTGGGCGCGCACCTCGGGACTGTAGCGGCGGAACTTCGGCGGCGCCTTGCCGGGGGGTCTAGACATGATCGCGGGGGATCCTTTCCTGCCAGTCGCGGCGGAAGATCTCGGCGCCGTTCTCGGTCACCGAGAGCGTCGTCTCGAGGATGAAATGGGTGGCATCCGAGCTGAGGCGCCCTGTGCTGCGGTGGCCGCAGGTGGCATCGGGGCGGACGAGGGCCACGTCGTAGCCGGTCTCGAGCACGGCCGAGAGCGGATCGCCATCGGTGATCGTGTAGCGGGCGAAGCCGGCCGAGGTGGCGGTGACGCCGATATCGGTCATCGTGCAGGCATAGGTCCAGCGCGGGAAGTCCACCACCATCCGCCCCGACAGCAGGTCGCGGGTGACGCGGCGGGGATGGGCGGTTTCTGCCACGCGGACCTCGTGGGGGGTCTGCGGCGCGGATTCCGGCGGGTCGAAGGGGCGCAGCGCGGCATCCTCGGCCCGCGGCGGGCGGACCGGCAGCACGAGCGCGCTGTCACCTGTCACGACCGTCAGCGTCGCGAGTTCCGGCGAGGGCCAGGCGATCGGCCAGTAGACCGTCGAGAGCGAGACCGCGATCCGGTGGCCGGCGGGGAAGGCATGGGCGATGTCGTCAAGCTCGACCACGGCGCGGTAGCGCTGCCCCGGCACCAGGGCTGCGGCATGTTCGTGGCTGTCGCGATGGGTCAGGTTGAGAAGGCCTAGCGTCACCCGCGTCGATGCCCCGTCCGGGGCCACGTCGTTCAGCCGGACGGCGACGAGCGCGAGGGGCCTGTCGCAGGCGAAATGCAGCTCGAGCCGCGGGGCACCCAGGATCTCGGTGCGCGCGGCAAGGGGGGCGGTCGTGAAGACGAGCGATCCGGCATCGTCCTCGCGCTGGTCGGTGGGCCAGTCGGCATCGCCGCCGTAGCGGCCGATCTCGCCCGCGGCGAGCCCGACCCAGAGCGGCGAGCAGATGGCGGCTTCCCCCGGCGGGCCGGCGGCAGCGCCGAGGCGGCCGTCGGCGTTGAGGAAGAGCCGGTCCTCTGCGATCCGGGGCGAGGGCCAGGCGTCCTCGCCGATCCAGCGGCCGGGACGTTCGGCATAGCAGGTCCGCGGGGGAACGCTTTCCTGCATCCAGACGCGCAGGAGCGGTTCGTCCATGATGCCGGTGTCGCGCCCCTTCATCCAGTGGTCGCACCAGCGCAGCACTTCCTGGAGCCAGCCGATCGCCGGGGCGACGGCTGCATCATGCGGATAGGAATGCGCCCAGGGCCCGATCAGCCCGCGCCGCGGACAGGAAAGCCCGGCCATCAGGCGCGGGATGCTTTCGGAATAGTTGTCCGCCCAGCCCGAGACGGCATAGACCGGCACCGCGATCCGCGAGAAATCCTCGCAGACCGAGCCCTGCTTCCAGTAGCCGTCGCGGCGCTGGTGGGCGAACCAGACATGCGCCCAGGGCGTGTTGGCCCGGGCGCGGGCAAGCCACATGTCGCGCCAGGCCGCGCCGACGATGGCCGGATCGGGGGGCAGGTCGTTCGACGCCAGCATCGTGGCGGACCAGTCGAAATTGTCCTTCGACAGGCAGCCGCCGATGTAATGGACATCGGTCGCATAGCGGTCGTCGGTCGAGCCGACGGTGATGACGGTCCGCAGCGCGGGGGGGCGGAGGGCGGCGATCTGGAGCCCGTTGAACCCGCCCCAGGAGATGCCGATCATCGCCACCTGGCCGTCGCACCAGTCCTGCGCGGCGATCCAGGCGATGGCGGCGATCCCGTCCTGCTGTTCGGAAAGGGTGTATTCGTCGGCGATCAGGCCCTCGCTGTCGCCGGTGCCGCGGATGTCGAGCCGGATGCAGGCATAGCCGTGCGCGGCGAGATACATGTGGATGCCCTGGTCGCGCGTGCGCGTTCCGTCGCGCTTGCGATAGGGCAGGTATTCGAGGATGGCCGGATGGGCCCCCGGCCCGGCGGGGCGCCAGATCCTGGCCGAAAGCCGGATCCCGTCGGGCATCGGCACCCAGACATGCTCGATGACCTGCACCTTCGCGGAAAGGTCGTGCCGGATCGTGGTCACGCGCGCCCTGCCTGTTGAACAACGGTACAACAAAACGTGGATTCCGGTCAATCGACACAGGAAAGCCGTGCCTGCGCCTTGCGCTTGACCGGTTTCCGGGGATTGCTATTGTACATCCGTTCAACAGGACGCCCCGATGCCCCGCAATCCGCGCTACGACATCCTGTTCGAACCCGTGCGCATCGGGCCGAAGGTGGCGAAGAACCGCTTCTTCCAGGTGCCCCATGCCTCGGGGATGACGAATGCCGCGCCGCGGGTCAGGGCGGCCTTTCGCGGGATGAAGGCCGAGGGGGGCTGGGGCGTCGTCTGCACGGGGGCGGCCTCGGTGGACCCGTCATCGGACGACAGCCCCTTTCCCTGCGCGACGATCTGGGACGAGGCGGACGTGCGGGCCCATGCGCTGATGACCGAGGCGGTGCATGCCCATGGCGCGCTGGCGGGGATCGAGCTGTGGCATGGCGGGGCCGCGGCGATGAACCGCACGACGCGGCTGCCGGGGCTTTCGCCCTCGGGCGTGCCGTGGATGGCGACGCATGTGCCCTTCATGTCGCCGGCGCGCCCGAAGGTGATGGATGCGGGCGACATCCGGGCGCTGATCCGCTGGCATGCCGAGGCGGCGCTGCGCGCCGAGCGGGCGGGATTCGACATCCTCTATGTCTATGCCGGGATGGGCTATCTGCCCTATCAGTTCCTGCTGGAGGAGTACAACCGCCGCACGGATGCCTATGGCGGATCGGTCAGGAACCGGGTGCGGCTGGTCGAGGAGCTGATCGACGCGGTGCGCGAGGCGGTGCACGGCCGCTGCGCGGTGGCGCTGAGGATCTCGCTGCAGGAGCTGCGCGCGCGCCCCTCGGAGGTCGCCGAAAGCCAGGCGCACGAGGTGATAGGCTACCTGAAGGACGCCCCGGATCTGTTTGACGTAAAGATGGATTATTCGGCCCAGGACTGCGCCCCCTCGCGCTTCGTGCCCGAGGGCAGCCACGAGTCGACCATCGACTTCATGAAGGCGGTCACCGACCGGCCCGTCGTCGGGGTGGGACGGTTCACATCGCCGGACACGATGGTGTCGATGGTCCGGCGCGGGGTCCTGGACCTGATCGGCGGGGCGCGGCCCTCGATCGCCGATCCGTTCCTGCCGGCGAAGATCGATGCCGGGTGCGAGGAGGACATCCGCGAATGCATCGGCTGCAACATCTGCATCTCGTCCTGGCACGACGGAGTCTGGGTCCGCTGCACCCAGAACCCGACGGCGGGCGAGGAATGGCGGCGCGGCTGGCACCCCGAGGTGGTGACCCGCGACGGCGCGGGCGAGGTCCTGGTGGTCGGCGGGGGGCCGGCGGGGCTGGAGGCGGCGCTGACCGCGGCGCGACGCGGCTTCCGCGTGACGCTGGCCGAGGCAGAGGACGGGTTCGGCGGGCGCCTGCGCTGGGAAACGACGCTGCCAGGCCTGAGACAATGGTTCAGGGTCGTAGACTATCGTATTGGGCAGCTTAGAAAATTGCCAAACGTCTCGCTTCATGCGAGCAGCCCCATGACGGCCGCCGACGTGCGCGACTTCGGCGCCGCGCATGTCGTCATCGCCACCGGCGCGGTCTGGACCGACGCGCTGTGCGGGGCGAACGAGATTCCGGCAGGGCGGGCCGCGGGACCGCGGGTCATGACCCCGACCGACCTGGCGCGCGGGGCGCTGCCCGAAGGCCCGGTGGCCGTCTTCGACTTCGACGGCTACTATCTGGGCACGGCGGTGGCCGAGGACCTGGCGGCGAGGGGACTGGAGGTGACCTACATCACCACGGCGGGCGCGGCGGCGGGCTGGTCCTTCCTGACCAACGAGCAGCCGCTGATCCATCAGGCCCTGGCGCGCAGGGGCATCGGCTACCGGACGCTCGAGATCGTCACCGGCTGGGACGGCGAGACGCTGTCGCTGGCCCAGATCATGACCGGCGAGGCGCGGGCGATCAGCGTGCGCTCGCTGGTGATCGTCGGCCTGAGGCGGGGCGAGGCGGCCCTGCATGCCGAACTTGTCGCTTCCGGGCACGGCTTCGCGTCGCTGGAGCTGACCGGCGACGCGTTGGCGCCCGGTGCCGTCGCCCATGCCGTCTGGCAGGGCCACCGCACGGCCCGCGGTCTGGGCCTTGCCGCCCCGCCGCGCCGCGCCGCGACGCGGCCTTCCCGACCGCGGACGTCCTGGCCGCGGGGGACCCGGCCGGAGGTCCCGCCGCGTGAGCGCACGCCCCGAGAACCGCCGGCGGCCGGGCCGCGGCGAGCGGACGGGCGGGGCGATCCGGCAGCTTCCCTTCGGCCAGGTCGCGCGCCGGCTGGCCCCCGTGGAGGTCCTGTCGGCCGACGAGGTGGAGGCCATCCACCGGGCGGCGCTGACGGTGCTGCGCGACACGGGCATGCGTGTCCTCGACCCCGCGGCACGCGTCGCCTACGGCACGGCCGGAGCCCGCCTGGCGGAGGACCGCGTCCATCTCGACCCGGACATGGTGGCCGAGCACCTGCGCCATGTCCCGCCCTGCTTCACGCTGGAGGCGCGAAACCCCGCGCGATCGCTGCGCCTTGGCGGGCAGGACATGATCTTCGCCTCGGTCGGCGGGCCCGCCTATGTCATGGACAACGACCGCGGCCGGCGCGACGGCACCTTCGCGGAAATGTGCGATTACATTCGCCTGGTCCAGGATCTTAACGTGATTGATCAGGAGGGCGGGGGGCCCTTCGAGCCCCTGGACCTGCCCGCCCATACCCGCCACCTCGACATCTACCATGCCCAGATCCGGCTTCTGGACAAGAGCTGGCAGACCCAGAGCCTGGGCCGCGCGCGGACCATGGACGGGATCGAGATGGCGGCGATCATGCTGGGCACCACGCCCGAGGGCCTGATCGGCCGCCCGGTCCTTCTGGGGATCATCAACACCAATTCGCCCCTGCAGCTCGACATCCCGATGGCCGAGGGTCTGATGACCCTGGCCGCCCACGGGCAGGTCAACGTCGTCACCCCCTTCACGCTGGCCGGTGCGATGGCGCCGGTGACGCTGGCCGGCGCCCTTGTCCTGCAGCATGCCGAGGCGCTGGCCGGGATCGTGCTGACGCAGATCGTCCGCCCCGGCGTGCCCGTCATGTACGGCGGCTTCACCAGCAACGTCGACATGCGGTCGGGCGCGCCCGCCTTCGGAACCCCCGAATATGTCAAGGCGGCGCAGGCGGGCGGTCAGCTTGCCCGCCTGATCGGCGTGCCCTACCGGTCCTCGAACGTGAATGCGGCAAACGAGGTCGACGCGCAGGCGGCCTGGGAATCGCAGGCCGCGCTGTGGGGCGCCGTCATGGGCGGCGCCCATCTTGTGGAACATGCGGCAGGCTGGCTGCATGGCGGGCTGACGGCGAGCTTCGAGAAGCTGATCGTCGATGCCGAACTGCTGCAGGCGATGCGCGAATACCTGCGCCCGATCGACACCTCGCCCGCCGCCCTGGCCCTGGAGGCGATCGCCGAAGTCGGGCCGGGGGGGCACTTCTTCGGCGCGGCGCACACGATGGAGCGCTACGAGTCGGCGTTCTATGCGCCGATCCTCGCGGACTGGGACAATCATCCGAACTGGCTGCAACGGGGCGGCGTGCAGGCGCGCGAGCGGGCCAACGCGATCTGGAAGCGGATGCTGGCCGAGCACAGCGACCCACCGCTGGACCCCGCCATCGACGAGGCGCTTGCCGCCTATGTGGCGCGGCGCAAGGCCGAGGGTGGCGCGCCGATGAACTAGCCACCCGCCGCCGCCGCGACGGCCGCGGCGACGATCGCGCCGGGGTCCTGGCGCAGGTCGAGAACGGCATGATCCTCGTCCGGGCCGGGCGGCTCGAGCGCCGCGATCTGGCTGTCGAGCAGCGCGGCCGGCATGTAGTGGCCCCGTCGCGCGGCGAGGCGGCCGGCGATCACCTCGCGCGGGCCGTCGAGATGGAGGAACAGGACCGGCCCGCCGGCCGCCGCACGGATGGCGTCGCGGTAGCGCCGCCTGAGCGCCGAACAGGCGATCACCACAGGATGCGGCGCCTCGGCCAGCGCGCGGCCGACCCGCG
Source organism: Paracoccaceae bacterium (assembly GCA_026417295.1). GTDB lineage: Bacteria > Pseudomonadota > Alphaproteobacteria > Rhodobacterales > Rhodobacteraceae > JAOADN01. The sequence continues at coordinate 58,429 of JAOADN010000001.1, forward strand.
CGAGCCAGGGCGCGCGGTCCGCATCGTCGAGGGGCGTCCCGCCGGCCATCTTGGCCACGGCTTCGGGCGTGTGCAGGCTGTCGGCATCGACGAAGCGTGCACCGATGCGCGCGGCAAGTGCGGCGCCGATGACGCTTTTGCCCGCGCCCGAGACACCCATGACGACGATGCGCGGGGTCATACCGTGGCCGTGATGCCGCCGTCCACGTAGAGGACATGGCCGGTGACGAAGCTGGCCGCGTCCGAGGCGAGGAAGACCGCGGCCCCGCCCAGTTCCTCGACCTCGCCCCAGCGCCCCACGGGCGTGCGCCTTGCGACCCAGGCCGAGAAGTCCGGGTCCGCGACGAGGGCGGCGTTCATCTCGGTGCGGAAATAGCCCGGCGCGATGGCGTTGCAGGTGATGCCGTGGCGCGACCAGTCGGCCGCCATGCCGCGCGTCAGGTTGACGACCGCCCCCTTGGTGGCGCCGTAGGGCGCTATGCCGGGCCTGGCGAGGGCGGCCTGGACCGAGGCGATGTTGATGATCCGCCCGTGGCCGCGCGCGATCATGTGGCGTGCGCAGGCCTGGCCCACGTTGAAGACCGAGGCGACGTTGGTCGCCATGAGGCGGGCGAATTCGGTGGCGGGGAAGGCCTCGAGCGGGGCGCGGGGCTGGGCGCCGGCATTGTTGACGAGGATGGAGATCGGGCCTGTCCCGGCCTCGAATCCGTCGATGGCGGCGCGGGCGGCAGCGTGATCGGTGACGTCGAAGGGCAAAGCCAGGGCGCCGGGGACGGATTCGGCCGCGCGGGCGAGCGCGCCCTCGTCGCGGCCGTTCAGGACGACCTCGGCCCCGGCGGCGGCCAGCGCCCGCGCCAGCGCGAGGCCGATGCCGCGCGAGGCGCCGGTGACGAGCGCCCGGCGCCCCGTCAGGTCGAATCCGCGCCCCCTCATCGCGCGGTCAGACGAAGCGGTTCCACAGGTTCTCGAGCCGCTCCTGCCGGCCCGAGCGCGGGCGGGGATTGATGTTGTCGCGGATCACCCTTGCCTCGATGTCCGCGAGGCTCTCGGCTGTCAGCATGTGCTGCGCGGCCGGGCTGTCCCAGCCGGCATAGCGCTCGGCCCGCGCCCTTTCCAGCGCGCCGTCCTGAAGCAGCGCGGCGGCCGCCTTGAGCGCCCGGGCGCAGACATCCATGGCGCCGACATGGGCCAGGACCAGGTCTGCCGGATCAAGGCTCTGGCGGCGGATCTTCGCGTCGAAGTTGGTGCCGCCGGTGGTGAAGCCGCCGGCCCTGAGCACCTCGTAATAGGCCTTCGCCATCTCGGGCACGCTGTCGGGGAACTGGTCGGTGTCCCAGCCCGACTGGTAGTCGTTGCGGTTCATGTCGATCGACCCGAAGATGCCGAGCGAGGCGGCGAGGGCGAGCTCGTGCTCGAAGGAATGGCCGGCGAGGATCGCGTGGCCCTGCTCGATGTTGAGCTTCACCTCGCCTTCCAGCCCGAAGTCCTTGAGGAAGCCATAGACCGTGGCGACGTCGTAGTCGTACTGGTGCTTGGCGGGTTCCTGCGGCTTTGGTTCGATCAGGATCGTCCCCTTGAAGCCGATCCGGTGCTTGTGCTCGACGACGAGCTGGAGGAAGCGGCCGGCCTGCCGGCGCTCGCGCGCGAGGTCGGTGTTGAGCAGGGTCTCGTAGCCCTCGCGCCCGCCCCACAGGACGTAGTTCTGGCCGCCGAGGCGGTGGGTCACGTCGAGGCAGGCCTTCACCGTGGCCGCCGACCAGGCGAAGACGTCGGGATCGGGGTTGGTGGCGGCGCCGGCCATGAAGCGGCGGTGCGAGAACAGGTTGGCCGTGCCCCAGAGCAGGCGGGTGCGGCTTTTCTCCATCCGTGCGAGGAAGTGGTCGGCGATCGCCTCGAGATTGCGCTTCGATTCGGCAAAGGTCGCGCCCTCGGGCCGGGCGTCGGCGTCGTGGAAGCAGAAGAAGGGCACGCCGAGGATGTCGAACAGGTCGAAGGCCGCGTCGGCCTTGGCGCGCGCCGCCTCCATCGTCTCGCCATACCAGGGCCGTTCGAAGGTGGGGCCGCCGAAGGGATCCATCCCCGACCAGGCCATGCAGTGCCAGTAGGCGCAGGCGAAGCGCAGGTGATCCTCCATCCGCCGGCCCATGACGATCTCGTCGGGATTGTAGTGGCGGAAGGCGAACTCGCTGTCGCTGTCGGGGCCCTCGTAGCGGATGGGGGCGATGCCGCGGAAATAGTCGGTCATGGCAGAAGGTCCTTCAGGTCAGGCCCCTGATCGCGTCACGGGCGGCTTGATAGCGGGCGTGCCCCGCATCGAAGGCATCGGCCAGGGCTGCGTCCGGCTCGATGCTGCGGGCAATGGCGGGCATGGTCGCGATCTCGGCCCCGGCGCCGGTCGCCGCCATGAGGCCGAGCCGCGCCGCGCCGAAGGCGCCGCCGAAGTCGCCGGCGACGGGCACCGCGACGGGCGTGCGGAGTGCCGTCGCGATGGCGGCCAGCCAGTAGTCCGACCGCGACCCGCCGCCGACGGCCAGCAGGCGGTCGATCCGGGTGCCGGTCGCGGCGAGCGCGTCGCGGCAGTCGCGGAAGGCGAAGGCCACGCCCTCGAGCACGGCGCGCGTGGCCGCGTCGCGGTCGGTCGCGTGCTCGAGCCCGATGAAGGCACCACGCACCGCTGCGTCGTTGAGCGGGGTCCGCTCGCCGCCGAGATAAGGCAGGAAGCGCGTCCGGCCGGGCGCACGGAGCCGGCCCAGCGCGCCGGTCAGGGCAGCGGCGTCGCTGCCCAGGAGATGCGCATACCAGTTGAGCGCATCGGTCGCGGCCAGGATGACGCCCATCTGGTGCCAGGTCCCGGGCAGGGCGTGGCAGAAGGTGTGCACCGCCGTTGCCGCATCGGGGTGGTAGCCGTCGCTGGCGGCGAAGAGCACCCCCGACGTGCCCAGCGAGACGAAGGCCTGGCCGGCCCGGACGACGCCGACGCCGATACCCGAGGCCGCGTTGTCGCCGCCGCCGCCGGCGACCGGCGTGCCGGCCCGCAGGCCGAAGCGCCCGGCGATCGCGGCCCTGACCCCGGCCGAGACGGCCGATCCCTCGACGAGGCGCGGCATCTGCGCCCGCGTCAGTCCGGTCGCCGCCAGAAGCTCGTCCGACCAGTCCCTGGCGCCGGTATCGAGCCAGCTTGTCCCCGCCGCGTCCGACATCTCGGCCACGTGTTCGCCGGTCAGCCACAGGCGCAGGTAGTCCTTGGGCAGGAGCACGCGGGCCACGCGGCCGAAGACCTGGGGCTCATGCCGGCGGACCCAGGCGAGCTTGGGGGCGGTGAAGCCGGGAAAGACGATGTTGCCGGTCAGAAGGCGGAAGCGGGGATCGGCGTCCAGCGCCGCGGCCTCGGCATGGCTGCGGGTGTCGTTCCACAGGATGCAGGGGCGCAGCACGTCGTCTGCCCGGTCGAGCAGCGTGGCGCCATGCATCTGGCCCGACAGGCCGATGCCGCGCACGGCGCCCAGATGCGGCGACAGGCGCGACAGCACCGACTCGGCCGCGGCGATCCAGTCGGCGGGCGCCTGCTCGGACCAGCCGTCGGCCGGGCGCGACACCTCGAGGGGCGCGGAGGCCTCGGCGACGACCTTCTGGCCCTCGTCGATCAGGATCCCCTTCAGGCCCGACGTGCCGAGATCGAGCCCGAGATACATCAGTGGACCGCTTCCTTGTCCTTCGGCGTAAGCTGGTCGGGCCGCTTGCCGAGGATGATCATGGCGAGGATGTCGTCCTCGGTGACCTCGTCCACCTTCACGATGCCGACGAGCTGGCCATTCTTCATCACCGCGGCGCGGTCGCACAGCTTCTTCACCGAATGGACGTCGTGGTCGATCAGGAAGATGCCCAGGCCCTGCCGCTTCAGTTCGTGGATGAGGTCGGCCACCATCTGCGTCTCGTGCGGGCCGAGGGCGGCGGTGGGTTCGTCCATGATCAGGATGCGCGCGTTGAACAGGATCGCCCGCGCGATGGCGACCGACTGGCGCTGGCCGCCCGAAAGCGACTTCGCCGGTTCCTTGAAGCGCCGGAAGTTGGGGTTGAGCCGCCCCATCACCTTGCGCGCCTCGGCCTCCATCGCCACGTCGTCGAGCGTGCCCCAGCGGGTCAGGATCTCTCGCCCGAGATAGAGGTTGGCAGCGGCATCGACGTTGTCGGCCAGCGCGAGCGCCTGGTAGATCGTCTCGATCCCCAGCGCCTTGGCATCGCGCGGGTTGTTGATCTGGACTTCCTCGCCATTGATCAGGATCTGGCCGCTGTCGCGCCGGTAGGCGCCGGAGAGGCACTTGATGAGGGTGGACTTGCCGGCGCCGTTGTGACCGAGAAGGCCCACGACCTCGCCGGGGTAGAGGTCCACCGTGACATTGTCGACGGCCTTGATGCCGCCGAAGGCGATCGAGATGTTGCGCAGTTCCACAAGCGGAGTGGCCATCGGGAACCTCCCTATTTGATCCGGCGGCGATAGAGCTGGTCGACGAAGACGGCGATCACGAGGACGGTGCCGACGACGATGTCCTGGAAGGCGGCGGGCAGGTTGAGGAGCTGCATCCCCGACTGGATGGACTGCATCGTGAGCGCCCCGAGGAGCGCGCCGTAGACCGTGCCGACGCCACCTGCGAGCGAGGTGCCGCCGATGACGGCGGCGGCGATGACGTAGAGCTCGTTCGACTGGCCGAGCGCGTTCGTCGCGGCATCGAGGCGCGCCGAGGCGATGATCGCCGAGAGCCCGACGAGGAAGCCCATGAGCGCGAAGACCTTGACCGTGACGAGGCGGGTGTTGATGCCGGCCAGCTGCGCCGCCTCGGGGTTGCCGCCGATCGCATAGATGTAGCGGCCGAAGCGCGTGCGCGAGGCCAGGAAGGTCATCGCCCCGCCGACGATCAGCGCGATCAGCACCGGCGCGGCGTAGCCCGTGTAGTAGATCAGGCCGTCGGTGCAGCGGACGATCTGGTCCCCGGCCATGCATATTGCGGCGCCGGACTTGTCCTCGACCCCCTGGGGGATCGGGACGTTGTTGGCGGTGGCATACTGTTCGATCAGCTTGAAGGGCCAGGGATAGGAGGTCACGACCCGGGTCGTGCCGAGAACCGCGGCGCTGCCGATGGCGGCCAGCGTCACCTCGGCCCAGATCGGGCGCAGCGGGAAGCCGAACTTCTTGCGCTGCTTGCGCCCGCTGATCAGCGCCAGGACGATGCCGATGCAGGCCAGGATGCCCAGCGTCCAGCTCCAGAACGGGCCGAGCCAGCCTTCGGGGACGCCGCCGCCGACGATCTTGAAGGTCTTGTCCATCGGCGCCACCGTCTCGCCGCTGGCCAGAAGGAAGGCGACGCCCTTGTAGGCGATCAGCCCGCCCAGGGTGACGATGAAGGACGGGATCTGGAGGAAGGCGATCAGGTAGCCGTTGAAGGCGCCGACCAGCGTGCCGGCGAGAAGGCAGGCCGCCATCGCGATGATCCAGATCGCGGGATGCCCGACGCCGAGCGCGGGGCCGAGGTGATAGACCTGCAGCACGGCGCCGAAGACGGCCACCATGCTGAGCATCGAGCCGACCGAGAGGTCGATCTCGCGCATGACGATGACGAGGACCATGCCCGTCGTCATGACGGCGATCGAGGAGGTCTGGACGAGCAGCGTCCAGAGGTTGCGCGGCGTCAGGAAGGCGCCGCCGAAGAGCCCCTCGTTGGGGCGCAGCATCCCGCTCCAGACGTCGAAGATCACCCAGATGACGAGCATGGCGCCGACCATCCCGAGGATGCGGGTGTCGAGTTCCGTCGCCCTGAAGAACGCCTTGATCGGGTTGTCGCGCCGGATGTCCTGCCCGCTGCCGCCCCGTTCCGTCGTCGTCACCATCCGCCCCTCCCCGGACCAGGTGTTGCCGTCTTGGCCGGGCTTGCCGGGCCCTGGGCCCGCCCCGGCAGCAGAAGCGCGCCGCTTCTTGCGAAGGGCGCGCTTCCGTTCAGCCTGTCACTGCCGACCCGCGTCCGAGGTCAGCCGCAGACGTCGACCGTTCCGGCCGGCACGCCGGCGCAGACCTCTTCCTTGGTGATCCAGCCGCCGTCGATGACGTCGCTCAGGTTGGCGCGGGTGATCGGGTTCGGCGGGATCAGGATCGAGTTCATCTCGACGCCCTTCTTGCCGCCCGAGAACTTCGCGACGCCCGGAAGCTCTTCCATCGGGGTGCCGTTGGCCATGGCGACGGCGGCCTCGGCGGCCATCTTGCCGAGGACGCGGCTGTCCTTCCAGACCGAGACGAGCTGGGTGCCGAGGGCGACGCGGTTCAGCGCGGCCTTGTCACCGTCCTGGCCGGTCACCGGAACGGTCCCGGCAAGGCCCTGCGCGGTCAGCGCCGCGACGACGCCCGAGGCCATGCCGTCGTTCTCGGAGATGACGGCATCGATCTTGTTGTCGTTGGCGGTCAGGCACTGTTCCATCGCCTTCTGCGCGTTGTCGGGCTTCCAGCCATCGACGAAGGTCTCGCAGACGTTCTTGATGGCGCCGGAGTCGATGTTGGGCTGGAGGACTTCCATGATGCCCTGGAACAGGAAGGTCGCGTTCGGGTCGCCCTTGTCGCCCTTGATGAAGGCGAAGTTGCCGTCCTGGCGGCCCTTCTCGAGCATCGTCTTGGCCATCAGCCGGCCGACGCCGACGTTGTCGAAGGTGATGTAGAGCGCGTTCGGATCCTCGAACTGCACGTCATAGGCGATCGCCTTGATCCCGGCGTCGTTGATCGCCTGGATCGAGGGCAGGATCGCGTCGCTGTCGAAGGCGACGACCATGATGACGTCCACGCCCTGAGAGATCAGGCTCTCGATGTCGGCCGCCTGCTTCTGCGCCGAGCCCTGGGCATCGGTCGAGATGTACTTGTCGCCGGCGGCCTCGACGACCGCCTTGATCGCCGCTTCGTCGGTCTTCCAGCGCTCTTCCTGGAAGGTCTTCCAGGAAACGGCGATGGTCTTGCCTTCGGCGCTTGCCGAGGTCGCGAGGCCGGCCGCGAGCATCGCGGCGGCAACAATAGCCTTGTGCATGTAGTACCTCCCACGGATGGGCCTTGCAGACCGGCCCTTCGCCGGCGGAATCGCCGCCGCCCCAGCAAACTGCCCGCAATAATTTTAGTTGTCAAATTAAAAACGGCGGCGCACATTCCGGGGCGGGAGGTTGCGCGGCGTCGCCCGATGCTGCGCCGCGGCGGGAACCCGCAGAACGCTTCGGGCGGGCCGTGCGATTTAATTCGGGAGCCGAAGAAAAATGGATGGGCCGGGCGATTCGGACCTCATCCGCACGGAGGGCGAGTTCCGTGGCTGCGGGCCGCTGATCCCGCCGCTTTCGGAATCGACGCGCCCGCTGCGCCAGCAGATCTTCGAGCGGGTGCGCGCGGCCGGGCTGATGCCGCGCGTGCAGGTCGCGCGCGAACTGTCGGTCAGCCCGGCGACCGTGACAACGCTGACCTCGGAACTGATCGAGTCGGGGCTCCTTGTCGAGGTCGCCGCCCCGCGCGAGACCGAATCCGGTCGCGGCAGGCCGGCCGTCGCCCTGGGCGTGCGCGCCGATGCCCATCTCGTCGCGGGGATCAAGCTGTCGGACCGCGAGCACACGGCGGTGCTGGTCGATTTCGCCGGCAACCTCATCGCCGACGAGGCCATCGCGCGCCACCCCAATGCGGTGGGCGTGGACGATCTGGCCGAGGCGACACTGACCCTGCTGAACCGTGTCTGCGCCAAGGCGGGGCTCACCCGGTCGCAGCTCACCGCGGTGGGCCTGGCGGTGCCCGGCTATGTCGACAGCGCGACCGGTATCGTCCACTGGTCATCGGTCCTGCAGGTGCGGCAGGTGCCGCTGGCGCGCGTCGTCTCGGCCCGTCTGGGCCTGCCGGTCCACATCGACAACGACGCCAACCTCGTCACCCTGGCGGAACTGTGGTTCGGGGCCGGCCGGGCGCTGGCCGACTTTGCCGTCGTCACCATCGAGCACGGCCTCGGCATGGGTTTCGTCATCAATCACCGCATCTATCGCGGCGGGCGCGGCATCGGCATGGAACTGGGCCACACCAAGGTCCAGCTTGACGGCGCGCTGTGCCGCTGCGGGCAGCGCGGCTGCCTGGAGGCCTATGTCGCCGACTATGCGCTGGTGCGCGAGGCGACGACGGCGCTGAACTGGACGGGGCGCGAATCGCAGAGCGTCACCGTGATCCTGGAAAGCCTGTTCGACCATGCCAAGGCCGGCAACCAGGCGGCGCGGTCGATCTTCCGGCGGGCGGGGCGCTACCTGGCCCTGGGCCTTGCCAACGTCTCGAACCTCTTCGATCCCGAACTGATCATCCTGTCGGGCGAACGGATGCGCTACGACTATCTCTATGCCGGCGAGACCCTGGCCGAGATGAAGACGCTGATGCTGGATACCGGGCGGCCGGCGCCGCGTGTCGAGATCCATGCCTGGGGCGACCTGCTGTGGGCCCACGGGGCCGCGGCCCTGGCCCTGAGCGAGGTCACCGAAGGGCTGATGGGCGCGGCGCGCGACCCCTTCGCCGGGCCCTGAAGGCCTCCGCCCGGGCCGGTCAGTCGGCCCCGGCGACCGCAGCGGCGAAATTCTCGAAGAACTGGGCCGAGAGCTTGCGCGCCGTGCCGCCGACGAGGCGGTTGCCGAGCTGGGCGAGCTTGCCGCCGACATCGGCCGTGGCCCGGTAGGCCAGAAGCGTTCCGCCGTCCTGTTCGGTGAGCGTCACCTCGGCGCCGCCCCTGGCGAAGCCGGCGACGCCACCGCTGCCCTCGCCGGTCAGGCCGAAGCGGCCCGGCGCCCCGGCCGGATCGAGGACGACGCGCCCGGCAAAGCGCGTCTTGACCGGACCGATCTTCAGGACGACCTTCGCCGTGAGCTCCGTGTCCGAGACCCGCTCGACGCTTTCGCAGCCGGGGATCGCCGCCTTGAGGATCCCGGGGTCGTTGAGGGCGGCAAAGACCCGTTCGCGCGGGGCGGGGATGTGGATCTCCTCGGTCATCTCGATGGACATGGCGGTCAATCCCACGCAGCGCGCGCCGGTGGAGGGTGGCACGCGCGGCCAGCTTTCCCAATCCGGACCGGCCTTTCAAGCGGCCTGGCGAAGCCTGTGCGCGCCATCCCATGTCGCAAAGGGCGCGGCGCGGCGCGGCGCCAGCGCCTAAGCCTTGGCCCGCGCGGGGAGAAGGCGGGATGGCGGACTGGGACTACATCATCGTCGGGGCCGGTTCGGCGGGCTGCGTGCTGGCCGAAAGGCTGACGGCATCGGGGCGCCACCGCGTGCTGGTCCTCGAGGCGGGGGGCAGCGACCGGCGCTTCTTCGTGGCCATGCCGCTCGGCTACGGCAAGCTGTTCTACGACCCGGCGGTGAACTGGCTTTACCGGACCGAGCCCGATCCGGGGCTGAACGGCCAGCAGGACCACTGGCCGCGCGGGCGCATCCTCGGCGGGTCGTCCTCGATCAACGCGATGGTCTGGATCCGCGGCCATTCCAGCGACTACGACGACTGGGAGGCGGCGGGCAACCCCGGCTGGGGCTGGAAGGACGTGCTGCCCGCCTACCGGGCGATCGAGGACAACGAGGCGGGCGGAAGCGAGCTGCGCGGCAGCGGCGGGCCGCTTTTCATCGCGCGCAATGACGAGGACACGCATCCGCTGGTCGCCGCCGCATTCGCCGCGGCCCAGGCGGCGGGGCTGCCCTGGAACCCCGATTTCAACGGCCCCGTGCAAGAGGGGGTGGGGCCCTATCAGCTGACCGTCAGGGGGGGGCGGCGCAACTCTGCCGCGCGCGCCTTCCTGCGGCCGGCGATGAAGCGCGCGAACCTGCGGGTCGAGACCGGGGCCCATGCGACGCGCATCCTCTTCGAGGGGCGCCGCGCGACGGGCGTCGAGTACCGGCAGGGCGGCCGCCTGCTGAGGGCGCAGGCGCGCGAGGTGATCGTCGCCGGGGGGGCCATCAACTCGCCGCAGCTCCTCATGCTGTCGGGCATCGGGCCGGCCGGCCACCTGCGCGACTTCGGGATCACGCCGGTGCTCGACCAGCCCAATGTCGGGCGGAACCTGAACGACCATCAGGGCCTGAACTACACCTGGCGGATGAAGGCGCCGACCTACAACGACGTGCTGCGCCCCTGGTGGGGCAAGCTGCGCGTCGGGCTGGAATACCTGCTTCTGGGGCGCGGGCCGCTGGCGCGGTCGATCAACGCGGGGGGCGGATTCTTCCGCACCGACCCGGCGCTGACGCGGCCCAACATGCAGCTCTACGTGCAGGCCTTCTCGACCCTCATCCCGCGGCCGGGCGAACGGCCGGTGCTGAACCCCGACCCGTTCTCGGGATTCTCGCTCGGCCTGTCGAACTGCCGGCCGACCTCGCGCGGGGAGATCACGCTGAAGTCGGCCGATCCCTTCGAGCATCCGCGGATCGTGGCCAATGCCTATTCGACGGACCATGACGTGGCCGAGATGCTGGCGGCCGTGAAGTTCCTGCGGCGGATCGCGGCGATGGAGCCCCTGGCATCGCAGGTGGCCGAGGAGTTGCGCCCCGGCCCGCAGGTGCAGTCGGACGACGAGCTGATCGACGACTTCCGCCAGCGCTCGGGCACCGTCTATCACCCGTCCTGCACCTGCCGGATGGGTCCCGATCCGGCGACGGCGGTGGTGGATGCGGACCTGCGCGTGCACGGGATCGGGGGGCTGCGCGTCTGCGATGCCAGCGTCTTCCCGACGCTGCCGGGCGGCAACACGAACGCCCCGGCGATCCTCGTCGGCTGGATGGGGGCGGCGCGCATCCAGAAATCGGCTTGATCCGGGTCAAGGCGCGCGGGTCCTGTGCGGCCCAGCATCCTTCCTTCGGCAGGCGAAGGGAGGGGGATCATGACGGCGGAAGGACCGGCGAAGGCGGGGGCGGCGCGGCGGGCGCGGACGGGCCTGGCGCAGCTTCCCGCGCAGCTGCCCGAGATGATGCTGGCGCTGACCCGGATGCAGGCGGCGCTGGCGGGGGCGGCGCTGCGCCAGCAGATCGAGGGGCTCGAATTCCTGAAGGAACGGCTGGAGCGCGACCTCCGCTTCGTCGCCGATCTCGCGGCGGCGCGGGACGCGCAGGCCCTGGCGGTCCTCTGGGCCGAATTCTGGCGCCATGCGGCAGAGGACTACGCGGCCGAGGCGGGGCGGCAGGGCGCGATCCTGCGCGCGGCGGTTGCGCACGAGCTTGACGCCATCGCCGGCGAGGCGGCGCATCTGCTGGACGAGGTGCGCGCCACGGCGGTCTGAGCCGGGCCCCTCAGGCGTCGAGTTCGACCCAGACGGGGACGTGGTCCGAGGGCTTCTCGCGGCCGCGCACGGCCTTGTCGATGCCGGCTCCGGTCATCAGGTCGGCGGCCTGCGGGCTGAGCAGCAGATGGTCGATGCGGATGCCGTTGTTCTTCTCCCAGGCGGCGGCCTGGTAGTCCCAGAAGGTGTAGTGGCCGGGCCGCGGCTCGCGGCAGCGGAAGGCATCCGTCCAGCCCTGGTGCAGGATGCGGCGGAAGGCGGCGCGGGTCTCGGGCAGGAAGAGCGCGTCCGCGGCCCAGGCCTCGGGACGCGCGGCATCCTCGGGCTGGGGGATGACGTTCCAGTCCCCGCCCAGCACCACGGGCTCTTCGGTCAGCAGGAGTTCGGCCGCGCGGCGGCGCAGGCGTTCCATCCAGGCGAGCTTGTAGTCGTATTTCGGGCCGGGTGCGGGATTGCCGTTCGGCAGGTAGAGGCAGCAGAGCCTGATCGCCGCGCGCCCGACCACCGTCGCCTCGATCCAGCGCGCCTGGTCGTCCGCGTCGTCGCCCGGCAGGCCGCGTTCGACATCCTCGAGCGGCAGGCGCGACAGGATCGCGACGCCATTGAACGACTTCTGGCCGTGGGTCGCGACGAACCAGCCCCGTTCCTCGAAGGTCGCGTGGGGGAAGGCTTCGTCCACCGACTTGATCTCCTGCAGGAGGACGGCGTCGGGCCGCGCCTCCTCGAGCCATTCCAGGAGCGCCGCCTCGCGGGCCCGGATGCCGTTGATGTTGAATGTCGCGATCCGCATGAAGGCCAGCATGGACCGCGCCGAACCCGGCCGCAAGTCACGCCGCCACCCGGCCGGGCGGGCGGATGGCGCCCAGCCAGAGCCGGTCGAGCCGGTCGAGCGCCCGCGGATCGAAGCGCGCCGTATCCTCCCAGTAGCGGCCCGAGGGGACGACATAGCCCAGCCGCGCCTCGCGACGCAGGGCGGCCTCGGCCGCGCAGTCCCGCAGCGGGTGGGGCCGGCACACGGCAAGGCCGGCGACCGACGCGCGCGGAAAGAGCAGGCGCGAGGGGCGCGGCGAGAGGTTCACCACGGCCGTCCCGGCGCGCGCTGCCAGCGCGAGGAGGCGCGCCGACTTCGCCTCGAGCGAGCGCAGGGTGATGTCGGGGCGCAGCGGGTCCGGTTCGCCCGTGCCGTAGAAATGGGTCCGGCCCGTCGCGGGATAGACCATGTCGCAGCCGAAATAGGCGATTACCCGTGGCCGGTAGTGGTGCAGCGCCCAGTAGCCGGCCGTGAAGGCCATCGTCGCACCGGCATAGACGAAGCCGCCGAAGGCGTTCTGGGCGGGGACGAAGGCGTCCTCGGTGACGATGCACTGGGCCGGACCCGTGGCCTGCGGCAGGCGGTCGGGCGGGAAATCCCAGGGGTGGATCAGGTCGTCCCAGTCCGGCCTGATCCGCCAGGCGTTGTTGATCGCCACGATCCGGTCGAAGGCGGCCCGCGGGAAGGCCGCGGCCTCGACCGCATCGGGGGCGGAACCGAGAATGAGGATCGTCGTCATGGCCGCCCGCGCATCTTGCCCTGCCCGGGCAAGCTAGCGCCGCGCGCCGCCGGGGCAAACCGGTCCCGTGCCCGCGCCACCCCCGCGACGAAGGTCGCTGAAGGTCCCGTGCGGCGCCGGGCAGGTGCGGCTGGCGGCCTGCGGGAGGGCGCGGGGCGCGGGGCGAGGGGAGGGGGGGAAGGGGGGGCGGCTAGCCCGTCACGCTGACGATCGTCCACATCCCCATGGCGAAATGGCCGGGCACGTTGCAGAAGAGCAGATACCTGCCGGGTTTCAGGTGCAGGGTCAGGCTGCCCGTCTGGCCGGGCTCGGTCTCGGCCACCTCGCCGAGCGCGCCGGCCCTGTCCTCGTCGGCCGTCTGTTCGGCGGCATCATAGTCGAGCGCCGTCACCCCGGGCGGCAGCGGCGCGACGATCATCTCGTGGATGACCTCGGCGGAGGCGTTCGTCACCGCGAAGGTGACCTCTCCGGCGGGAAACTCGGCCCGGTCCACCGTCAGCCCCACGGGCGCGGCCGACAGATCGCCGGCACCGGCCATGCCGAGGCCCATGTCCATCGGGCCGGTCATCGCCTCGCCCATCGCGGCGGCGCCCTTGTCCCAGAGGGTGACACGGACCGTCGTCGTCACTTCGTCGGAGGCCGCGTCTGCCGCTGAAGCCGCGCAGGTGCCCGCCAGGGCTGCGGCAAGCAGGAAGGCCCCCCGCGGTGACCTGAACCGCGGTGTCATGAAGCCTGTCATGGAACATCCCTTCGTCCGGATCCGGCCGGATGGCGCCGGCCTCGCCCCGCAGGGCCTATCCCGGCCCGGCCGGCCCGGCCCTATAACTCGGGGTGCAGACGGGCCCCCGGGCACGCGAAAGTGATGGCGGGGCGGTCAGATCGAGAAGCTGGTGCCGCAGCCGCAGGAGGAGGTGGCGTTCGGGTTCTCGACCACGAAGCGCGCGCCGATCAGCTCTTCGGTGAAGTCGATGGTCGCATTGGCGAGGAAGGGCAGGGACAGGCTGTCCACCAGCACCTTCTGGCCGTCGCCCTCGAGGACCAGGTCGTCCTCTGCCGGGTCGTCGAGACGGATGTCGTACTGGAAGCCCGAGCAGCCCCCGCCGGCGACGGCGACGCGCAGCGCCTTCTGCGCGCCGGTGGCGGCGTTGATCTCGGCGAGGCGGGCGAAGGCGCGGGACGTGACCCTGGGCGGCAGCGTGAGGTCCATCGACGGAATCCTGTGCGGAGCTTGCACCGATCATATATGAAGGGCTGCAAGCGGAACAAGAACCGGCCCGATGACGCTCGCCCCCTATGCCTGCCAGCCCGGCGAGAGCCGCGGCCGCCTGTATCCCGAGGCCCTGTCCACCTTCCGTTCGCCCTTCCAGCGCGACCGCGACCGGATCATCCATTCCTCGGCCTTCCGGCGGCTGAAGCACAAGACGCAGGTCTTCGTCGAGCACGAGGGCGACTACTACCGCACGCGGCTGACCCATACGATCGAGGTGGCGCAGGTCGCCCGCACGATCGCCGGGCATCTGGGGCTGAACGTGGACCTGGCCGAGGCGGTGGCGCTGGCCCACGACCTTGGCCATCCGCCCTTCGGGCATACCGGCGAGGACGCGCTGGCCGAGCTGATGGCGCCCTATGGCGGCTTCGATCACAATGCGCAGGCGCTGAGGATCGTGACCGCGCTGGAGCGGCACTATGCCGGGTTCGACGGGCTGAACCTGACCTGGGAGACGCTCGAAGGGATCGCCAAGCACAACGGGCCGGTCTGGGGACCCTTCGCGCAGGGATCCCATGCGGTCGCCGATCCGGCGCGGATGCCCTATGCGCTGGCCGAGGTGAACGCGGCCTTCGATCTGGAACTGACCACCTTCGCCAGCGCCGAGGCGCAGGTGGCGGCGGTGGCCGACGACGTGGCCTACAACCACCACGACCTGCACGACGGCCTGCGCGCGGGGCTGTTCACCGAGGCCGACCTGGCGGAGCTGCCGGTGACCGGCCCGGCCTTCGCCGAGGTCGACCGGACCTGGCCGGGGCTCGACCCCGCGCGACGGCGGCACGAGGCGCTGCGGCGGGTCTTCGGGGTGATGGTCGAGGATGTGGTCACCGTGGCCGAGCAGCGGCTGGCGGCGGCGCGGCCGGCCTCGGCCCAGGCGATCCGCGAGATGGAGGGGCCGATCATCCGCTTCTCCAAGCCGCTCTTCCAGAACCTCAAGGCGATCAAGTCCTTCCTCTTCGAGCGGATGTACCGGGCGCCGGCGGTGGTGGCCGAGCGGCAGCGGGTGACCGGCATCGTGCGCGATCTCTTCCCGCTCTACATGGCCGACCCCGCGCTGCTGCCCGCCGAGTGGCGGGCCGACGTGGCCAGGGCCGCGGACGAGACCGCGCTGGCGCGTGTGGTGCTCGACTACGTGGCCGGCATGACCGACCGCTTCGCCATCCAGGAACACGCGCGCCTGTGCGGCACGCGCCGGTGATCGCCCGGGCGGGGGTGGCCATTCCCCTGCGGCCGGCCGCCCTGTCCGGGGCAGGGCTTGCCCGGCAATGCCTGCCCTTGCGCCACCCGGCGGCCGCCGGCGGCAGCGCCGGGCGGGGCGGCGGGGCGGCGGGGCGGCGGGTCAGTCCACCTCCTCGTCCTCGTCCTCGGCCACGAAGCTGAGTTCCCCGGCCTCTTCCATGCGGCGGATCGCCACGACGACCTCGGTCATCGCGGCCTCGGCCTCCCTGGGCGACACCTTGCCCAGGGAGGCCATCTCGTCGCGCAGCGACTGGGCCATGCGCTGCGAGATGTTGGCGAGGATGAATTCGGCCGACGCCGCCTCGGGCCCCTTCGCCCCGGCCAGCGCACGGATCAGGACCGGCTGCTCGACCGCGCGCAGGACCTTCGGCACGTCGCGCGGGTCGATCCGTGCGGGGATGTTGGCGAAGGTGAAGATGGCCTTGCGGACCTCGGCGGCGAAGCCTGCGTCGGCCTCGGTCAGGCCGTCGAGCACATCGTCGCGGGTGGCCGCGGGCGAGAAGTTCAGGATCGCCCCGACGCGCTGGGCCGGCCCGGTCTCGAACGCGCGGGGCGGCTCCTCGGCGATGCGGGCCGCCAGCGCCCGCCCGATCCGTTCGACGACGTCGGGCGGGGTCGCCGCCGTCAGGGACAGGGCATGGGCCACGGCACGCGCCCGCGGACCGGGCATCCGCCCGATCAGTTCGGCCGCCCGGGGCACCGGCAGCTTGGCCAGCACGATGGCGGCCACCTCGACGCTTTCCTCCGCGAGCGCGGGCAGCAGCCGGTCGGTCGCCGCCGCCGCGAGATCGCGCCAGGGATCGGATCCGCGGCCCGTCCCGATCGCCTCGCGGATCCGGCGCATCACGGGTTCGGAGAGGTGTTCGCCGAGAAGCTCGAGCGCGCCGGGCAGGCCGGGGGGGAAGGTGACCCCGATCCCTTCGACATCGCCGCAGAATTCCGCGACCACGGCATCCATGGTGGCGGCATCGACCCGGCCCATGCGCCCGAGCTGCAGCACGAGGCGGTGCTGGTCCTGCTCGGGCAGGTCGCGCAGCGGAAGTTCTGCCCCCTCGGCCGCAAGCACGCGCACGACGATCGCCGCCTTCTCGATCCCGCTGAGGGCGCGGACGGGTGCGCGCGCCGCCGGCGGATCGGCGAAGAGGAGCGATGCGGGCATGTCGGCGGCGGCTGGCTGCACCTGCGCTGTCCTTCCGGGCGGTTCTCCGCCGGGGCAGGACTAGCCCGGACCGGTTAAGGCGGGCTTATCCCGGGCCGGGGCACGGACCCGCAAATAACTGGGGCAGCCGAAGCTGCCCCGATACTCGCTCCCGGAACCCCGTCCTGCGGAGGTGCCCCCCTCCGGTCGGCGTGGTCAGCTTCCCACGACCACGCAGCGTTGCGTCTCGGCATCCCAGACCGTGCCCTCGGCACAGGTCAGCGCCGCCTGCTTCTCCATCCGGTCGCACTGGGCGAATGCCGCTGCCGGCAGAAGGCCTGCAATCACGGCAAGGGCGGCCATCACCGTTCTCGTCGTCAATGTGTCCTCCCGTCCTTGATCTCGCGCGTCGAAGTCTGCCAGCCCGGCCGGTTCCGGCACAGGATTTTTTCTGCGGCTGTGCGGCAGGTCACGGACTTGTGTTCGGGCCTGCCGCGCCCTGCCGGAAAAACGGTCAGTAGCTGACGGTCTGCCCCGTGGCTATGGCCTGGCGCAGCGCGCGTTCCGGCCAGCCCCCCGTACCGCCGCGGGCGACGATCTCGGCCAGTTCGAGCCGCGCAAGATCGAGCCGGCCCTGTTCGACGAAGGCCTGGCCGCGGTAGGACCGGGCCAGCAGGTTGTCCGGGTTGACCTCGAGCGCGCGGGCATACCACATCATGCCGGTCTCGATGTCGCCTGCCTTGCGGTTGAGGAAGCCGCGATAGGTCATCACCCGGTCGGTATCGCCCTCGGTCATCGACGCCAGAACCGCAAGCCCCGCCTCCGGCGCGCCGTAATAGGCGTATTCGCGCACGGCGCGGAAGCGTTCGTCGTCATTCAGGCTCTGGTCGTCGGGCTTCACGCATTCCTTCTTCTCCTCGTCCCAGACCAGGCCCTCGTCGCATTTCGTGGTCGTCTCGGTCTTGGCCGGGGGATCGCTGTCGTCGCTCGATCCTGCGGCGAAGACGCCCTCGGGGAAGGCCAGGGTGGCGGTCAGGAAAAGGGTGGGCAGTCCGAAGGTATGCAGAAGCGACATCGGGTGACTCCTCGACTGGGACCATGGGGTGCCGTGATGACGGAATGAAGCAGGCTTTCATCCCGCCCGGCGATCACGATGCGCTGAGCCGACCTGTTCCGGCGGGAAACCGCGCGGGGGCACGCGCCTTCAGTCTGCCCCGAAGACGCGGGCGAAGATCGTGTCGACATGGCGCAGGTGGTAGGCGATGTCGAACAGCCCGTCGAGCTCGGCAGGCGTCAGCCGGGCCGCGACCTCGGGGTCGGCCGCAAGCGCGGCGCGGAAGTCTGCGCCCGTCTCCCAGACCTTCATGGCGTTGCGCTGGACCATCGCATAGGCGGCCTCGCGGCTTGCGCCCTTCTGGGTCAGCGCCAGGAGCACGCGCTGGGAATTGTGCAGGCCGCCCAGCCGGTCGAGGTTTCGCGCGAGGTTCTCCGGATGGACGACGAGCTTCTCGACCAGCCCGGCCAGGCGATGGAGCGCGAAGTCGAGCGTCACCGTCGCATCCGGGCCGATCATCCGCTCGACCGAGGAATGGCTGATGTCGCGCTCGTGCCAGAGGGCCACGTCCTCGAGCGCGGGCACAACGGCGCTGCGCACCATGCGCGCCAGCCCGCAGAGGTTCTCGCTGAGCACGGGATTGCGCTTGTGCGGCATGGCCGAGGAGCCCTTCTGGCCGGGCGTGAAGAATTCCTCGGCCTCGAGCACCTCGGTGCGCTGCATGTGGCGGATCTCGGTGGCGAGGTTCTCGACCGACGAGGCGACGACGCCCAGGGTGGCGAAGAACATCGCATGGCGGTCGCGCGGGATGACCTGGGTCGAGATCGGCTCGGGCACGAGGCCCATCATCCGGCAGACATGTTCCTCGACGCGGGGGTCGATGTTGGCGAAGGTGCCGACCGCACCGGAGATCGCACCTGTCGCGACCTCGGTCCGGGCGCGCAGCAGCCTTTCGCGGGCGCGGCCGAATTCGGCGTAGAAGCGGGCGAAGGTCAGCCCGAGGGTGACGGGTTCGGCATGGATCCCGTGGCTGCGCCCGATGCGCGGGGTCATCCGGTGTTCCATGGCCCGCGCCCTGAGCGCGGCACGCACCCGGTCGACGCCGGCAACCAGAAGGTCGGCCGCGCGGGTGAGCTGGACGCCAAGGCAGGTGTCCAGCACGTCCGACGAGGTCATCCCCTGGTGGACGAAGCGTGCCTCCTCGGCGCCCACGATCTCGGCCAGATGGGTGAGGAAGGCGATCACGTCGTGCTTCGTGACGGCCTCGATCTCCTCGATGCGGGCCACGTCGAAGGTCGCGTCCCTCGCGCGCCAGACCGCTTCGGCATTGGCCCTGGGGATCACCCCCAGCGCGGCCTGCGCATCGCAGGCATGGGCCTCGATCTCGAACCAGATGCGGTAGCGCGTCTCGGGTGCCCAGATGGCGGCCATCTCGGGGCGGGAATAGCGGGGGATCATCGCGCGCCTTTGCGTTGCCGGACGGACGGGCCTGCCATAGAAGGAAGCCGGCCGGGACACAAGCAAGGGAGGACGCGGATGCGTGCCGGGATGGCGGTCGTGGCGCTGGCCGTGCTTCTGGCGGCGCCTGTCGCGGCAAAGGACTGGACGCGGCTCGACGGGGCCGAGGTCCGCCGCGCCCTGAGCGAGCGCAAGCTGCAATACGAGGACGGATCCTGGCAGACCTTCGCCAATGACGGGGGAACGTCGATGCAGCGCGGCCGCTACATGCGCGGACGCTGGGAGGTGCGGGGCGACAGCTACTGCGCGCTGTGGCCGCCGTCGCAGGACTGGGCCTGCTACCGGGTCGAGCGGAACGCCCGCCAGCAGAGCCTGCGCTTCACCGCGCAGGACGGGCAGGTGGTGGTCGGCATCTATGTGGACTGAGGCCCGGCCCGGCCTGCCGGCCGCCCTTGCCGCGCTGGCGCTGCTGGCGGCAGCCGCCCCCGCGGCCACGGAGGGGGGCTGGACGCGGCTCACGACCCCGGAGATCGCCGACGCGCTCGTCGCGCGGACCATCGCCTTCGACAACGGCGCGACGCAGGAGTTCAGGGCCGACGGCACGACGACCTACGACAGCGGTTCGGGCCCCTCGGCAGGGAAGTGGCGGGCCTCGGATGACGAATACTGCTCGATCTGGCCGCCGTCCGAGGACTGGGTCTGCTTCGACGTCGAGCGCAGCGCGGACGGGCTGGACCTGCGCTTCACCTCGACCGGGGGCGGCTTCTCGGTCGGGCGCTACATCGACCTGAGATGACGCCGGGGCTGGCCGATTTCGCCGGGCGCTGGCGGCTCGTGCGGGTGATCCAGGACCGCCGGGCGGGGCAGGAGGGGCGGTTCGAGGGCGAGGCCGCCTTCACCGCGGAGGGCGCGGTGCTGCGCTACCGCGAGGCGGGCTGGCTGAGGCTGGGCGACGGGGCGCCGCTGGCGGCCGAGCGGCGCCAGGTCTGGCGTGCCGAGGGTCACCGGATCGCCGTCGATCACGCCGACGGGCGGGCCTTCCACGCCTTCGACCCGGCCGCTCCGGCGGCGCGGCACGACTGCCCGCCCGACATCTATCGCGTGCGCTACGATTTCGCGGCCTGGCCGCTGTGGACGGCGGAATGGGAGGTCGCAGGTCCGCGCAAGGACTACAGCCTGCGCGCGCTCTATGCGCCTCTCGCCCCTGCGGCGGGTTGACGCCGGCGCCGCCCGGCCTAGCCTGAGCCTCGGGCATTCCGGCGGGCAGGCCGGCCGGACCGGAGGACGGGGGGAGGGCAGGGCGATGGTCGAGGTCGTGCGCGGACGCGAGGTCACGGTCACCTTCGACGGGACGCGCTGCATCCATTCGCGCAACTGCGTGCTGTCCCATCCGGACGTCTTCGTGCCCAATGTCAGGGGCGAATGGATCCGCCCCGATGCCCGGCCGGCCGACGTGGTCCTGGCGATCGGCAGGAACTGCCCCTCGGGCGCGATCAGCGTGACGCGCAACGACGGCACGGCGACATCGGACGAGGCGCCCCTCGTCAACACCGTGAGGATCAGGGAGAACGGCCCGCTGGCCTTCGAGGCCGAGCTCTCGATCCGCGGGGTGCCGCAGAAGGGGCCGCGCGCCACGCTCTGCCGCTGCGGCCATTCGCGCACGAAACCCTTCTGCGACGGCAGCCACGCCGCGGCCGGGTTCACGGCCACCGGCGAGCCGCCGGCGCGCGAGTTCACCCCGCTCGAATCGCGGCTTGGCCCGGTGAACGTGGAACCCCAGCCGAACGGCTCGCTCAAGGTGACCGGCAACCTCGAGATCGTCAGCGGCACCGGGCGGACGGTGAACGCGGTGCGCCAGGTCTGGCTGTGCCGCTGCGGCCAGTCGCGCAACAAGCCCTACTGCGATTCGAGCCACAAGGCCGCGGGCTTCGTCGCCGACTGAGGCCGCGCCCGGCCGCCCGCGGGGTCAGCCGGCGCGCACGATCCAGCCGCCGCCCAGAACGCGCGTCGTTCCCTCCTCGTAGAAGACGCAGGCCTGTCCCGGGCTGACCCCTTCTTCGGGGGACAGCAGCTCGACCTCGGCGGAATCTGGCGCGCGCGGCCGGATCAGCGCGGGCGCGGGCGCGCGGGTCGAGCGCACGCGGACCAGCGCCCGCCATTCTGGCCTTGCCGTGAAGGGCGCGTCGCCCAGCCAGTTGATCCCGGCCACCGGGATGGTGCGGGTGGCAAGCGCCGATTTCGGCCCGACGACAACGCGCCGCGCCCCGACATCGAGCCTCACCACGTAGAGCGGCTCGCCGAGGCCCCCGATCCCCAGCCCCTTGCGCTGTCCGACCGTGTAGCCGATGACCCCGGAATGCCGGCCGAGGACGTTGCCGTCCATGTCCACGATCTCGCCCGGATCGGCGGCGCCGGGGCGGAGCTTCTCGATCACCGCCCGGTAGTCGCCATTCGGCACGAAGCAGATGTCCTGGCTGTCCGGCTTGTCGGCCACCGGCAGGCCGTAGCGGGCCGCAAGCGCCCGCGTCTCGGCCTTCGAGGCGATGCCGCCCAGCGGGAAGCGCAGGAACGCGAGCTGCTCGGGCGTCGTCGAGAAGAGGAAGTAGGACTGGTCGCGCGCGGGGTCGGCCGCCCGGTGAAGCTCGGGCCCCGACGGGCCGATCTCGCGGCGGATGTAGTGCCCCGTGGCCATGCAGTCCGCGCCGAGTTCGCGTGCCGTGTCCATGAGCTCGCGGAACTTCACGCGCTCGTTGCAGCGGATGCAGGGCACCGGCGTCGCGCCGGCCAGGTAGGCATCGGCGAATTCGTCGATGACCGCCGTGCGGAAGGTGCTTTCGTAGTCAAGCACGTAGTGCGGAAAGCCCATCGTCTCGGCCACCCGGCGCGCATCATGGATGTCGCGGCCCGCGCAGCAGGCGCCCTTCCTGGCGAGGGCCGCGCCGTGGTCGTAGAGCTGGAGCGTGACGCCCACCACATCGTAGCCCGCATCGGCCAGCATCGCGGCGACGACGGAACTGTCCACCCCGCCCGACATGGCGACGACGACCCGCGTCGCCGCGGGGGGCTTCGGCAGGCCGAGCGAGTTCGGCGGATGGACATCGAGCGGCATGGCGCGGACTCCCGGGAAGCGGCGCAATATAGGAAAATCCTCCGCAGTCTCAAGCCGCCGTTTCACCCTGCCTTAAGCCGGGCGCCGCAGCCTTCGCCCCGTGGTGAGGACGAGGGGGAACCCGATGTATCTGAGAAAGGTCGACGGCCCGCGCGCCGTCACGCTGGCGGACGGAACGGTCCTGACGCGCGGCGACCTGCCGCCGCGCGAGACGCGGCGCTGGGTGGCCAGCCGCAAGCTGGTGGTCGTTCGCGCCGTCGAGAGCGGCCTTCTGACGCTGCGCGAGGCGCTGGAACGCTATGGCCTGTCGGAGGAGGAGTTCACCTCCTGGGCCGAGGCCGTGCGCCGCCACGGCGCGCCGGCACTGAAGGTCACAAGCCTGCAGAAATTCCGCCAGAATTAGGTGCATCCCTTCGCATGCCGTGACAAGGTAACGCGTCATTAACCATTCCCGTGGCACGTTGGATCCTGACGGAAGAATGAATGCGGGGACCGCACCATGAGAATCCTGCTGGTCGAGGATGATCCGACCACCTCGCGCAGCATCGAACTGATGCTGACCCACGCGAATCTCAACGTCTACTGCACCGACCTCGGCGAGGAGGGGATCGATCTCGCCAAGCTTTACGACTATGACCTCATCCTGCTCGACCTCAACCTGCCCGACATGAACGGGCACGAGGTGCTGCGCCAGCTGCGCATGTCGAAGATCACGACACCGATCCTGATCCTGTCGGGGTCCGACGACACCGAGAACAAGCTCAAGGGATTCGGCTTCGGGGCCGACGACTACCTGACCAAGCCCTTCCACCGCGAGGAACTGGTGGCGCGCATCCACGCGATCATCCGCCGCTCGAAGGGGCATGCGCAGTCGGTCATCCGGACCGGGAAGGTCGCCGTCAACCTCGACGCCAAGACGGTGGAGGTGGATGGCGAGACGGTGCACCTGACGGGCAAGGAATACCAGATGTTCGAGCTTCTGAGCCTGCGCAAGGGCACGACGCTGACCAAGGAGATGTTCCTCAACCACCTCTACGGCGGCATGGACGAGCCGGAACTGAAGATCATCGACGTCTTCATCTGCAAGCTCAGGAAGAAGCTGGCCGAGGCGACGGGCGGGGAGAACTACATCGAGACGGTCTGGGGCCGCGGCTATGTGCTGCGCGATCCCGTGGGCGGCGAGGCGCGGCCGCGGATGGCCGTGGGCGCCTGAGCCGGGCCGCCCGGGACGGGGCAGACGGGCCGCGGATGGCGCGGCATCCGAGGGCGGGGCCGCCCTGCCCATGGAAGGAGGGGCGACGCGCGCCCCGCGACGAAAGCCCCCCGGCCGCGGCGGGCGCCCGTCCCGCCAATGCTGCGCGCGGTCCCTGCGCCGCGCCGTCGACGGCCCCGGGGACGGACGGCATTGATCGGGCGGCCCGACATCGACGGCTGCCCGTCCTCAGGGCATGCGGCCCGGGACATCCGGCGCAGGGCCCGATGACGACCAGGTCCGGGGCCACGAAAACGCTTCGCAGCGGCATCAAAGCGGTCTAACACTCGCCCCGGATCAAGGCGGAGCGGGTGAGTGGCGATGACGGGGCGGAACGCGGCGGACACGCCTTCGCAACCGCCGGTCGACGCCCTTGCGCCTCAGGAGGCCGAGGCCGAGTGGCTGCGCCTCGCCGCCGCGGTCGCGCGCGCCAACCGCGCCTATCACACCGAGGACGCCCCCGAGATCAGCGATGCCGAATACGACGCCATGAAGCGCCGCCTCGCCGCGCTCGAGGCGCGCTTCCCCGACCTTGCCGCAAGGGCGGGCGCGGCGCTGCCCGAACTCGGCGGCCGCAGCCCGACCGAGGTCGTGGGCGGCGCGCTCGCCCCCGGCTTCGCCAAGGTGCGCCATGCCGTTCCCATGCTGAGCCTGGAGAACGGCTTCTCGGAGGCCGATGCGCGCGACTTCCTCGACCGCGTGCGCGCCTTCCTGGGGATGGCGCCCGACGCCGCGGTCGAGGTGACGGCCGAGCCCAAGATCGACGGGCTGTCCCTCTCGCTGCGCTACGAGGGCGGGCGCCTCGTCACCGCGGCCACGCGCGGCGACGGCGAGACCGGCGAGAACGTGACGGCCAATGCCCGCACGATCGCCGCCATCCCGCAGGTCCTGGACGCGGCGCCCGACATCCTCGAGGTCAGGGGCGAGGTCTACATGGGCCACGCCGACTTCGCCCGCCTGAACGAACGCCAGGCGGCGGCCGGCGAGAAGACCTTTGCCAATCCGCGCAACGCTGCCGCGGGGTCGCTGCGGCAGCTCGACCCTGCCGTCACCGCGGCCCGGCCGCTGCGCTTCTTCGCCTATGGCTGGGGGGAACTGAGCGAGCCCCTCGCGGCGACCCAGGCGGGAGCCATCGCGCGGCTGGCCGGCCTCGGCTTTCCGACCAACCCGCTGATGCGGGTCTGCGCGGAGGCCGAGGCGATGCTGGCGCATTACCGCGCGATCGAGGCCCAGCGCGCCACGCTGGGCTATGACATCGACGGCGTCGTCTACAAGGTCAACGACCTTGCCCTGCAGGCGCGGCTGGGCTTCCGCGCCACCACCCCGCGATGGGCGCTGGCCCACAAGTTCTCGGCCGAACGCGCCTGGACGCGGCTTCTGGCCATCGACATCCAGGTCGGCCGCACCGGCGCCCTGTCGCCGGTCGCGCGGCTGATGCCGGTCACCGTGGGGGGCGTCGTCGTCTCGAACGCGACGCTGCACAACGAGGACTACATCGCCGGGATCGACGCCAGGGGCCAGCCGATCCGCGAGGGGCGCGACATCCGCGTCGGCGACTGGGTCGAGGTCTACCGGGCCGGCGACGTGATCCCGAAGATCGCCGATGTCGACATCGCCCGCCGCCCGCCCGAGGCCGTGCCCTATGCCTTTCCCGAGGTCTGCCCGGACTGCGGCTCGGCCGCGATACGCGAACCCGGCGATGCCGTGCGCCGCTGCACGGGCGGCCTGATCTGCCCGGCCCAGGCCGTCGAGAAGCTGAAGCATTTCGTCAGCCGCGCGGCCTTCGACATCGAGGGGCTGGGCGCCCGCCAGATCGAGATGTTCTTCGCCGATGCCGAACTGCCGGTCCGCGAACCGGCGGACATCTTCACCCTGGCCGAACGGGATGCCGCCAATCCCCGCCACCTCCGCGACCGCGAGGGCTATGGCGAGAAGTCGGCCGGGAACCTCTTCCGCGCGATCGAGGAACGCCGTCGCATCCCGCTCGACCGGCTGATCTATGCCCTCGGGATCCGGCACATCGGGGAAAGCGCCGCGGGGCTGCTTGCACGCCATTTCGGGACATGGGAGGCCTTCATCGGCACGGTGCGTGCGGCCGACCCGATGTCCGGCCCGGCCTGGGAGGAGCTGCTGTCCATCGACGGGATGGGCGAGGTCAGCGCCCGCTCGCTCGTCGTCACGCTGAACCGCTCGGCCGACCGCGGTGCGGTGGACCGGCTGATGGCTGAGATCGAGGTCCTGCCCGTGGCGGCGGCGCCGCGCGGCGCGTCCGGCAGCCCGATCGCCGGCAAGACGATCGTCTTCACCGGCACGCTGGAGCGGATGACGCGGGCCGAGGCCAAGGCCCGCGCCGAGGCGATGGGCGCCAAGGTCGCCGGATCTGTCAGCGCCCGGACCGATCTCGTGGTCGCCGGCCCCGGCGCGGGCAGCAAGGCGAAGGAGGCCGCGCGCCTCGGCATCGAGACGATCGACGAGGATGCCTGGCTGCGGCTGATCGGCGGATGACGCGCCCGGCGGTCCTGTTCCCGCTCTTTGCCGGAATCGAGACGCTGCCCGGCGTCGGCCCGAAGGTGGCGCGCCTGTTCGCCCAGATCGGGGTCGAGCGCCCGCGCGACCTGGTCTTCACGCTGCCCCATGCGGTGGTGGACCGCCGGCCCGTCGCCTCGATCCGCGAGGTCGCGCTGCCCGCCGTCGTCACGGTTCCGGTGACGGTCGGCATGCATCTGCCCGCGCGGCGCAAGGGGGCCCCGAGCCGGGTCATGGTCACTGACGCGCAGACCGAATTCCAGCTCGTCTTCTTCCACGCCCCGGGCGACACGCTCGCCCGCCAGCTTCCCGCCGGGCAGAGGCGCGTCGTCTCGGGCAAGGTGGAACTTTTCGACGGGATCGCGCAGATGGTCCATCCCGACCACATCCTGCGGCCCGAGGAGGCGCGCAGCCTGCCGCGTTTCGAGCCCGTCTATCCGCTGACGCAGGGCCTGTCGAACCGTGTCGTGGCCAGGGCGGCGGCCGCCGCGCTGGCGCGCCTTCCGGACCTTGCCGAATGGATCGATCCGGCGCTGCGGGCGCGCGAGGGCTGGCCGGCCTGGCGCGACGCCCTGCGCGCGGCCCACTCCCCCGACGGCCTCGGCGCGGTGATGCCGGACGCGCCGGCGCGGGCACGGCTTGCCTATGACGAGGTCTTCGCCCACCAGCTGACGCTGGCCCTGGCGCGCCGCACGATCCGCCGTGCCAAGGGCCGCGTCACGCAGGGCGACGGCCGGCTGCGACGCCGGGTCCTGGCCGGGCTGCCCCACGCGCTGACCGGCGCGCAGGAGCGGGCGATCGCCGAGATCGCGGCCGACATGGCGGGCCCGACGCGGATGAACCGCCTGCTGCAGGGCGACGTTGGATCGGGCAAGACGCTGGTTGCCTTCATGGCGCTTCTCGTGGCGGTCGAGGCCGGCGGGCAGGGGGCGATGATGGCGCCGACCGAGATCCTTGCCCGCCAGCACCACGGGTCGCTCGGGCCGCTCGCTGCCCTGGCCGGCATCCGCCTGGAACTGCTGACCGGGCGCGACCGCGGCGAGGAGCGGGCCGCCAAGCTGGCTGACCTCGCGGCGGGGCGCATCGACGTGGTCGTCGGCACGCATGCGCTGTTCCAGAAGGAGGTGGCCTTCGCCGACCTGCGCCTTGCCGTGGTGGACGAACAGCACCGCTTCGGCGTGGCCCAGCGCATGGAGCTGGGCGCCAAGGGCGAGGCAGCGGATGTCCTGGTGATGACGGCGACGCCCATCCCGCGCAGCCTGGCGCTGGCGACCTACGGCGACATGGATGTGAGCGTGCTGGACGAGAAGCCGCCCGGCCGCACGCCGGTCAGGACGGCGCTTGTCCCCGCCGAGCGACTGGCGGAAGTGGTCGAACACCTGCGCAGGGCCATCGCGCAGGGGCGGCGCGCCTACTGGGTCTGCCCGCTTGTCGAGGAAAGCGAGGTCGTCGACATGACCGCCGCCGAGGACCGCTTCCGCGCCCTGCGCGCGGCCCTGGGCGAGGGCGTCGTCGGGCTTGTCCACGGCCAGCTTCCGGCGGCCGAGAAGGATGCGGCGATGGCCGACTTCGCGGCCGGCCGCACGCGGGTCCTGGTGGCGACGACGGTGATCGAGGTGGGGGTCAACGTGCCCGAGGCGACGATCATGGTCGTCGAGCGCGCCGAGACCTTCGGCCTGGCCCAGCTGCACCAGTTGCGCGGCCGGGTCGGTCGCGGGGCGGGCGAATCGACCTGCCTGCTGATGTATCAGCCGCCCCTGTCGGAGACCGCCGAGCGGCGGCTCGCCATCCTGCGCCAGACCGAGGACGGGTTCCGCATCGCCGAGGAGGACCTGGCGATCCGCGGCGCGGGCGACCTGATCGGGACCGCGCAGTCGGGGCTGCCACGCTTCCGCATCGCGGTCCTCGAGCGGCAGGCGGCGCTGATGGCGCTTGCGCAGTCGGATGCCCGCGCGCTTCTGGCGCAGGACCCCGAGCTTTCCGGACCGCGGGGGCAGGCCGCGCGCATCCTGCTGTGGCTGATGGAACAGGACCGCGCGATCCGCCTTCTGTCGGTCGGCTGAAAACCATTCATGAAATGTTCTCTAAAGTTCCCTGAATGTTCTTGACTATCCTGCCGCGACGTGAGAACAAGACGGCAACACGACGGTCAGGGAGGAACAGGATGCGCAACGACATGTCCGCCGGCGACGCGCTGCCCGCGCTGGGCGAGGTGCTCATGCGCAATCTCGGCACGCTGGCGCAGGATTCGGCCGCCGTGATCGCGCTGGTCGTCCTGCTTGTCGCCGGCCTCGGCCTTCCGGGCCTCGTCTAGGGTTCTGCCTCGCGGTTGTTCCGCCGGACGCGCGGCACCGGCCTGTCCCCGCCGGTGTCGTCATCTGTCCCGATCAGGGCGGGGGCGTGCGGCCCTCCGCCCCGTCCGGTGCCATGGATACGATCGCCACTGACCGCCGTTCCCTGCCGGGGACGGCGGTTCTTTCATGGCCTCATGCAGCCTCTTCGGACGCCGCCATCGCCTCGGCCGTCGCCTCGAGCGCAAGCAGGATCGAGGCGGGCCGGTTGCGGTAGTCGCGCGCCGGCAGGAGCACCGCGAGCCCGTCGAAGGGCGGGGCGGGCGGCGGGCCGCCGGCCTTGAGCATCGCCGCCAGCTCGTCGCGGGCCCGTTCCACCTCGGCCCGCGTCCGCCCCATGATCGCGGCACCGACGACCGAGGCCGAAGCCTGACCCAGCGCGCAGGCCTTCACCTCCTGGGCGAAGTCGGCGATGCGCCCGTCCTTCACCACGACGTCCACGGTGACGGTCGAACCGCAGAGCGGCGAGCGGCGGCGCACCGAGGCCGTCGGGTTCGCGAGCCGCCCGAGGCGGGGGATGTCGGCCGCAAGCGCCAGGATGCGCTGCGAATAGAGCTTGATCAGGTCGGCGTCGCTGGTCATCCGGTCCCGGCCCGGCCGCGGCCTTTGCCTTCGCGGCCCTGCCGCACTACATAGGCGCGTCCTTCCGCCTTGAACAGGTCCGACGATGCCCTTCGACCCCGCCAGCCTGCGCTTCGACGCCAACGGCCTCATTCCCGCCGTCGTCCAGGACCATGCGACGGCAGAGGTGCTGATGGTGGCCTGGATGACCGCCGAGGCGGTTCGCCTGACGCTCGAGACGGGGCGCGCAACCTACTGGTCCCGCTCGCGAAACGAGCTGTGGGTCAAGGGGGCGACCTCGGGCCATGTCCAGGACCTGGTCGAGATGCGGATCGACTGCGACCGCGACACGCTGCTGCTTCTCGTCCGCCAGACCGGACCGGCCTGCCATACCGGACGGCAAAGCTGCTTCTTCACCGCGCTGCGCGACGGCGCCGAGGTGGAGGCCGGCGGGCCGGCGGCCTGAGAAGGCCCCTTGCGCTCGGGCCGGGGGCGTGAAACAGGGAAGCGCCAGACGAACGCTCCCCGGAGGTGCCCCTTGGAGATTCGCGAGGCCCTGACCTTCGACGACGTGCTTCTTGTGCCGGCCGCCTCGAGCGTGCTGCCGGCGGAGGCGGACGTGTCCACCCAGGTGACGCGGCGCGTGCGCATGAACATCCCGCTCCTGTCCTCGGCCATGGACACGGTGACCGAGGCGCGGATGGCGATCGCCATGGCGCAGGCCGGCGGGATGGGCGTCATCCACCGCAATCTCGATCCCCTGGCCCAGGCCGAGGAGGTGCGCCGCGTCAAGCGTTTCGAGAGCGGGGTCGTCTACAACCCGATCACCCTGACCCCCGACCAGACGCTGGCCGACGCCAAGGCGCTTCAGGCCCGCTACAACGTGACCGGGTTCCCCGTCGTCGATGCCAGGGGCCATGTCGTGGGCATCGTCACCAACCGCGACATGCGCTTTGCCTCGGACGACCGCACGCCGGTGCGGGCGATGATGACGGCCGACAACCTGGCCCTGCTGCGCGAGCCGGTGGACCGCGACGCCGCGATCGGCCTGATGAAGGCGCGGCGCATCGAGAAACTTCTGGTCACCGACGGAGAGGGCCGGCTGACCGGCCTGCTGACGCTCAAGGATACCGAGAAGGCGGTGCTGAACCCGCTGGCCTGCAAGGACGAGCTCGGCCGGCTGCGGGTGGCTGCGGCCTCGACCGTGGGCGATGCGGGGTTCGAGCGGAGCGAGGCGCTGATCGATGCCGGGGTCGATCTCGTCGTCATCGACACCGCGCATGGCCACAGCGAGGGCGTGGCCCGCGCGGTCGAGCGCATCAAGCGGCTGTCGAACGACGTGCAGGTGGTGGCGGGCAACGTCGCCACGGCCGAGGCGACGCGCGCGCTGATCGACGCCGGCGCCGATGCCGTGAAGGTCGGGATCGGGCCGGGCTCGATCTGCACCACGCGGATCGTGGCCGGCGTCGGCGTGCCCCAGCTGACCGCGATCTTCGACGCGGCGCAGGCCGCAGGCGACGTGCCGGTCATCGCCGACGGCGGGATCAAGTATTCGGGCGACTTCGCCAAGGCGATCGCGGCGGGGGCCTCCTGTGCGATGGTCGGCTCGGCGATCGCCGGCACCGACGAGAGCCCGGGCGAGGTGATCCTCTACCAGGGACGCAGCTTCAAGAGCTATCGCGGGATGGGCAGTCTCGGGGCGATGGCGCGCGGCTCGGCGGACCGCTACTTCCAGAAGGATGCGGCCAGCGACAAGCTGGTCCCCGAAGGGATCGAGGGCCAGGTGCCCTACAAGGGCGCCGCCGCGGCGGTGATTCACCAGCTCGTCGGCGGCCTGCGTGCGGCGATGGGTTATACCGGCAACCGCACGATCGCCGAGATGCGCCGGAACTGCCGCTTCGTGCGGATCACCGGGGCGGGGCTGAAGGAAAGCCACGTCCATGACGTGCAGATCACGCGGGAAAGCCCGAACTACCGGCTTGGCTGAGCCGTATCAATGGGCTGCGGGCCTGTGTTACATCATCACATGAGGTCGGCGTGACGCCCGCGGCCCGTGTCGCCGCGGCGGCGGGGATCCTTGATTCCGTGCAGGCGGGCAACCGGGCGGAGGCGGCGCTCTCCGCCTGGGGCCGCGCCAGCCGGTTCGCCGGCTCGTCCGACCGGGCGGCGGTGCGCGATCTCGTCTTCGAGGCGCTGCGCCGGCGGCGCAGCCTTGCTTGGCTGGCCGGGGCGGGGGACGGCCCGGCCAGCGGGCGCGACCTGATGATCGGGGCCTGCGTCGCCGCCGGGCAGGACCCTGACACGGTCTTCACCGGCCAGGGTCATGCGCCGGCGCCGCTTTCGCCGGCCGAGAGGGCGCGCCTGGCCGCCGCGCCCCCCCTCGCGCGCGCGCCAGAGGGCGTGGCGCTGGACTGTCCGGACTGGCTGGTCGAACCCCTGCGGGCCGCGCTCGGTGCGGCGTTCGCGCCGGTCATGGCGATCTTGCAGGCGCGTGCGCCGCTCTGGCTGCGGGTCAACACGGCCCGGGCGGACCAGGGCAGCGTCCTGCAGGCCCTGGCCGAGGAGGGGATCCTCGCCGAACCCCACCCCGCGGTCCCCACCGCGCTGCGCGTCACGCAGGGCGCCCCGCGCGTGCAGCGGTCGGCGGCCTTCGCCGCGGGCCTTGTCGAGGTCCAGGATCTCGGCAGCCAGATCGTGTCTGCACAGGCGCCGGTGACGCCCGGCCTGCGGGTGCTGGACTACTGCGCCGGCGGCGGTGGGAAGGCGCTGGCCCTGGCCGCCCGCGGCGCGGCCGTGACGGCCCATGACGCGGCACCGCGCCGCATGGCCGGGCTGCCGGCGCGCGCGGCGCGGGCGGGCCTTGCCATCGACTGCCTGCCCGGCCCCGTGCCGGCCGGGGCGCCGGCCTTCGGCCTCGTCCTGCTCGACGTGCCGTGCTCGGGCAGCGGCACCTGGCGGCGCAATCCCGAACTCAAGTGGGCGCTGGACAGGGCGGGTCTGGAACGCCTGACGGCGGTCCAGGACGGCATCCTCGCCGCGGCGGCGCAGCATGTCGCGCCGGGGGGCATGATCCAGTACGTCACCTGCTCGCTCCTCGAGGCAGAGAACGGCGCGCGCGTCGCCGCCTTCCTTGCCGCGAACCCGGGTTTTGCCCTTTCCGCCGAGCGTCGCGTCTCGCCATCCGAGGGGGGCGACGGCTTCTATTCGGCCCTGCTTGTGCGGGCCCCGGCAGAGCCCGCCCCCGCCGGCATTCGGCCTTAATCGAGACTTAAGGAATTGCGGTCGGAAATGCTGTAATGATTCCCGCGGGAACAGCACGGGTCCGGCTGCCGAGATGATGACAGACCGCCTGATCGAGTCGGCAGCAAGCCTTGCGCCGCGCAGCGCCTATCTCGCGCTCGGTGCCGTGGCGGCGGTGGCTGCGGCGCTGCTGATGCCGCCGGGCCTTGTCCGCCTCGGCCTGCTGTCGGCGGGGGCGACCTTCGCGGTCCTTGCCCTGGCCGCGCGTGTCCTGGCGGCGGCGGGCCGGGCCATCGACCGGCGCGTGGCCGAACGCATGGGCCGCTTCGTCGAGGGCGACGCGACGCCGGCCTTCACCGCCGATGCCGACGGCGCGATCCGCCGCCAGAACCGTGCCGCGGCCGAGCGTTTCGGCGACCGGCGCGGCCAGACGCTGGCGCGCATGCTGGGCGAGCTGCTGGCAAGCCCTGCGGCCCTCCTCGCGCGGCTGCAGACGCGTGCGGCCGGCGGCGGGATCGCGCGCGAGGATGTGGTCACGCGGCGTGGCCACCTGCGCATCGCGGCGCAGCGGCTGGGCCAGGGCCTGTTCCTCTGGCTGGTCGAGGACCTCGAGGACCGCCAGATCGCCGGGCGCGGGGCCGAGGCCGGCGCCCTGCCGATGCTGACGGCAACGCGGACCGGGACGGTATTGTTCATGAATGCCGCCATGCGCGAATTGGCGGGCGCGCGCGTGAAGTCGCTCGACCGGCTCTTTCCCGATCTGCCGCTGCGGCCGGGCGAGGACCAGAAGGTATCCACCGCGAAGGGTGTCGTCCTTGCCCGGGTGATCGAGGCCGAGGGCCCGGCCGGGCGGCGCGACATCTACATCCTGCCCGCCGAAGGTGCGGCGGAGGGGCAGGGCAGCACCGACGGGGCGGGGGCCGGCGTCGATGCGGCGATCGTCGAGCACCTGCCCGTGGCGCTTCTCGGCATCATGCCCGACGGGCGCATCGATTCGGCCAATGCGGCCGCGCGCGCCCTGATCGGCCCGGTCGAACCGGGCATCCACCTGTCGCGGCTGCTCGACGGGCTGGGGCGGTCCTTCGCCGACTGGCTGGCCGACGCGGCGGCGGGCCGGGCGGAGGGGCGGGCCGAGGTGCTGCGTGCGGTCGGACCGGCGGGCGAGCTTTTCCTGCATGTGACGCTGACGCGGCGGCCGCCGGCGGCCGGGCCGGGGCTCGTCGCGGTGCTGTCGGACGCAACCCAGTTCAAGACGCTCGAGGCGCAGTTCGTCCAGAGCCAGAAGATGCAGGCCATCGGCCAGCTCGCCGGCGGCGTCGCTCATGACTTCAACAACCTTCTCACTGCGATTTCAGGGCATTGCGACCTTCTCCTCCTGCGGCATGACAAGGGCGATCCGGATTATGCCGACCTCACGCAGATCGCCCAGAACGCCAATCGTGCGGCCAGCCTGGTGGGCCAGCTCCTTGCCTTCTCGCGCAAGCAGACGCTGACCCCGCGGGTGATGGACCTGCGCGACACGCTGGCGGACCTGACGCATCTGCTGAACCGCCTCGTCGGCGAGAAGGTGGTGCTGACGCTGAGCCACGAACCGACCCTGCGCCCGATCCGCGCCGACCGGCGCCAGATCGAGCAGGTGATCATGAACCTTGTGGTCAATTCGCGCGATGCGATGCCCGAGGGCGGGACGATCCGCATCGAGACGGCGAACGTGACGCTGGCAGAGCCGCTGCGGCGCGACCGGGCGACGGTGGCGCCCGGCGATTACGTCGTGGTGCGGGTGATCGACGAGGGAATCGGCATCCCGCCGGACGCCCTGCCCAAGATCTTCGAGCCCTTCTTCACGACGAAGGAAACGGGCGAGGGGACGGGCCTCGGCCTGTCGACCGCCTATGGCATCGTCAAGCAGACCAACGGCTTCATCTTCTGCGACAGCGTGCCCGGGGCGGGGACGACCTTCACGCTCTACTTCCCGGCCCATGACGGCACCGCGGAGGAGGCCGCGGCGGCGCCGGCGGCGGCGGAGGGGCGCGAACGGGCGCCGCTTGCGGTGCCGCCGGTCCGGCGCGAGCGCGAGGGCGTGGTGCTTCTGGTCGAGGACGAGGCGCCCGTGCGCGCCTTCGCCAGCCGCGCCCTGCGCCTGCGCGGCTTCACGGTGATCGAGGCCGAGAACGCCGAGGAGGCGCTGCGGACGCTGGCGGACGATGCGCTCGACGTCGACGTCTTCGTGACCGACGTGATCATGCCCGGCATGGACGGCCCGACCTGGGTGCGCGAGGCGCTGAAGATGCGGCCGGGCGCGCGCGTCGTCTTCGTCTCGGGCTATGCCGAGGACAGCTTCGCCGACGGCAAGGAGGCGATCCCGAATTCGGTCTTCCTGCCCAAGCCCTTCTCGCTTTCGGAACTCACCGCGACGGTGCAGGCGCAGCTCCACTGACCGGCAGCCGCGCCCCTGCCCCGCCGCGGGAAGGACCGGCCCGGTGCGGCGCCGCGCCTGGCCTCCGCGCGGGCCTTCTTCGGCCCGGGCGGGCGGCCTGCCACGGATTTCCGCTTTCCCTCCCCCCGACCCCGCGCCCCGGGGCCGGGCGCATGCCGGCCGGTGCGCCGCCGGCCGAAGGCGCATCCGCCGCCCTGCGCCCTGACGCCCGCCGTCTCCGTCCCTGCCCGCCCGCGGCGCGCGGGGCGCGGGGGCCCGGGGGCCGCGGGGCTGCTTTGCGGCACGGGGCGGCCGCCGGCCCCCTCAGACGGGGAGCGAGTCGTAGAGGGCGTAGTCCGGCGCGAAGCGCGCACGCAGCGCCGCAGCCAGCCCGGCGGGCAGGTCGAGCGGTGCCTCGGGCGAGACGTTGAGGCGCGGCAGCGTGATCTCGCAATCCAGCCTTTCCTCGAGATCCTGCACGAAGGCGCCGATCGCCTCGTAGCGGAAGACCCGGTCGACGAGGCAGGTGCCGTCGCGATGCATCAGGAACCGCGCCTGGCTGCCGACATCGGCCCAGACCGGGGGCGGGTCGGCGAGGTAGCCCTTCACGAAATCCGCGAAACTCAGGCCCGCCGTGCTCTGGACCTCGCCGCGCAGGCCCTCGCGGGTGCGGAACCGGTACCAGCTGCCCAGCCAGTCGACCGGGTCGCGCATCAGCGCCACCGTGGCGAATTGTCGGCCGGCCGACTTCTCGAGCAGCGGGGCCATGAAGCGGCGGAACCGCGCGGCGGGCATGTGCTTCAGCTCCGGGGGCCGCGTCACCGCCACCGTCGCCAGCGGTTCGAGTGCCGCCTCGATCGCCGTCGAGCCGGTCTTGGTGTTCGCAAGGAAGGCGAACCCCTGCTTCCAGAAGACGAGCATGCACGCCCCCCCAGCCGCGGCGCCCGGTGCGCCGCGGCGCGCGGGATAGCCCGCCGGCCAGCCGTTCCGCAAGCCCGCTGCCGTTAACCTTGCCTTAGGGTTCGCCGGCCTAACCTTGCGGTGACAAATTGAGTTGATTTGTTCCCGTTTTGTGCGCATAAGGCGGGAACAGGACAGGAACATCGAGCCGCCCGCGCGCCGGATTGCCCCCCGGCCCGGGCCGTGAAATAAGGACCGAAACCATGGCAGCGGCGACAATCCTCGACATGACCGACAAGCGCCCGAACGACCGGCAGAAGGCCCTCGACTCCGCGCTCGCACAGATCGAGCGGCAGTTCGGCAAGGGCTCGATCATGCGGCTCGGGGCCGACAACCCGGTGATGGAGATCGAGGCGACCTCGACGGGCTCGCTCGGCCTCGACCTCGCGCTCGGGATCGGCGGCCTGCCCAAGGGCCGCATCATCGAGATCTACGGCCCCGAATCCTCGGGCAAGACGACGCTCACCCTGCATGTCGTGGCCGAGGAGCAGAAGAAGGGCGGTGTCTGCGCCTTCGTCGATGCCGAACATGCGCTCGACCCCCAGTATGCCCGCAAGCTGGGCGTCAATCTCGACGAACTGCTGATCAGCCAGCCGGATACCGGCGAACAGGCGCTGGAGATCGTCGACACCCTCGTGCGGTCGGGCGCCGTCAGCCTCGTCGTCGTCGACTCGGTCGCCGCCCTGACGCCCAGGGCCGAGCTCGAGGGCGACATGGGCGAGGCGACCGTCGGCGCCCAGGCGCGGCTGATGAGCCAGGCCATGCGCAAGCTGACCGCCTCGATCAGCCGGTCGAACTGCATGGTCATCTTCATCAACCAGATCCGCATGAAGATCGGCGTCATGTTCGGCAACCCCGAGACGACGACGGGCGGCAATGCGCTGAAGTTCTACGCCAGCGTGCGCCTCGACATCCGCCGCATCGGTGCCATCAAGGACCGCGACGAGGTGGTGGGCAACGCGACCCGGGTGAAGGTCGTCAAGAACAAGGTTGCGCCGCCCTTCAAGCAGGTCGAGTTCGACATCATGTACGGCGAGGGCATCTCGAAGACGGGCGAGCTCATCGACCTGGGCGTCAAGTCCGGCGTCGTCGAGAAGTCCGGCTCCTGGTTCAGCTACGGGGACGAGCGCATCGGCCAGGGACGCGAGAACGCCAAGCAGTTCCTGCGCGACAATCCCGCGATCGCGGCCGAGATCGAGGCACGGATCCGCGGCGGCAACGGAATCGACCTGACGGCTGCCGCCGACGACGGCGGCGAGGCGATGGAGGCCTGAGGACGACGCGAACCGCGGGCGCGGGGACCCCCGGGGGGTAGGGGGCCGCGGCCGCAGAGGAAACATGCCGCCCGGGTGGGTGCGGCCGCGGCAGGGGGCCTCCGGCCCCGTCCTGCCGCCCTGCCCGGAGACCGGCCATGATCGCCACCTGGCGCAAGCTGTTCGACCTTCTCTCGGCCCGCGAGCGCCGCCGCTTCGCCCTCGTGCTCGCGCTCGCGGCAGCCGCCGCCCTGTCCGAGATGGCGGGCGTCGCGGCGGTGCTGCCCTTCCTTGCGGTGCTTGCCGATCCGGCCGCGGCGACGCGCAGCCCGGCCCTTGCGGCCCTGCGCGACGGATTTGGCGTCACCACCGAGGCGGGCCTTCTCGGGCTGCTTGCCGGCCTCGTCTTCGCGATGATCCTCGTGACGCTCTGCCTGAAGCTCGCGAGCCTCTACGGGCTTGCACGCTTTGCCCACATGCGCAATCACACGATCTCGACCCGGATGTTCGACGCCGTACTGCGCCGGCCCTATTCCGCCTTCCTGGGCGAGAACAGTGCCGATACCGGCCGCACGATGCTGCACGAGGTGGATCGCGTCGTGCTCGAGGCGATGATGCCGGCGATCCGCTTCCTTGCGCACGGCCTTTCGCTTGTCTGCCTCATGGCCCTGCTGCTGTGGCTGCATCCGCAGGCGGCCGCCGTGGCAGGGCTGACCCTTGGCGGGGCCTATGTCGCGATCTTCCTTGCCGTGCGCCGCGCCCTGAAGGGCCTGGGTGCGGACCGCGCGCGCCTCAATGCGGAACGCTACAGGATCGCGGCCGAGGCGCTTTCGGGCGTCAAGGACATCAAGGTGCGCGGGATCGAGAGCGCCTTCACCGACCGCTACGGTCAGGCCTCGCTGGCGCTGGCGGCGGCGGCGGCGCGGGCCCAGGCGATCGGCGAGGTGCCGCGACACGTGCTCGAGGCGATCGCCTTCGGGGGCATGATCGCGCTTGTCCTCGTGCTCCTGATGACCGGCGGCCAGGGGCTGATGGCGATCGTGCCCACGCTCGGCGTCTTCGCCTTTGCCGGGCTGAAGATGTTCCCCGCGCTACAGCAGATGTACCATGCGTTGACGCTGATGCGCTTCGCCGGGCCGATGCTCGACGCCGTTCATGCGCGGGCCGCCAGGCCTCCGGTGCGGCCGGCACCGGCGGTGGCGCGCCCGCCGGCGGCGGCGGCCGGCGCACCGCACGGGCAGGTCGAGCTGCGCCATGTGAGCTATACCTATCCCGGTGCCGCCCGCCCCGCGCTGAGCGACGTCTCGGCCACCATCCCGGCCCGCAGTTCGGTGGGGATCGTCGGCGGTTCTGGGGCCGGCAAGACCACGCTTGTCGACCTGATGCTGGGGCTGCTCGTCCCGGAAAGGGGCGAGGTGCGCCTCGGCGGCGCGTCGCCCGACGGCGGGGACCGGGCGCGGATCGTGGGCTACGTGCCCCAGACCGTGCACCTGACGGACGACACGCTGGCGGCCAACATCGCCTTCGGCCTGCGGCCCGAAGAGGTGGACATGGCGGCGGTGGAGCGCGCCGCCCGCGCGGCGCAGCTGCACGACTTCGCGCTGTCGCTGCCGGCAGGCTATGCGACCGGGATCGGCGAGCGCGGAGCGCGGCTCTCGGGCGGCGAACGCCAGCGGATCGGCATCGCGCGGGCGCTCTATGCCGATCCCGCCGTCCTGATCTTCGACGAGGCGACCTCGGCCCTCGACCCCGTGACCGAGCGCGAGGTCATGGCCGCCCTGCGCCGGCTTTCGGCCGACAAGACGGTCGTCATCATTGCCCACCGCCTGTCCACCGTGAAGGCCTGCGACCGCATCCTGCTGCTCGAGGGCGGCCGCATCGCGGCGGAGGGCAGCTATGCCGCGCTGGCCGCGGGCAATGCCCGGTTCCGCCGGCTGGCTGCGGCCTGAGCTCAGGCGCTGAGGCGGCCCGACATCTGCTTGCGCAGCATCCCGAGCGACCGGCGCAGGCGGCGCAGCGGCGCCATCTCGCCGGCGAGGACCGCATCGAGGGCCGCATCGTCCATGTCGGCGGTGATCGAGGCGCGCGGCAGCAGGAAGCCGTCGCCGCCGATCCGCCCGCCGTCCGAGGACCAGGCGCGCACATAGCCCGCCCGGCGCAGGTCGCGCAGGACGCGCGCGTCATAGCTGCCGAAGGGGATCCCCGCCTCGGTCACCGGCCCGCCGCAGATCGCCGTCAGCCGGAGCCGCGAGCCCGAGAGTTCGGCCCAGAGCGTCTCGGGGTCGAGCGTCGGCCAGGGCCGGTGATCGATGCCGTGGCTGCCGATGCGCATGCCCGCCGCGCGCAGCGCCCGCACGTCCTCGGCCGCCAGCGACCCCGGCTGCCCGAGCCGCCCCGTCAGCACGAAGAAATCTGCCGTCAGCCCGCGCTGCACCAGCCCCGGCAGCCCGATCGAGAGATCCGAGATGTTGCCGTCGTCGAAGGTGATGCGGACCGCGCGCGGATCGGGCAGGGCGAGGATGCGGTCGAGCACGGCGGCGTAGCGCGCCGGGCTGATCCAGTAGCGCCGCTCGCCCTCCGGGACCGCCGGTCCCGGCGTCCCGATCCCGTGGAAGATGATGGCAACACGTTCGCTGACCACGCCAGACCCCGCCCCGGCGCGACCGTCCGCGCGCCTGACCCGAATGCACCCCGCAGCCCTCATAGCACCAAAGCGGCCCGCAGCGAAGGCCGTTGCAGGGCCGCATCGTTGCCGATCCCGCAACAATCCCGCCAGGACCGCGGCACCATCGCGCAGGCGGCGCCACCCCGCGCGCGCCCCCCGGGTCAGGCGGGCGATCCACCGGGCGCGCCCCTGCCGGCCCGCCCTGCCGCTGGACAGGTGGCCGGGGCGGGATTACACACCGCAGGTGCTTTCTGCGCCTGCAAAGCGCCTTTCCCGGACGGACCCCGCGCGCCATGCCCAGCCTCAACGAAATCCGCTCGACCTTCCTCGACTACTTCCGCCGCCAGGGGCACGCGGTGGTCGCCTCCTCGCCGCTGGTGCCGCGCAACGACCCGACGCTGATGTTCACCAATTCGGGCATGGTCCAGTTCAAGAACCTGTTCACCGGGATCGAGCGGCGCGACTACGTGCGCGCGACCACGGCGCAGAAATGCGTGCGCGCCGGCGGCAAGCACAACGACCTCGACAATGTCGGCTACACGGCGCGTCACCACACCTTCTTCGAGATGCTCGGCAACTTCTCCTTCGGCGACTACTTCAAGGAGGCCGCGATCCCCTTCGCCTGGGAACTGCTGACGAAGGATTTCGCCATCGATCCCGGGCGCCTGCTCGTCACCGTCTATCACACCGACGACGAGGCGGCGGCGATCTGGAAGAAGGTGGCGGGCCTGCCGGACGAGCGCATCATACGCATCCCGACCGACGACAACTTCTGGCGCATGGGCCCGACCGGCCCCTGCGGCCCCTGCACCGAGATCTTCTATGACCACGGCCCGACCGTCTGGGGCGGGCCGCCGGGATCGGCCGAGGCCGACGGCGACCGCTTCATCGAGATCTGGAACCTCGTCTTCATGCAGAACGAGCAGATGCCCGACGGCTCGCTGCGCGTCCTCGACATGCAGTCGATCGATACCGGCATGGGGCTCGAACGGATCGGCGCGCTCCTGCAGGGCAAGCACGACAACTACGATACCGACCTGATGCGGGCGCTGATCGAGGCCTCGGCCCATGTCACCTCCTCCGATCCCGACGGGCCGGGCAAGGTGCATCACCGCGTGATCGCCGATCACCTGCGCTCGACCTCGTT
This sequence comes from Paracoccaceae bacterium, assembly GCA_026417295.1. Classification (GTDB taxonomy): domain Bacteria; phylum Pseudomonadota; class Alphaproteobacteria; order Rhodobacterales; family Rhodobacteraceae; genus JAOADN01. The sequence continues at coordinate 98,907 of JAOADN010000001.1, forward strand.
CCTGATCGCCGACGGGGTGACCCCCTCGAACGAGGGGCGCGGCTACGTGCTGCGGCGGATCATGCGGCGCGCGATGCGCCACGCCCACATGCTTGGCGCGGCCGATGCGGTGATGCACCGCCTGGTGCCCGCGCTGGTGCGGCAGATGGGCGGGGCCTATCCCGAACTCGTCCGCGCCGAGGCCCTTGTCACCGAGACGCTGCGGCTCGAGGAGACGCGCTTCCGCCAGACGCTCGAGCGCGGCCTGCGCCTGCTGGACGACGAACTCGCGCGCCTGCCCGACGGCGCGGCCCTGCCGGGGGCGACGGCCTTCCGCCTCTACGACACCTACGGCTTCCCGCTCGACCTGACGCAGGACGCGCTGCGCGAGAAGGGGCGCATGGTCGACGTCGCCGGTTTCGACGCCGCGATGGCCGGGCAGCGCGCCAGGGCGCGCGCCGCCTGGGCGGGCTCGGGCGAGGCCAGGGATGCCGCGATCTGGTTCGAGCTGGCCGAGAAGCACGGGCCGACCGAGTTCCTGGGCTACGAGACCGAGACCGCCGAGGGCCAGATCCTCGCCCTTGTCGCGGGCGGCGCCGAGACCGGATCGGCAGCGACGGGCGAGACGGTGCAGATCGTCGTCAACCAGACGCCCTTCTACGCGGAAGCGGGCGGGCAGGTGGGCGACCGCGGCCTCATCCGCACCGATACCGGCCTTGCCGAGGTGACCGACACGAAGAAGGCGGCCGGTGTCTTCATCCACATGGCCGACATCACCGAGGGCACGATCCTGCGCGGCCAGCCGGCCCGGCTCGAGGTCGCCCATGCGCGCCGCCGGGCGATCCGCGCCAACCACTCGGCCACGCATCTGCTGCACGAGGCGCTGCGCCGCACGCTGGGCGACCACGTGGCACAGAAGGGTTCGCTCAACGCCGAGGACCGGCTGCGCTTCGACTTCAGCCACGGCAAGGCGGTGACGCCGGCCGAACTGGCGGCGGTCGAGGCCGAGGTGAACGCCTTCATCCGCCAGAACGGCCCCGTCGAGACGCGGATCATGTCGCCCGACGACGCGCGCGCCATCGGCGCCCAGGCGCTGTTCGGCGAGAAGTACGGCGACGAGGTGCGCGTCGTCGCGATGGGCACGCTCGAGGGTTCGGGCAAGGGCACGGACGGGCGCACCTATTCGCTGGAACTCTGCGGCGGCACCCATGTCGCGCGCACCGGCGACATAGGCGCCTTCGTCGTGCTGGGTGACAGCGCCTCCTCGGCCGGGGTGCGGCGGATCGAGGCCCTGACAGGGCAGGCGGCGCTCGAGCACCTGCGCGCCCAGGAGGCGCGCCTTGCCGAGGTGGCGCTCGCGCTGAAGGCGCCGGCGCAGGACGTGCCCGAGCGTGTGCGGGCCCTCGTCGAGGAACGGCGCAACCTTCAGGCCGAGGTCGCGCAGCTCCGGCGCGCGCTGGCGACCGGCGGCCAGGGCTCCGGACCTGATACAAGGGAAATCAAGGGGATACGCTTCATCCCTCAAGTCCTTTCCGGGGTCTCGGGGCGCGACCTTCCGGGCATCGTGGACGAGCTCAAGGCCAGGGTCGGCTCGGGCGCCGTCCTCGTCATGGCCGATACCGGGGGCAAGGTGGCGGTGGCTGCGGGCGTGACGGCGGACCTGACGGGGCGGCTTTCGGCCGTCGACATCGCGCGGACCGCCGCCGAGGCCCTCGGCGGCAGGGGAGGCGGGGGCCGGCCGGACCTTGCGCAGGCGGGTGGGGCCGATGCCGCCCGCGCGCCCTCGGCGATCGCCGCGGTCGAGGCGCTGATCGGAGGTGCGGCATGAGCGGCGGCGGGACGAAGGGCGCCTTCTGGATCGCCCATGTCGAGGTGACCGATCCCGAGGCCTATGGCCGCTATGCCGCGATCGCCACCGAGGCGATCGCCGCGCATGGCGGCGTGTTCCTGGCGCGCGGCGGGCGCCATGTCCAGCTCGAGGGCCGGGACCGCGCGCGCAACGTCGTGGCGCGCTTTCCCTCGCTCGAGGCGGCGGTCGCCTGCTACAACTCGCCGCGCTACCAGGAGGGGCTCGCCCATGCGCGCGGGGCGGCCGTCCGCGACCTCGTCGTCGTCGAGGAGGCCTGAACGGCCGGGGCGCCAGGGCCGCGCCGCCGCGGCCGCCGCTCCTCCGCCCTTGCGGGCGTCCTCGCTCGGCGCAGGGGCCGCGCCGCGAAGAGGCCCGCCAGGGCCGATGAGCGGCCCGCCTGCCTTTGACGGGAAATCAAGGCTTTGCTACGATGCTGCCAACCGCGGCGGGACCGCGGACGCACGAGGCGGCAGGACATGACCCAGTTCCAACCGGCCGGGGCCTGACGGCAGATGTGCCGCTGGGCCGCCTATACGGGCAGGGCGATCTTCCTCGAGGACATCGTCAGCCGCCCCGGACATTCGCTCATCCGGCAGAGCCACGGGGCGGCCGAATGCCGCACCGCGGTCAATGCGGACGGATTCGGCCTTGCCTGGTACGGCGAGCGCGAGGAGCCGGGCCTCTACCGCGACATCCTGCCCGCCTGGTCCGATCCGAACCTGCGCTCGCTGACCGCGCAGGTGCGCTCGCATCTCTTCCTCGCCCATGTCCGCGCCTCCACCGGCACGGCGACCAGCCGCAACAACTGCCACCCCTTCGCGGTCGGCCGCTGGAGCTTCATGCACAACGGCCAGATCGGCGGCTATGACGGGTTCCGCCGCTCGGCCGAGATGCTGATCCCCGACGCGCTCTATGCCCACAGGAAGGGCGCAACCGACAGCGAGGCGCTGTTTCTGGCCGCCCTGGGCGAAGGGCTGGACAGCCATCCCCGGCTGGCGCTGGAGCGGGCGACGGGGCTGTTCGAGGATCTCAGCCGCAGGCGCGGCGCGCCGCCGCATGTGCGCATGACCGCCGCGCTGTCGGACGGCGTGCGGCTCTATGCCGTGCGCTATGCCACCGACGGCGAGGCCCCGACGCTCTATCACCGCTGGTCGGACAGCCTGGGCGGGCGGTCGGTCGTCTCCGAGCCGCTCGATCCCGAGCAGACGGGATGGGAAAGGGTGCCGGCCGGCACCTTCTGCACCTTCGAGGGCCGGGTGGCCGAATTCCAGCCCTTCCGCCCCTACCTGCCCGGGGCGCGCGCCGCCTGAGCGGGACCGCGCCGGGCGGGGCCCGCGTCTCAGCCGGGAACCCGGCGCAGGCGCGGCGGCGCCGTGCGGGCCGCCGGCAGCTTCGGCACCTCGATCAGGTCGATCTCGATCGCGCCGGCATCGCCGCGTATCTCGTGCAGGACGCCCTCGGGGTCCGGCAGCGGGTGGCTGAGGGCGATCACCCTTCCGCGGAAGTTGCTGCGCAGGAGCCGCGCGCAGACATCGAGGATGTCGAAGCCGTGCCCGAAGAGCGGCGCCACCACGACCTGCGGCGCGGTGCGCGAGATGAAACCCGGATCGACGGCGCGGAAGGGCGTGAGCACGATGTTGAGATGGGGATCCGTCATCACGGCCTGCGGGATCAGGCGGATCGCCTCGATCACCAGGACGCGGTCGCCCGACCGGCCGAACCGCTCGTCCGCGGGCCCGTCCGGGGTCACCACGCGCAGCATCCGTCCGGCCCTTGCAGCAGCCACGGCACCTTCCCGGTCAAGCAAACCCATCATTCACCTCGCACCCCGCCCGAACCTTTCGCGGCGTCGTGGTCTTGGTTAGGCAGAATTGAGGAAGAATTGTGGTGCGGGCGTCCGGCCGGGCGCGCCGGGGCCGGCACGCGCGGCGCCTCGCCGACGGGCGTTTGCCTCGCCGGCGCCGTTTTGGCATGGTCCCGCCGAAAAACCCCCGCGCCCCGCCGCGCCAGCAGCACCGGTACGATTCCGCCGATGGACGAATCCACAGCCGCCCTGATTCTGTCCGGCCTGCCGCTGCCGGCGCTCGTCGTCGCGGGCCTCCGCGTCACGATGGCCAATGCCCAGGCCGAGCGCCTGCTCGGGCCGGCCGCCGGCCGCCCCGCCGCGGCGATCCTGCGCAATCCGGCCTTCCTCTCCGGGCTCGAGGCCGCCGCCCGCTCCGGCCGGCACGAGGAGCGCCGCCTGGAACTGTCGCGCCCCGGGGGCGAGACGCTGCGGCTTGCCGCGCACATGGCCCCGCTCGCGACGGACGCGGCCGGCCAGCCCATAGTCCTCGTCACCTTCGTCGATCTCACCGGGATCGAGGCGGCCGAGGAGATCCGCCGCGACTTCGTGGCCAATGTCAGCCACGAGCTGCGCACGCCGCTCACGGCCGTGCTCGGCCTGATCGAGACGCTGCGCAGCGCCGCACGCAACGACCCTGCCGCGCGCGACCGTTTCCTCGCCGTCATGGAGCGCGAGGCGCAGCGCATGATCCGCCTGGTCAGCGACCTGCTGTCGCTGAGCCGGGTCGAGGCCGAGGAACGCATCCGCCCCTCCGATCCGGTGGACCTCTGCGCCGTCATCGGCTCGGTCACGACCACCATGCGCGGCCAGGCCGAGGCCGCCGGCGTGGCCCTCCTGACCGAGGGCACCGGGACGCCGGTGATCGTGCCGGGCGATGCCGACCAGCTGCAGCAGGTCTTCCAGAACCTCGTCGAGAACGCCCTGCGCTATGCCGCGGGCGGGCGCGAGGTGCGCCTCGCCATCGAGCGGCTGGCCCACGAGCCGGTGATCCGCGGGCCGGCGGTGGCCGTTTCGGTGTCCGACCGCGGCGAGGGAATCGATCCCATCCACCTGCCGCGCCTGACCGAGCGATTCTACCGCGCCGATGCCCATCGCAGCCGCGAGAAGGGCGGGACCGGCCTCGGGCTGGCCATCGTGAAGCATATCGTGAACCGCCACCGCGGCCGGCTGCGGATCGAGAGCGAGGCCGGAAAAGGCAGCAGATTCACGGTGATCCTGCCCGCGGGCTAGGGCAGGGTGGCAGCGGCCCAGGGGCCCGCCGGGACCGTTCCCGCCACCTGTCATCAAACTGTTACGCAGGCGTCACAAAACCATGGCGAAGCATCCCTATGCCCCGCACCGAGGCCGCCGCTGGGGGCTGGCCCCGATGCGTGACCATGAAGGAGCATCCCGCAATGAAAGCTGTGCAGATTTCCGTGTCGGCCGTGGCGATCCTCGCCGCCGTCGGCGCCGCCAATGCCCGCGACCAGATCCGCATCGTCGGATCCTCGACGGTGTTCCCCTACACCCAGGCGGTGGCCGAGACCTTCGCCAACGCGACCGGCATGGCCGCGCCGGTCGTCGAATCCACCGGAACCGGCGGCGGCTTCAAGGTCTTCTGCGAGGGCGTGGGCGAGAACTTCCCCGACATCACCGGGGCCTCGCGCGCCATCAAGAAGTCGGAATACGAACTCTGCGCCAAGAACGGCGTCACCGACATCACCGAAGTGCTGATCGGCTATGACGGCCTGACCCTCGCCGTCTCGCGCAACTCGCCCCACAAGTGGGCGCTGACCGAGGAGCAGATCTACCAGGCGCTCGGCGCCGAGGTGGAGGTGAACGGCGAGTGGAAGGACAATCCCTACAAGAAGTGGTCCGAGATCGACCCCTCGCTGCCCGATGTCGAGATCCTCGCCTACGGCCCGCCGCCCACCTCGGGCACGCGCGACGCCTTCGTCGAACTGGCCATGCATGACGGCTGCAAGGCGACCGCCTTCGGCAAGAAGCAGAAGGAGACGCTCTCGGCCGAGGACTTCGGCAAGTGGGTCACCGACCACTGCTCGCGCATGCGCCAGGACGGCCCCTTCGTCGAGGCCGGCGAGAACGACAACCTGATCGTCCAGCGCATCGAGGCCGACCCCAATGCCATCGGCATCTTCGGCTACTCGTTCCTCTTCGAGAACCAGGACAAGCTGGTCGGCATTCCGGTCAACGGCGTCGAGCCGAACGAGGCGACGATCGCCGACTTCTCCTACGGCATCGCGCGCCCGCTCTACATCTACATCAAGAACGCGCATCGCGGCGTCATCCCGGGGATGAACGAGTTCATCGCCGAATACGTCTCGGAAGCCGCGATGGGCAAGGGCGGCTATCTTGAAGAGCGTGGCCTGACGCCGCTCAGCCCCGACCTCTTCGCCGCCGCGGCCGCCGCCGCGACCAACGCCACGCCGCTGGCCGCGCCGCAGTAAGGCCGCGAAGGACAGACCGCAGCCGCCCCGGCCCGGCCGGGGCGGCTGCATCGGACAGGGAACCTCGGGGGCGCTCCGACATGGCCGGATGGGCATTCCTTCTTCTCGCGGCGGCGACGGTATTCGCCTATGCGCTGAACCGCCGGGCGGCCGACGCACTGCGCGAGGACGGCCGCCGGCTGCATTCGCTGCCCGGCTTCCACGGCGGCTATGCCGCGCTTCTCGTCCTTGTGCCCGGCTTCCTGTTCCTCTGCCTCTGGCTCGTCTTCCAGAGCGCCTTCATCAACCGCAGCGTGATGGCCGGCCTGCCGCCCGGCACGCTGGACGGCCTTGACAGCGGCGCCGTCCAGCTTCTGCAGAGCGAGATCATCTCGATCTCGCGCGGGCAGGTCTTCGGCACGCCCGAGCCCTGGAAGCTCGAGGCCGCGACGCGGATGAGCGAGATGCGCAGCACCGCGGGCTGGGTGATGATCGCGCTTCTCGCGCTCATCGCCCTGGGCGCGATCCTCTACGCGCGCAGCCGCGTCAGCGCCGCCTTCCGGGCCCGGCAGGGATTCGAGCGGATCGTCCACGGCATCATGGTTGCCTGTTCGGTCGTCGCCATCCTCACGACCTTCGGGATCGTCGCCTCGCTCCTGTTCGAAAGCCTCCAGTTCTTCCGCATGGTGCCGGTCAACGAGTTCCTCTTCGGCCTCAACTGGGAGCCGCAGATCCCCATCCGGGCGGACCAGGTGGCGGGCACCGGCGCCTTCGGCTGGGTCCCCGTCTTCGTCGGCACGCTCGTCATCACCGTCATCGCGCTCTTCGTCTCGGTGCCGATCGGCCTCTTCTCGGCGATCTACCTGAACGAATTCGCATCCGACCGCTTCCGCGCCTTTGCCAAGCCGGTGCTCGAGATCCTCGCCGGGGTGCCGACCGTCGTATACGGCTTCTTCGCCGTGCTTGTCGTGGCGCCCGCGCTGCGCAACGCCGGCGCCGAGGTCGGGCTGCCCATCTCGCCCAACACGGCGCTGGCCGCCGGAAGCGTGATGGCGATCATGCTGATCCCCTTCATCTCGTCCTTCTCCGACGATGCGCTGGGGGCGGTGCCGCAGTCCCTGCGCGACGGCTCGCTCGCGCTCGGGGCGACGCGGTCCGAGACCGTGCTCAAGGTCCTCTTCCCCGCGGCGATCCCCGGCATCGTCGGCGGCATCCTGCTGGCCGTCAGCCGCGCCATCGGCGAGACGATGATCGTCGTCATGGCCGCGGGCCTGATCGCGACGCTGACGATCAACCCCCTGGACAGCGTGACCACCGTCACCGTCCAGATCGTCACCCTGCTGATCGGCGACACGTCCTTCGACAATCCCAAGACGCTTGCCGCCTTCGCGCTGGGCCTGATGCTGTTCCTCGTGACGCTCGGCATCAACGTCCTTGCGCTGCGCATCGTGCGCAAATACCGCGAACTCTACGACTGAGGAGCAGGCCATGACCGACATCAGCACGGGCACGGCGCAGGACTGGAACGCGCCCGAAGTAAGGTCCAACCTGCGCCGTCGCCACCGCGGCGAAAGATGGCTGCGCGGCATCGGCCTTGCCGCAATCCTCACCGCCTTCGCCGTCCTCGTCATCCTGCTCGGCTCGCTGACGGCGTCGGGCTACAAGGCCTTTTCGCAGACCTTCATCACCCTGGACGTTCCGGTCTCGGCCGACCGGGTCAAGCCCGACAGGATCGCCGCCGCCAACTGGCGCGGGGTGATGCAGGACGCCGTCGCCGCGATGTTCCCCGATGCGACCGACGCCGAGCGCAAGGTTCTGGCCGCCATCCCCTCGTCGGTTGCCCAGTTCGCGGTGCGCGACAGGGTCCTCGCCGACCCCGCGCTGATCGGCCAGACGGTGACGGTCTCGGTCCCGGTCTCCGATCCCTTCGACCAGCTCCACAAGGGCCTGATCGACCGCGCCACCCCCGAGGAGAACCGCCGCCTCAAGGACGCCGAGATCGCCGCCTTCGACCGCCTCGTCGAGGCCGGCAAGGTCGCCCTGCGCCCCAACTGGGCGCTCGTCACCAGCGCCGATTCCCGCTTTCCCGAACTCGCCGGCCTGCGCGGCGCGCTGATCGGGTCCTTCTACGCGCTGCTCACCTGCTTCGTCATCTCGTTCCCCATCGGCATCGGCGCGGCCATCTACCTTGAGGAATTCGCGCCGAAGAACCGGCTGAGCGACCTCATCGAGATCAACATCAACAACCTTGCCGCCGTGCCTTCCGTGGTCTTCGGGCTGCTCGGCCTGGCGGTGTTCCTCGGCTGGTTCGGCCTGCCGCGCTCGGCGCCCTTCGTCGGCGGCCTCGTTCTGGCGCTGATGACGCTGCCGACGATCATCATCGCCACCCGCGCGGCGCTCAAGGCGGTGCCGCCCTCGATCCGCGAGGCCGCGCTGGGCATCGGCGCCTCGCGCCAGCAGGTGGTGTTCCAGCATGTCCTGCCGCTGGCCATGCCCGGCATCCTGACCGGCACGATCATCGGCCTGGCGCAGGCCCTGGGCGAGACCGCCCCCCTTCTTCTCATCGGCATGAACGCCTTCATCACGGCGGCGCCCGCGACGCCCTTCGACGCGGCGACGGCCCTGCCCACGCAGATCTTCATCTGGGCCGACAGCCCCGAACGGGGCTTCGTCAGCCGCACCTCGGCGGCGATCCTCGTGCTGCTGGGCTTCCTCATCCTGATGAACGGACTTGCCATCTTCCTGCGCAACCGGTTCGAGCGGCGCTGGTAACGGAGACATGGACATGGATGATGCCAGACTGGCCGAACGCGCCGTCACCACCGGCGAGGTGAAGATCAGCGCCCGCAAGGCGCAGGTCTACTACGGCGAGACCCACGCGATCAGGGATGTCGATGTCGACATCCTCGACAAGACGGTGACGGCCTTCATCGGCCCCTCGGGCTGCGGCAAGTCCACCTTCCTGCGCTGCCTGAACCGGATGAACGACACGATCCCGAACTGCCGGGTCGAGGGGCGCATCACCCTGGACGGGGAGGACATCTACGACCGCAGCGTCGATCCCGTGCAGCTGCGCGCCCGGGTCGGCATGGTGTTCCAGAAGCCCAACCCCTTCCCGAAGTCGATCTACGAGAACGTCGCCTACGGGCCGCGCATCCACGGCATGGCGCGGACCAAGGCCGATCTCGACCAGATCGTCGAAAGCTGCCTGCGCCGGGCGGCCCTGTGGAACGAGGCGAAGGACCGGCTGGACGAGCCCGGCACCGGCCTGTCGGGCGGCCAGCAGCAGCGGCTGTGCATCGCGCGCGCCATCGCCACCAGCCCCGAGGTCCTGCTGATGGACGAGCCCTGCTCGGCGCTCGACCCGATCGCCACCGCCCAGGTCGAGGAGCTGATCGACGAGCTGCGCGCCAATTTCAGCGTCGTCATCGTCACCCATTCGATGCAGCAGGCGGCCCGCGTCAGCCAGCGGACGGCCTTCTTCCACCTCGGCAACCTCGTCGAATACGGCGAGACGGGCCAGATCTTCACCAATCCGCGCGATCCGCGCACGGAAAGCTACATCACCGGCCGGATCGGCTGAGGAAGGACTAGCCATGATGGGCGAACACCAGCACATCGCTTCCGCCTTCGACCGCGACCTCGAGGCGGTCCAGGCCCTTGTCATGCGCATGGGCGGCATGGTCGAGGCGGCGATCCTCGACGCGGCAAAGGCGCTCGAGAAGCGCGACACCGAGCTTGCCGACCAGGTGCGCCGCAACGACAAGGCGATCGACGCGCTCGAGGAGCAGATCAATGCCGAGGCCGCGCGCCTGATCGCGCTGCGCGCCCCCACGGCGTCGGACCTGCGCATCGTCCTGTCGATCCTGAAGATCGCGGCCAGCCTCGAACGCGTGGGCGACTACACCAAGAACATCGCCAAGCGGGCCCATGTCCTGGGCGAGCTGCACCCGATCGAGGGGGCGGGCGGGTCGCTCCGCCGGATGGCCCGCGCCGTCGAGGCGATGCTGCGCGACGCGCTCGACGCCTATGCCGCGCGCGACCTCGCCCTGGCCGAGGACGTGCGCCGGCGCGACGAGGAAGTGGACCAGATGTACAATGCCCTGTTCCGCGAGTTCCTGACCCACATGATGGAGGATCCGCGCAACATCACCGCCTGCATGCACCTGCACTTCATCGCCAAGAACGTCGAGCGGATGGGCGACCACGCGACCACCATCGCCGAGCAGGTGATCTACCTCGTGACCGGCGCCCTGCCCGAGGAACCGCGCCCCAAGGCCGAGAGCGTCGTGCCCGGCGCCGCGGCGGGGGGCTGAAGCGATGACCGCGCCCCTGGTTCTGGTGGTCGAGGACGAGCCCGCCCAGCGGGACCTCCTGACCTACAACCTCGAGGCCGACGGATTCCGCGTCGCCGGTGCGGCCAGCGGCGACGAGGCGCTGATGCTGGTGGACGAGGAACGCCCCGACCTCATCCTGCTCGACTGGATGCTGCCCGGCGTCTCGGGCATCGAGATCTGCCGCCGCCTGAAATCCCGCCCCGAGACGCGGGGCGTGCCGATCGTCATGCTCTCGGCGCGTTCCGAAGAGGTCGACCGCGTGCGCGGCCTCGAGACCGGCGCGGACGACTATGTCGTGAAACCCTATTCGGTGATCGAGCTCATGGCGCGCGTGCGCGGGCAGATGCGCCGGTTGCGCCCGGCGAGCCAGGGCGAGGTGCTGACCTTCGAGGACATCACCCTCGATTCCGAGACCCACCGTGTCTCGCGCGCGGGCAAGCCCGTGAAGCTCGGCCCCACCGAGTTCCGCCTGCTTGCGACCTTCATGGAAAAGCCGGGCCGGGTCTGGAGCCGCGAGCAGCTTCTCGACCGCGTCTGGGGCCGCGACATCTATGTCGACACGCGCACCGTGGACGTCCATGTCGGCCGGCTGCGCAAGGCGCTGTGCATCCATGGCGGGCCGGATCCGGTGCGCACGGTGCGCGGGTCGGGCTACGCGCTGGGCTGATCCGGCGCCGCGGCGGCAGCCTTTCGCTTGACGGGCGCCGGCAAGGCGTGCTCAAAGCGCTTTGAAGGGGCGGCTGTCCCGCCCCGGAAGCGCAAGGACCGCGATGCCGACCGACCAGCATCCCCATGCCTTCAGGCCTGGCGCGATCACCACCGAGATGTTCCGCGACGACGTGCTGCGGCATCTAACCTTCACCATGGGAACCGACCCCGACCATGCGTCGGACTTCCACTGGCGGATGGCGCTGTCCTATGCCCTGCGCGACCGCATCGTCGGCCCCTGGTTCGCGGCGACCCGCCGGACCTGGGCCGAGGACCGCAAGCGCGTCTACTACCTGTCGATGGAATTCCTGATCGGCCGCATCATCGAGGATGCGGCCATCAATCTCGGCCTGCGCGACGTGGCGGCCGAGGTGATGGCGGGCTTCGGCCAGGACATCGGCACGCTGATCGCGGGCGAACCGGACGCGGCGCTGGGCAATGGCGGCCTGGGGCGGCTCGCGGCCTGCTATCTGGAAAGCATGTCCACGCTGGGCTGCCCGGCCTATGGCTACGGCATCCGCTACGAGAACGGCCTGTTCCGCCAGCGCTTCGAGGGGGGACGCCAGGTCGAGGCGCCCGAGGACTGGCTGCGCACCCGCAACCCCTGGGAATTCGACCGCCCCGAATCGTCCTACACGGTGGGGTTCAAGGGCAGCGTCGAGATGCGCGACGGCCGCGCCGTCTGGACCCCGGGCGAGACGGTCATCGCCTCGGCCCACGACACGCCGGTGATCGGCTGGCAGGGCAGATGGGCCAACACCTTGCGCCTGTGGGAGGCCAAGCCCACCACGCTCTTCGATCTGGAACGGTTCAACCGCGGCGATTATGCGGCGGCCGCCGCGCCCGAGGCCCTGGCCCGCACGCTGAGCCGCGTCCTCTATCCCGACGATACCACCTTCGCGGGCAAGGAGCTGCGACTCAAGCAGGAATACTTCCTGACCTCGGCCGCACTTCAGGACATCCTGCGCCGCTTCCTGGCTGCGCATGACGACCTGCGCCTGCTGCCCGAACGGGTGGCGATCCAGATGAACGACACCCATCCCGCCATCGCCGGGCCGGAACTCATCCGCCTGATGGTGGACGGGCACGGGCTGGATTTCGACGAGGCGCTCGACATCGCCCGCCGCACGCTGGGCTATACCAACCACACGCTCCTGCCCGAGGCGCTGGAACGCTGGTCCACCTATCTCTTCGGCACCGTCCTGCCGCGCCACATGCAGATCGCCGAGAAGATCGACAGCTGGCACCGCCGCACCTGGCCCGCCCAGCCCCACTGGGTGGGCATCGTCAAGCACAACGAGGTGCGGATGGGCGAGCTGGCCTTCATCATGGCGCACAAGGTCAACGGCGTCTCGGCCCTGCACAGCGCGCTTGTCAGGAAGACGCTTTTTCCCGAACTCGACGCGCTGCATCCCGGCCGCATCATCAACCAGACGAACGGCGTCACGCCGCGGCGCTGGCTGCGCATGGCGAACCCGGCGCTCTCGTCCCTCATCACCGCGACGGTCGGCGCCGGCTGGGAGGCCGACCTCGACCGCCTCGCCGCGCTGGAACCGCATGCCGGCGATTCCGCCTTTCTCGAGGCCTTCGGCGCGGCCAAGCGCACGAACAAGCTGCGCGCGGCCGACTGGATCGCGGCGCGGACCGGCATCCGCGTCGATCCCGACGCGATCTTCGACGTCCAGGTCAAGCGCATCCACGAATACAAGCGCCAGTTGATGAACATCCTGCAGACCATCGCCGAATGGCACAGGATCAGGACGGGCCGCATCAGCCCGCAGGTGCCGCGCGTCAAGGTATTCGGCGGCAAGTCGGCGCCCGGCTACGCCGTCGCCAAGGAAATCGTCCACCTCATCAACGACGTGGCGGCCGTGGTCAATGCGGATCCCGCGACCCGCGGCCTGCTCTGGGTCGTCTATCCCGAGAACTACAACGTCTCGATGGCCGAGATGCTGATCCCTGCGGCCGACCTGTCCGAACAGGTCTCGACCGCCGGGATGGAGGCCTCGGGCACGGGCAACATGAAGTTCGCGATGAACGGGGCGCTGACCATCGGCACGCTCGACGGCGCCAATGTCGAGATCCGGGACCATGTCGGGGCAGAGAACTTCTTCCTCTTCGGGCTGACGGCCGAGGAGGTGATCGAGCGGCGCAAGAACGTCGATCACGCCCGCATCGCCATCGAGAAGAGCCAGGACCTCAGGGACGTCCTGCAGATGCTGGCCGAGGGGCGCTTCTCGCCCGACCAGCCCGACCGCTATCACGGCATCGTCGACCGGATGTGGAACCACGACCATTTCCTTGTGGCCGACGACTTCGCCGCCTACGACTCGACCCAGGCGCGGGTCGCCGAGGCCTATACCCGCCGGCAGGACTGGCTGCGCATGGCTGCCCTCAACACGGCGCGCATGGGCTTTTTCTCCTCCGACCGGGCGATCCGTGGTTACATGAAGGACATATGGTCCGTGGAATCGGCCCTGTAGCCTTGGGAGGGGCGGACATGGCACGAACGACCGGCAAGGCGAAGACGGCGGCCCCGGCCCCGGCGATGCTCGACTCGGGGGCGGCCAGGGCGATTGCCGAGGGACGCCACGGCGACCCCTTCGGCGTGCTCGGGCCCCATGACGGGCAGGTCCGCGCCTTCGTGCCGGGCGCTGCCGGGCTGTGGCTCCTGCCCGAGGGGGGCGAAGCGGTGGCGATGACGCCGCATCCCGAGGCGCCCGAACTCTTCTCCGGCCCCCATGCCGGCGGCCCCTACAGGCTGCGGGCGCAGGCCCATGACGGCACCGTCTGGGAATTCGACGATCCCTACCGTTACGGCAACGTCCTGGGCGAGATCGACGAATACCTTCTGGGCGAGGGGCGTCACCATCGCCTCTGGCAGGCCCTCGGCGCCCATCTCATCCGCCACGAAGGCAGCGAGGGCGTGCATTTCGCCGTATGGGCGCCGAATGCCCGGCGCGTGAGCGTGGTGGGCGACTTCAACGTCTGGGACGGAAGGCGCAACCCGATGCGCCGGCGCGGCGCGACCGGCGTGTGGGAGATCTTCCTGCCCGGCCTGACCGAGGGGACGATCTACAAGTACGAGATCGTCGGCCCCTCGGGCCATGTGATGCCGCTCAAGGCCGATCCGGTGGGGTTCGGCTCGGAACACCCGCCGCGCACCGGCTCGGTCGTGCGGCGCATCGGCACCCATGCCTGGGGCGACGGCGACTGGATGCGCGCCCGCCGGGCGGCGCAGGACGTGGACGCGCCGATCTCGGTCTACGAGGTGCATCTGGGCTCCTGGCGCCGGGCCGAGGGCGGGGCGCGGCCGCTCAGCTACCAGGAACTCGCCACCGAGCTTGTCGACTATGCCCACTGGATGGGCTTCACCCATATCGAGCTGCTGCCGGTCAGCGAACATCCCTTCGACGGATCCTGGGGCTACCAGCCGATCGGGCTCTATGCCCCGACGATCCGCCACGGGACGCCGGCCGAATTCGCGGCCCTCGTCGATGCGGCCCACCGCAGGGGCCTCGGCGTGCTGATCGACTGGGTGCCGGGCCATTTCCCGACCGACCAGCACGGGCTCGGCCGCTTCGACGGCACGGCCCTCTACGAACACCAGGACCCGCGCGAGGGCTTCCACCAGGACTGGAACACGCTCATCTACAACTACGGCCGCGTCGAGGTGCAGAACTACCTCGTGGCCAATGCGCTCTACTGGCTCGAGGAATACCACCTCGACGGGCTGCGGGTGGATGCGGTCGCCTCGATGCTCTACCGCGACTACAGCCGCCGGGCCGGCGAATGGATCCCCAACCGGGACGGCGGGCGCGAGAACTACGAGGCGATCGAGGTGCTGCGCCGGATGAACGTCGCCGCCTATGGCCACCATCCGGGCATCATGACGGTGGCCGAGGAATCGACCGCCTTCCCCGGCGTGTCCAGGCCCGTTGACCATGGCGGGCTGGGCTTCGGCTTCAAGTGGAACATGGGCTGGATGAACGACACGCTGAACTACATCCAGAAGGACCCCGTCCACCGCAGGTATCACCACAACCAGATGACCTTCGGGATGGTCTATGCCTTCTCGGAGAACTTCATCCTGCCCATCAGCCATGACGAGGTCGTCCACGGCAAGGGCTCGATGCTGGGCAAGATGCCGGGCGACGCCTGGCAGAAGTTCGCGAACCTGCGCGCCTATTACGGGTTCATGTGGGGGCATCCGGGCAAGAAGCTGCTTTTCATGGGCCAGGAATTCGCCCAGGGCGCCGAATGGAACCACAACGTCTCGCTCGACTGGCACCAGGCCGAGGATCCGCGCCACCGCGGCGTGCAGCTTCTGGTGCGCGACCTCAACCTCCTGATGCGCGAGACCCCGGCGCTTCACCGCCACGACACGCGCCCGCAGGGCTTCGAATGGCTCGAGGCCAACGATGCCGAGAACTCGGTCCTTGCCTGGATCCGCAGGGGCGAGGGCTCCGATCCGATGGTGGTCGTGGCCGCGAACTTCACCCCGGTCGAACGGCAGTACCGGCTGGGCTTCCCCGCGCCGGGCCGCTGGCGCGAGGTGATGAACACGGATGCCGCCATCTATGGCGGGGGCAACCGCGGCAATGCGGGCGGGATCGAGACCGAGGCATCGGCCTGGCACAACCAGGCGCAGTCGGCCGTGGTGACGCTGCCCGCCCTGTCGGTGGTGATGTTCCGCCAGGGCTAGAAAAGGGCCGGGCGGGGACCCGGCCGACAGGGAGGAAGAGATGGAACCGTTCGCGAATCCCCGGCTGTCCTCGCAGGCCATGGCCTTCGTCCTGGCCGGGGGGCGGGGCAGCCGCCTGAAGGAGTTGACCGACAGGCGCGCCAAGCCCGCGGTCTATTTCGGCGGCAAGACGCGGATCATCGACTTCGCGCTGTCGAACGCGCTCAACTCGGGCATCCGCAAGATGGCGATCGCCACCCAGTACAAGGCGCATTCCCTGATCCGCCACATCCAGCGGGGCTGGGGCTTCTTCCGGGCCGAGCGCAACTAGTATCTCGACGTCCTGCCCGCCAGCCAGCGCATGGACGAGGTGAACTGGCATCGCGGCACCGCCGATGCCGTGGCC
>JAOADN010000199.1 GCA_026417295.1 Paracoccaceae bacterium
GGCCACAACATCGCGCTGTCGCCGCTCGTGATCCTTGTTGCACTGTTCGTCTGGGGCTGGCTCTGGGGCATCGCGGGGGCGCTGCTGGCCGTGCCGATCACCGTCTCGCTCGTGGTGCTGGGCGCGCATGTCCCCGCCCTGCGCCCCTGGGCGCTCATGCTCACGAACCGCACGACCTATGAAGGTCTCGACGCGGTGACGGGGCAGGACGGCGGCGACGCGCGCGAAGGGCTCAGCGCCGCCCCGCAAAGCGCGTCTGCCACTCCGCCCGCTCCTCGTCGGTGATCTTGCGGAACAGGACATCCGGCACCGTGAAGCCCTGTCCGGCAGGCAGGACGGCAAGCGCGGCCTCCGCGCTGGCGGGCCAGGACCAGTCCTCGCAGCCCAGGGCCGCCATCATCGCCTCTGCCGCATCGGGGATGAAGGGACGCGACAGGACCGCATGGAGGCGGATCAGGTTGAGCCCGAGGCGCGTCTGCATCGCGGCCTGCGCGGGATCGGTCTTGTGG
>JAOADN010000200.1 GCA_026417295.1 Paracoccaceae bacterium
TGCGATAACCGAGCCCTCCGACCCCACCGACTTTCGGGTCATCGGCCTCGGCTTTGGCGGCAGCGTGGCCGCCCTGCGGCATCGATGATCCTGCCATGCCATCTAGAGGGCCATCCCAGCCTGACCATCGCCGCGCTGGCCGAGCGCGCGCTGCAGCCCCTCTCCGCTGGGGGCAAGCATCGCTGGGACGCCACGGGCCAGCCTGTTGGGGGATACTGAGGCCTTCGGTCTTTTTCACCCGTCTTGCGTGGACCGCCATGAACGCCTTGCGTACCGACTTCGCAGCCTTGCCGCCGGACGACATCGCGGCTGCGCTGGGCGCCCAACTCGAACGCATGCGCCACGCCTTTGCGCGGCGTGCACCGACCCCCGCGGCCCAGCGCCAGGCGGCCCTGGCCCGCCTGCTGGAGGTGGTGCTGGCGCACGAGGCCGACTGGATCCGCTCGATCGAGGAGGACTTTGGACGGCGCAGCGCCACCGAGACCCGGCTGCTCGAATTGGCCCCGCT
>JAOADN010000201.1 GCA_026417295.1 Paracoccaceae bacterium
GGTTCATTCGGTGCAGGTTTGGAGGTTGTTTGCGCTGTGGGAAGATTCGCTTAGCAAGCCCTAGCATGACGCCTGTCCGCTCTGAACCGGCCGCTGACGCCGCAGACCCGGTTTCTGTACTACGAGAGCACCGCGCCGCTGCCCTGCTGCTTCTACCTCGGCGCCTATCTGTGCGCGCCCGACTGGCGGCTGCTGGCGGCCGAGCTGCGGCACGTCGTGCTGCCGGATGCCTTCGGCAAGTACCTCTGCCGGCACGAGTGGAGCGACCCGCGCATTCCGATGCCGGCCGAGGATCTGCTGGAAGGCGCCCGCCTGGCTGGGTGGACGGAGGCGCACGGGCTGGCTGTCATGCGGCGGATCGTGGCCTGCGTCGACCGCGCGCTGGCCGCGCCGGACGAGATTGCCGGCTGGCCGTGGCTCGAGGAAGCCTGCCGGATTTTCGACGGGGAGTGGCGCACGGGTACGTGGGATTTCTGGGTGGCGCCGTTGCGCTCCCTGGAGG
>JAOADN010000020.1 GCA_026417295.1 Paracoccaceae bacterium
ATTCGAAAATGTGTCGATAATCAGTTTCAACTATGATCGCTGCATTGAGCGCTACTTACCTACATCGCTTGCAAATTTCTACAGCATGGACGTTTCCGAAACCAGAGCCATAATGAAGGAGAAACTTCGGATTATCAGACCGTATGGCATAGCCGGGCTGCTTGACTGGATGGCGCCGCCGCCAAGCAAATTAGGACTACGTGACAACGAATTCGCCAAGAAGCTCATTAGGGATGCCGAATTGATCCGTACCATTTCGGAGGGAATCGGTGACAGCTCGATTGGGTCGAGCATTAAGGACTGCCTGTCGAACGCGCAGCGCGTGATATTTCTGGGTTTCGCCTTTCATGACCGGAATATGGAGGTCACAAAGGTACCTGTTCAACCTAATACCGAAATTCTTGCAACTGCTCATGCAGTATCGGATAGTGATCAGGAGGTAATTCGTGCTTTGATCCACGGCACCTTTGAGGTGTCGCCTGGTGATCGGAATCTGGTGACAATCGCTCCTGTGACCTGCAAGAAACTGTTCGAAGAGTACTCGCGCACCATAATCGCACCTCCGACTCGGTAGTGTGCTTCGTTTCAAGCAGCGGCGTGCATTTCCATCGGTTTTTGGCGGCGCCTCGCCGCCGGGGCGCTCCCGGTTCCCACCCGGCCACGCAATGTTTCCCGACCTGCGCCTTGATCCGGCCGCAATGGGCTGGCACAACCTCTGCCGCCGGAGGGTGTCCGGCCTGTGCTTGTGTAGTCGGTGTAGAATGTACCTGAACCTGTTCCTCGGCAGCGCCTTCGCGGCTGCCGTCATCTCCTCGGCAGTTGTCGTCCTTCTCGGCCTGCAGCTCTGGCACGGCGTCGTGCTGTGCTGGCTGATCGCCTCGGCGCTGATGCTCGGCCGCGTCGCCTGGCTTGCCGCCGAGGGCCGGCTGGAATTCGGCCGGTCCTGAGGCCCCGTCAGACGCCCAGCACGCCCGCCACGGCGGGGCCGACCTCGTGCCAGCCCTCCCAGATCATCTTCAGCGAGACGTAGAGGATGATGGCAAGGCCGACATAGGCGATCCAGCGGTGCCGCTGGAGCAGCCGCGCGATGAAGGTCGCGGCCATGCCCATGAGCGCGATCGACAGGGCAAGCCCGAAGACGAGGACGCCCGGGTGGTCGTGCGCCGCCCCCGACACGGCCAGCACGTTGTCGAGCGACATCGACACGTCGGCGATGACGATCTGCGTCGCCGCCTGCCGGAAGGTCTTGCGCGGGGCGGTGGCGGCGACCGTGCCGTCGGCATTCAGGTCGGCATCGAGCAGCGCCTCCTCGGCCTCGATCTCGGCCTGTTCGTGGCCCTCGCGCAGCTCGCGCCACATCTTCCAGCAGACCCAGAGCAGAAGGATGCCACCCGCCAGAAGCAGGCCCGCGATCTCGAGCAGGCGGGTGGCCATCAGCGCGAAGGCGATGCGCAGGACCGTGGCCGCCACGATGCCGACAAGGATCGCGCGGTTGCGCTGCTCGCGCGGCAGGCCGGCCGCCGCCATGCCGATGACGATGGCATTGTCGCCCGCCAGCGCCACGTCGATCGCCACGACCTGGAGGAAGACGACCATGCTTTCGGACAGGACGGCGGACAAGGTCGGCTCCGGCAGGCGATGCAGCTGCTAGGTATGCGCCGCCGGCGCCGCTTGCAACGGGGTGTGGCGCGCCGAACCGCCCGCCACCGGCGGCAAGGCGCGCAAGGACCCGCCCGCCCCCCATGCCCAACTTCCGCCGCATTGACCGCGAAACCTGCAACCGGATGATCGGGGCCGATTCGGCTCGGGTCGGGGAGCGGGACGCCGATGTACGCGGGAATGCTTCTGGGCAGCACGGGTCTGGGCATCGCCGTCGCGGGCGTGTCCACCTTCGGCTTCGGGCATCCCTGGTGGGTGTCTCTCCTGCTGTGGTCGCTGACCGGAACCGTCATCCTGCTTGGCTGGGTGCTGCACGGCGTCACCCACGAGGACCGCTATGCCGGCCTCCGGGCGCTGGCCGAATGCGAGGACGAGCCGGGGGTCCGCCCGGCGGCCCGCTGAGGCGCCTTCCGCCGCGCGCGCCCTGCGGCTATACCCGGCCCATGTTCGGCAAACTCCTCTCGGGCCTGCTCGCCCCCGCGCCCGCGCGCCTGCCGCCTCCCGAGGCGCGGCTTGCGCTGGCGGCACTTCTGGTGCGGCTGGCCCGTGCGGACGACGACTATTCGTCGGCCGAGGCGGCGCGGATCGATGCCGTCCTCGCGCACCGGCACGGGCTTTCGCCCTTCGAGGCGGCCGCCCTGCGCCGCGAGGCCGAGGCGCTGGAGGCCGAGGCGCCCGACACCGTCCGCTTCACCCGCGCCCTCAAGGAGGCCGTGCCCGAGGACGAGCGCCTCGGCCTGCTCGAGGCGCTGTGGTCCGTCGCCCTGGCCGACAGCCGGCGTGGCGCCGAGGAGGACGCGCTGATCCGGCTGGCCGCGAACCTTCTGGGAATCGGCGATCGCGACAGCGCGCTGGCGCGACAGCGCGTGGAGCGCGGGGCGTGATCGCGACGCTGCCGATGTACGACTGGGCCGAGGTGCGGCCCGCGACCGACCGTTACTGGGGCCTGATCCGCGACGCCCTGCGCGACCACGGGCTTCCGGCGCCAGAGGCGCTGGACCGCAGCGGCGGCTATACCGAGGCCTGGCTCCGGCCCGACCTCGTCCTGTCGCAGACCTGCGGGCTGCCCTACCGGGCGGCGCTGCACGGCCGGGTCACGCTGGTCGGCGCCCCGGATTACGGCCTGCCCGACACCCCGCCGGGCTACTATCACTCGGTCCTCGTCGTGGCCGCCGACCGCGAGGGGACGCCCGCGGACTTCTTCGGCGCGCGCCTCGCCATCAACGGCTTCGACAGCCAGTCGGGCTGGGGCGCGCCGCAGAACTTCGCCGCCGCCGCCGGTGCGGCCTTCGCCGACATCGTCGTCACCGGTGCCCATGTCCACAGCGCGCAGGCGGTCGCCGAGGGCCGCGCCGACATCGCCGCGATCGACGCGCAGTCCTGGCGCCTCGTCGAACGCCACCGCCCGGTCTGGGCGGCAAGGCTGCGCATCCTGGCGCGGACGCCCCCGACCCCGGCCACGCCCTACATCACGGCCCTGTCGCACGACCCCGCGCCCTACGCCCTGGCCGTTGCCTCGGCCATCGCCGCCCTGTCCGAGGCGGATCGCGCGGCGCTCGACCTGCGGGGGTTCGAACGGGTCCCGGCCTCTGCCTACCTGGCCGTGCCGACCCCGGCCCTGCCTGCCCAACATGCCGGCGACCTGCGCGCAAACTGACGCGACGATCCGGCAATCCGGTCAGAAAGAGCGTTGCAAGG
Source organism: Paracoccaceae bacterium (assembly GCA_026417295.1). GTDB lineage: Bacteria > Pseudomonadota > Alphaproteobacteria > Rhodobacterales > Rhodobacteraceae > JAOADN01. The sequence goes on from JAOADN010000020.1 coordinate 3,358, forward strand.
CGGCACAATCTCCGCCCATATGGACGGCGGGGACAGCTTGGCCGGAAATTGAACGACACCGTCGCACCCGTCATCGAACTCCGTGACCTTCACAAGGCCTACGGGCCCCTGGAGGTCATCAAGGGTGTCTCGGTGGCCGCCCGGCGGGGGCAGGTGGTCTCGCTCATCGGGTCCTCGGGGTCGGGCAAGTCCACGCTCCTGCGCTGCGCCAACCTCCTCGAGGACAGCCAGCAGGGCGACGTGCTGTTCGAGGGCGAGGCCGTGAAATGGCGGGGCGAGGGGATGCACCGCCATCCGGCGGACCGCCAGCAGGTGATCCGCATCCGCACCAACCTCTCGATGGTGTTCCAGCAGTTCAACCTCTGGGCCCACATGACGATCCTGCAGAATGTCATGGAGGCGCCGGTCACCGTGCTGGGCCGCCCGCGGGCCGAGGTCGAGGCGGCGGCGCGCCGCTATCTCGACAAGGTCGGCATCCACGACAAGTGCGACGCCTATCCCGCCATGCTGTCGGGCGGCCAGCAGCAGCGGGCCGCCATTGCCCGGGCGCTGTGCATGGAGCCCAAGGCCCTGCTCTTCGACGAGCCGACCTCGGCGCTCGACCCCGAGCTCGAGCAGGAGGTGGTGCGCGTCATCAAGGCGCTGGCCGAGGAGGGGCGCACCATGCTTCTGGTCACCCACGACATGCGGCTGGCCGCGGACGTGTCCGACCATGTCGTGTTCCTGCATCTGGGGCGGATCGAGGAGGAAGGTCCCCCCGAGCAGGTTTTCGGCGATCCCCGGACCGAACGGCTGCGCCAGTTCCTCAGCGCCACCGCGCCCGCCTGATCCGGCAAGACAATCAGACGACCACAGGGAGAAGAACCATCATGAAGAAGATCGCTCTGGCCATCGCCGCACTGGCCCTGACCTCGGGCCTCGCCGCAGCCCAGACCGTGAGGCTGGGCACCGAGGGGGCCTATCCGCCCTACAACTTCGTCAACGACAAGGGCGAGGTCGACGGGTTCGAACGCGAACTCGGCGACGAGCTCTGCAAGCGCGCGGGGCTGACCTGCGAATGGGTCACCAACGAGTGGGATTCGATCATCCCGAACCTGACCTCGGGCAACTACGACGCGATCATCGCGGGGATGTCGATCACGCCGGAGCGCGACCAGGTGATCGACTTCACGCAGGACTACTACCCGCCCACCGCCTCGGCCTATGTCGGCCTGTCGGCCGACGCCAACATCAAGGGCACCGTCGCCGCCCAGGTCTCGACGATCCAGGCGGCCTATGTGCCGACGACCGGCGCCACGCTGGCCGAATACGCGACCCCCGAGGAGACGATCGCCGCAGTCAAGAGCGGCGAGGCCGACGTTGTCCTGGCCGACTACGACTATCTGGCGCCGATCGTCGCCGAATCGGGGGGCGAGCTGGTCTTCGTGGGCGAGCGCGTGCCCCTGGGCGGCGGGGTCGGCATGGGCTTCCGCGAAAGCGACAAGGAGCTGAAGCAGAAGTTCGACGACGGCATCACCGCGATGAAGGCGGACGGTTCGCTGAACGCCCTTCTGGCCAAGTGGTTCCCCGAGAACCCGCCCAAGTACTGATCACCTGAGCCCTGTCCGGGGGCGGATCCGCCCCCGGACCCCGCACCATGTTCAGCTTCTGCGCCGATCCGAAATCCCTGGAAGGGATCGCCTGGTTTGCCTGCTACCTGACCTCGGGCAAGCATCTCTACTTCTATGTCTCGATCGGCACCGTGCTCCTGCTGCTTGCGATCACCGTGCCGGTCGCGCTGGCCTTCGGCTTCGCGGGGGCGATGGCGGCGCGGTCGCATTTCGCGCCGCTGTCGATCCTTGGCAGGATCTACATCTCGGCGGTCCGCGGCGTGCCGGACATCATCTTCTTCCTCTTCGTGCCGATCGCGCTCGACCAGGCCTTCGAATGGGTGCGGCACAAGACGAAGTGCCCTGACTGGACCGAGCCGATCCGCCGCGGCGCCGATTTCGTCGTCTGTCCGCAGGCGAAGCTGCCGCTGTCCAGCAGCCCCCAGTGGGTGCACGAGACCTACGGCTTCTTCCTTGCCGTCCTCGCCTTCGCCATCGTCTTCGGGGCCTTCTCGGCCAATGTCCTTTACGGTGCGATGCAGGCCATCCCGAAGGCGCAGACAGAGACGGCCGAGGCCTACGGGATGACGCGCCGGCAGGTCTTCCGGCGGATCGTCGTGCCCCAGATGTGGGTCTATGCGCTGCCGGGGCTGTCGAACCTGTGGATGATCCTCGTCAAGGCGACGCCGCTGCTGTTCCTGCTCGGCATCGAGGACATCGTCTACTGGGCCAAGCAGCTCGGCGGTTCGAAGCGGTCGATCGAATCCGAGTATCCGCACGGCGACTGGCGTCTGGCCTATTTCCTCGTGCTGCTCGTCTTCTACCTCGGGATGACGAAACTGTCCGAGGGCGTCTTCGGGCGGCTCTACCGGCGGCTCAGCCACGGGCAGGCGACGATGGCTGGCGAAGAGCAGCGACGGGGGCGGGCATGACCTGCGGCGAGACCTTCGCCCAGTATGCGCTGCGGTCGATCGGCATCGGCGAGAAGCTGCTGCCGATGGCCGATTTCACCCTCTGCCAGCAGTTCGTCCTGATCGGGTCGGGCCTGATCTGGAACCTCTATTTCGGGATCCTGTCGCTGGCCGCGGGGTTCTTCCTGGCCAATGCGCTGGCACTGGCCAAGGCGACCGGCAGCCCCTGGCTGCGCCGGCCGGCCGAGGGGTTCATCTTCGTCTTCCGCGGCTCGCCCCTGTTCATCCAGTTCTTCCTCGCCTACTTCCTGTTCCTGGCGATGAAACAGGCGAATCCCGTCTTCGCGCCCCTGACGATGGCCTGGCTCGGGGCGCTGATCACGCTGACGCTGAACACCGCCGCCTATGCCGCCGAGATCTTCTACGGCGCCCTGCGCGCGGTTCCCCGTGGCGACATCGAGGCGGCCGACGCCTATGGCCTTTCGGGCTGGTCGCGGTTCCGCCGCGTCCTCTGGCCGACGATGATGCGTCTGGCCTGGCCGGCCTATACCAACGAGGCGATCTTCCTCTTCCACGCCACGACGCTGGTCTTCTTCTCGGGCTTCGCGGTCCTCCAGCAGAAAGGCGATGCGCTTTACTATGCGGCCTATTTCGCGGACAAGACATTCAACCCGTTCGTCGCCTATCCGATCGTGGCGCTCTACTTCATCCTTCTGACGCTTGCCGTCATCGGGGTGTTCGGTGCCATCGGGCGACGGCTCAACCGGCATCTGCCGAAAACGACGCGGCCCAGGTTCAGATACGGGCCGCAATACTTCAGGTGAGAAGATGAGAGACTGGCTTCGCAAGCACCCGCAGGTGCGGACCATCCGCGTTGCGGCGGCAGACCTGAACGGTCAGCCGCGGGGCAAGCGGATCCCGGCGCGCTACGCCGACAAGATCGGAACCGAGGGGACGCGCTTTCCCTTCTCGGTGCTCAACCTCGACATCTGGGGCGAGGACATCGAGGACAGTCCCCTCGTCTTCGAATCCGGCGATGCCGACGGCATCCTCAAGCCGACCGAGCGCGGCTTCATGCCGATGCCCTGGCTCGAGGCGCCGACGGCGCTGCTGCCGATCTGGATGTATCACGAGGACGGGCGCCCCTACGAGGGCGACCCCCGGCAGGCGCTGGCCCATGTCGTGGACCGCTACAAGGCGCACGGGCTGACCCCCGTCGTCGCGATGGAGCTCGAGTTCTTCCTCATCGACGATTCCGGCAAGACCCTCCAGGTGCCGCCCTCGCCCCGTTCGGGCAAGCGGCGCAAGGCGGCCGAGATCCTGTCGATCCGGGCGCTCGACGCCTTCGACACCTTCTTCACGGACCTCTACGACGCCTGCGAGGCGATGGACATTCCGGGCGACACGGCCAGTTCCGAGGCCGGCCTCGGCCAGTTCGAGATCAACCTGATGCACCAGGACGACGCCCTCAGGGCGGCCGACGATGCCTGGCTCTTCAAGATGCTGGTCAAGGGTCTGGCCCGCCGCCACGGCTTTGCGGCAAGCTTCATGGCCAAGCCCTATCCGGAATATTCCGGCAACGGCCTGCACACCCATTTCAGCGTCATCGACCGGCAGGGGATCAACGTCTTCTCGAACGGCGGGCCGGAAGGATCCGACATGCTGCGCCACGCGATCGCGGGCTGCCTGCATGCGATGAACGACAGCACGCTGATCTTCGCCCCGCATGCCAACAGCTACGAGCGTCTGGTCCCCGATGCCCATGCCCCGAACCAGATCTGCTGGGCCTACGAGAACCGCACCGCGGCGATCAGGGTGCCCTCGGGCAATCCCGCGGCGCGCCGGATCGAGCACCGCGTCGCCGGCGGCGACGTCAATCCCTACCTGATGCTGGCGGCGATCCTCGGGGCGGCCCTGCACGGGATCGAGACGCGGATGGAACCGCCGCCGCCGATCAGCGGCAGCGCCTATGCGCTGGACCTGCCGATCATCCCCGACACCTGGGAGACGGCGATCAACGTCTTCGAGAAGAGCCGGATCATGCCGAAGATCTTCGCCAGGGAGCTGATCCGCAACTACGTCCAGACCAAGCGGCAGGAGCTTCACTACATGGCCGAGCTCAGCCCCGAGGAGCAGACCGAGATCTACCTCGACACCGTGTGAGGACGGCCGCCCCTTGCCACCCGCGGGGGCGGCGCACTACCTTGCCCCCAGCAGACAGACAGGACCAAGATGAAGATCGGTATCCTTCAGGCCGGCCAGTCGCCCGAGGCCCTGAAGGACGAGATGGGCGACTATCCCGACATGTTCGAGCGGCTGCTCGCCGGGCGGGGCCTCGAGTTCAGGACCTATCACGTCGAGGCGATGGAGTTCCCGAAGGACGTGCACGAATGCGACGGCTGGCTGATCACCGGCTCGCGGCACGGCGCCTACGAGGACCATCCCTTCATCCGGCCGCTCGAGGACTTCATCCGCCGCGCCTATGCGGAACGGGTGCCGCTCGTGGGCATCTGCTTCGGCCACCAGATCATCGCCCAGGCACTGGGCGGCAGGGTCGAGAAGTTCGCCGGCGGCTGGTCCGTCGGGCCGACGGAGTACGATTTCGGCGGCGAACGGCTGAAGCTGAATGCCTGGCATCAGGACCAGGTCGTCGAACGGCCGGCCGGGGCGCGTGTCGTCGCCTCGAACGCCTTCTGCGAGAACGCGGCGCTCGTCTACGACGACCGCGCCTTCACGGTGCAGGCCCACCCCGAATTCCCCGACGCCTTCATCGACGGGCTGATGCGCACCCGCGGCAAGGGCCGCGTGCCCGACGCCCTGATGGAGGCAGCCTCTGCGCGGCTGGGCCAGCCCAATTCCGCCGCCACGATCGCCGACCGGATCGCCGACTTCTTCAAGCAACCGCGCGCCTGACGGGCGCGAACCCCAATTCCCCGTGTGACACAATGACGAGCTGGACGGAGAGACTTCCCCAAGCGGCGCGCGACCACATCGGCGGGCGCAAGGTCGACGAGGTGGAATGCATCGTCCCCGACATTGCCGGGGTGGCGCGCGGCAAGGCGATGCCGGCGTCGAAGTTCCGCAACCAGAAGTCGTTCTTCCTGCCGAATTCGATCTTCCTCCAGACGATCACCGGGGAATGGGCGGACAACCCCCTCGGCGACTTCACCGAACCCGACATGACCTGCGTGCCGGATTTCGGCACCGCAACGGCCGCCCCCTGGGCCTCGGACCTGACGCTTCAGGTCATCCACGATGTCGTGGACAGCGACGGCGCACCGGTGCCGACCGCGCCGCGCAACGTGCTCAAGCGGGTCGTCGGCCTGTTCGAGGGCGCGGGCCTGACGCCGGTCGTCGCGCCCGAGATGGAATTCTTCCTGGTCGCCCGCAACGTCGATCCGAACCTGCCGGTGGTCCCGCCCATGGGCCGTTCGGGTCGCCGGGCCGCCGCCAAGCAGGCCTATTCCCTGTCGGCGGTGGACGAATACGGCAAGGTCATCGACGACATCTATGCCTTCGCCGAGGCCCAGGGCTTCGAGATCGAGGGCATCCTCCAGGAGGGCGGATCGGGCCAGATCGAGATCAACCTCGCCCATGGCGATCCTGTTCGGCTGGCCGACGAGATCTTCTTCTTCAAGCGGCTGATCCGCGAGGCGGCGCTCCGGCACGACTGCTACGCGACCTTCATGGCCAAGCCCATCGAGGGCGAGCCCGGCAGCGCCATGCACATCCACCACTCGGTCATCAGCAGGGAGACGGGCCGCAACATCTTTTCCGATGCCCGGGGCAGGGAGACCGAGGCCTTCCGTCACTTCATCGGCGGCCTGCAGCGCCATCTGCCGGCGGCCATCGCCCTGCTGGCGCCCTATGTCAACAGCTACCGCCGCTATGTTCCCGGCTTCTCGGCCCCGATCAACGTGGACTGGGGGCGCGACAACCGCACGACCGGGCTGCGCGTGCCGGTCTCGAATGCCGCCGGGCGGCGTGTCGAGAACCGCCTCGCGGGGATGGACTGCAACCCCTATCTCGGCATCGCCGCCTCGCTGGCCTGCGGCTGGCTCGGCCTGCAGGAGGCGCAGGATCCCCGCCCGGAAGTGACCTCCGAGCAGATGGTCACCGATGACGAGCTGCCCCTCAACCTCGGCGACGCGCTGGACCTGCTGCAGGAGAACACGGCCATGCGCGAGGTGCTGACGCCCGAGTTCTGCGCCGTCTACGACAGCGTGAAGCGCAACGAGTTCCGCGAGTTCCAGCAGGTCATCAGCCCCTGGGAACGCGAGCACCTGCTTCTGAACGTGTGATGGACCTGCTCTTCGCCAACGACCGGCGGGGCGAATATCCGCCCAGCTGGTATGCCGCGACGGCGACGCCCCTGGCGCGTTTCCCGGCCCTGCGGGGGACGGTGCGCGCCGATGTCTGCATCGTGGGTGCCGGCTATACCGGCCTGTCGGCGGCCCTGCACCTGCGCCAGAAGGGCCTGTCGGTCGTCGTGCTCGAGGCGCACCGCGTGGGCTTCGGGGCCTCGGGGCGCAATGGCGGGCAGGTCGGCTCGGGTCAGCGGCTGGACCAGGACGATCTGGAACGCCGGGCCGGCCGCGAGGTGGCGCGCCAGCTTTGGGATTTCGCAGAAGAGGCCAAGGCCACGCTGCGCGGCCTGATCGAGGCCCATTCCATCCCCTGCGACTACCGCCCGGGGGTGGTCCATGCCTGCTGGACCGAGGCCGAGGTCCGGCACGCCCATGCCTATGCCGACAGGCTCGCCCGGGACTACGGCTATCGCGAGATCACGTCGCTCGACCGTGCGGCCCTTCAGGCGATCGTCCCCTCGCCGGTCTTGCGCGGGGGCACGATCGACCGGGGTGCGGGGCACCTGCATCCGCTCAACTACGCCATAGGCCTTGCCCGTGCGGCTGCCGCGGCGGGGGCAACGATCCACGAGATGAGCCATGTCCACCGCATCCAGCCCGGGCCGAAGCCCTTCGTGCAGACAGAGGGGGGGCGCGTCGACTGCAGCCACGTCATCCTGGCCTGCAACGGCTATCTCGGCCGGCTCGACGAAACGGTCGCCGCGCGGGTCATGCCGATCAACAACTTCATCATCGCGACCGAGCCCCTGGGCGCGCGCGCCCGCGAGGTCCTGACCGAGGATGTCGCCGTCGCCGACACGAAGTTCGTGGTGAACTACTGGCGCCTGTCGCCGGACGGACGGCTGCTTTTCGGCGGTGGCGAGAGCTATGGCTACGCCTTCCCCGACATCGTCCGCACGGTGTCCAAGCCGATGCTGCGCATCTATCCCGGCCTTCGTGACGTTCGGATCGACCATGCCTGGGGCGGCACGCTGGCCATCACCATGACGCGCATGCCCTACTTCGCGCGCCCGGCCGCCAATGTCCTGTCGGCCTCGGGCTATTCCGGCCACGGCGTCGCCCTGGCGACCTTTGCCGGCAAGGTCCTGGCCGAGGCCGTCGCCGGCCAGGCCGCACGCTTCGACGTGATGGCGGCCCTGCCCGCCCCGCGCTTCCCCGGCGGCGCGGCCCTGCGGGCGCCGGTTCTGGCCCTGGCGATGACCTGGTATGCGCTGCGCGACCGGCTCGGCGTCTAGGTCTAGGCGCTGCCTTGCCGATCCTTGGCGGATTTTGTGGCAATTGTCACAAATCTCGGCTAGGCCTGCGCGCGAGGGCAGAATGAGAACAGGTGCAGCATGGCGCATGACGGTCATTCCCGGATAACCGCGCCCGCGCCCAACGTCTACGACGCCGAACCGATCCCCGAGGGTGCGCGGGCCGAGATCGACCGCCTGCTGCAATCGGGCGACCTGTTCCGCTATACCTCGGACAACGCGCCGGTGTCGCTGCTCGAGGCCGAGTTCGCCGCCTTCATGGGCGTGCGCTACGCGCTGGCCGTATCCTCCTGTTCCGCCGCGATGTTCCTTGCGCTCAAGGCGCTGGACCTGCCGCGCGGCTCCAGGGTGCTGATCCCCGCCTTCACCTTCGCCGCCGTGCCCTCGGCCGTCGTGCATGCCGACTGCGTGCCCGTGCTGATCGAGGTGGGCCACGACTTCCGCATCGACCTCACGGACTTCCGGATGAAGCTCGCCGAAGGCGCCGGGGCGGTGATGATCAGCCACATGCGCGGCCATACCTCGGACATGGACCAGATCATGGCCGCCTGCGATGCCGCGGGCGTGCCCCTTGTCGAGGATGCGGCCCATTCGCTGGGCACCCTCTGGGACGGCCGGCGGATCGGCACGATCGGCCGCATCGGCTGCTTCAGCTTCCAGTCCTACAAGCTGGTCAATGCCGGCGAGGGCGGCATGCTCGTGACCGACGATCCCGAGATCGCGGCCCGCGCCGTCATCATGTCGGGCGCCTACGAGCACAACTGGAAGAAGCATCCGGGGCTCCAGAACAGTTTCCACCTGTGGCAGAACCGGCTGCCGCTCTACAACATGCGGATGCAGAACCTGTCGGCCGCGGTGATCCGCCCGCAGATCCCCGAGATCGACCGGCGGGTGCGCGACGGGCGGGCGAACCACGACCGGGTGGCCGACCGGCTGAACGCCTCGCCCTGGTTCCGCGTCCCGAAAGCCCTGCCGAAGGAGGACCGGGCCCCCGACAGCCTCCAGTTCAACCTGATCGGCGTCGAGACGGACGCCGCCGCGGTGAAGTTCCAGGAACTGTGCAAGGCACGGGGTGTCGGCGCCAATGTCTTCGGCCTGTCCAGGGACAATGCCCGGGCCTTCTGGAACTGGCAGTTCCTCGGCGAGGTGCCGGACCTGCCCAAGACCCGGGCGATGCTGATGCGGGCGGGTGACCTGCGCCTTCCCGCCCGGCTGACCGCCGCGGAACTGGACTACATCGCCGACACGCTGATCGCCGCCGCCGACGAGGCCTTCGGCCGCGACTGACCGCGGTCAGAGCTTGGACAGCCGCGCCTGCATCTCGGCCAGCGCCTTCTTCATCGCCGCGATCTCGTCGGCCTTGTCGGCCTTCTCGGCCTTGTCGGCCTTCTCGGCCCTGTCGCCCGGCGCCCCGGCCTCTGCCTCGGCCGGTCGCGCCGCCCAGCCGCCCATCATCGACTTCAGGAAGGCCTGCTGCTGGCGCTGCAGCGCCTCGAAGCCGGGCATCGACGCCATCGGGTTCGGCATGGCCGAGAGGTTCTCGAGCAGCTTCGACTGGCCCTCGCGCAGCATCTCGAAGCTGGCGGCCAGGAACTGCGGCACCACCGTCTGCGCCTGCGTCGTGTAGCTGCGCACGAGGTCGGTCAGCACGTCCACGGGCAGCACGCTCTCGCCCCGGCTCTCGTGCTCGGCGATGATCTGGAGGAGGTACTGGCGCGTCAGGTCGTCGCCGGTCTTGAGATCGACGATCTGCACCTCGCGCCCCTGCCGGATGAAGGCCGCGATGTCCTCGAGCGTGACGTAGTCGCTTGTCTCGGTGTTGTAGAGGCGGCGGCTTGCATACCGCTTGATGAGAAGCGGCTTGTCGGTCTCGGCCATGGAATCCCTCCCCGGAGTTCCGGTGCCTTCTTGGCGGTGCAGAAACCTTACGCCGCAGCGCGACAGAAAGACAACGGGAAAGAAAAAGGGACGGACCCGCAGGGGGCCCGTCCCAGTGTCGGCGCCGTTCCGACAGGGAGGAAGGGGACGGCGCTACTGCCTTGCGGCAATCACTTGGCGGCGGCGGCCGCCTTCTTGGCGACGTTCGACACTTCGGCGGTCGCCTTCTTGACCGCGGCGGTCGCGTCTTCCGAGAAATCCTTGCCGGCGGCGAGCATCAGCTCGACCGTCTCCATCTGGACCTTCTTGGCCACTTCGGCGAAGGCAGCCATGTTCTCGGCCGCCATCTCGGCCGCAGCCGAGGCGAAGTCGCTGAAGGCCTTGGTATAGTCGGCCGGTTCGGCCTTGACCTTGGTCAGGACGCTGACGCGGGCCAGGGTGTCCTTCGTCCATTTGGACGAGATCTCGGTCGTCTTCTCGGCCGCCTCGATCGCGACCTTGGCGAACTTCTCGCCCAGCGCCGCCTGCGACTTGAACGCGTCCTGAACGGCCGCTGCATCAACCGGGAAGGCCGACATCATGTCCTGCACAACCTTGGTGAAATCCTGCGTCTTCGCCATGTCCGTCTCTCCATCTGAACCATGCGCCTTGGCCGGCGGGGGGCTGCTTCTCTGGACAGGCACATACATGCTGCGGCGCAGCATTTCAAGGGGTGTTTCTGCGTCGCAGCAAAAAAATCACGATGGCTGCGCGGCGGCCGGCACCTCGGTCACGTAGGTGCCGGGGGCCGGGGCCAGCGGCGGATGGGCCTCGTCGCCCGGCTCGCGGGCCTTCACCCACCGGCCCGACCGCGCGGCCAGCCATTCGCCCCAGCGCGGCCACCAGCTCCCGCTGTGATGGGTCGCCCCGGCCTTCCAGGTCTCGGGGTCCGACAGCACGTCGTTCGTGTAATGGCCGTACTTGTCGCGCGAGGGCGGATTGACGATGCCGGCGATGTGTCCGGATTCGGCAAGCACGAAGGTCCGGTCCTCTGACCCCATCTGCAGCACGCCGTTCAGCGAGGCGCGCCAGGCCGCGATGTGGTCGGTCTCGCAGGCCACGGCGAACAGCGGCACCCGGACATCGGCCAGCGTCACCGTCTGGCCGCAGATCCGGTAGCCGCCGCGGGCCAGCCTGTCCTCCTGGCACAGGCCGCGCAGGTATTCCACGGCCATGCGGGCCGGCAGGTTCGTCCCGTCGCCGTTCCAGTAGAGCAGGTCGAAGGCCGGGGGCGCCTCGCCCAGCATGTAGCTGCGGATCGCCGGCTGGTAGATCAGGTCGTTGGACCGCAGGTAGCTGAATGTGCGGCTCATGTAGAACCGGTCGAGAATCCCGTCGCGGCTGGCCTGCTGCTCGATCCCGTCGACGAAATCGTTGTCGAGATAGACGCCGATCTCGCCCGGATCGGAAAAGTCGGTCATCGTGGTCAGGAAGGTCGCGCAGTTCACCGACCGGTCCCTGCGCTTGTGCAGAAGGCCCAGCGTCAGCGCCAGCGTGGTGCCGGCGATGCAGTATCCCACGGCATTGACCTGCTTCTGCCGGGTGATCGCCCTGGCCTCGCGGATCGCGGTCAGGAAGCCTTCCTCGACATAGGCGTCCATGCCGACGTCGCGGTAGGACGGATCGACATTCTTCCAGCTGACGACGAAGACGGTGAGGCCCTGTTCCACGAGCCAGCGGATCAGGCTGTTCTGCGGCTTCAGGTCGAGGATGTAGAACTTGTTGATCCAGGGCGGGAAGATGACCACCGGAATGGCGCGGACCTTCGCCGTGGCGGGCCTGTACTGGATGAGCTCGATCAGCCGGTTGCGGTAGACGACCGCCCCCTCGGTCGTCCCGAGGTTCTGGCCGACGCGGAAGGCGTTCTTGTCGGCCAGGGTGACGAGCAGGTCGCCGTTGTTCGCCTCGATGTCGCGCACGAGGTTCTCCAGCCCCCTGACCAGGCTCTCGCCCTCGGTGGCCACGGCCTTTTCCAGCGCGTCGGGATTGGTCCCGAAGAAGTTGGTCGGCGCCATCATGTCGATGATCTGGCGCGAGAAGTATTCCAGCCGCTTCTTGTCGGCCGGGTCGAGATGCTCCATCCCCCTGACCGCCGTCTCGATCGCCTCGGCGTTCATCAGGTATTGCTGCTTGATGAAGTTGAACCAGGGATGGGTGTCCCAGAGCGGGTTCGAGAAGCGGCGATCCTTGGGGCCGGGGTCGGGCGGGGGCGCGATCTTGCCCCTGGCCAGCGTCTGGGTCGCCTCGATGTAGTGCTTCAGCGACTTGCCCCACCAGCCGATCTGCTGCTCCAGGATCCGCGCCGGATTGGCCATGGCATCGGCCCAGTAGGCGGCCAGGGCCTTGGCGTAAAGCTCCTGTCCCGGCGCCTCGAGGGCGGGATTGGGCGGACGCTTGCGGGCCAGCGCCGCCGCCAGGCGTTGCGTCAATTCCTCGATTTTCGCGAGATTGGCGTTCAGCTTCTCCAGTTCGGCGGCACCGTCCTTGTCGGAGGTTGTCATGGTAATCTTTCCCGCCTAGGGTTCCGCACTGCAGCATACCGTCGCCGCCTTCGGGGGGAAAGCGGCGAAATGGGCGGGACGACCGGCGCGGCCGGCGAAGGAGTGGTGATGAAGGGGATGGCGACCTACGACTGGATGGAGGCCGTCCGCAACACCAACGAATGGGTCGGCGCCTCGGCGCGGGCCTGGGCCTCCTACCCGGTCTGGGGCCTGGTGCCGCATCCGATGTTCAAGCTCGTCTCCGCCTGGGGGCGCATCACCGAGCGCAGCTTCGCCCGCATGGTCATCAAGCCCGACTGGGGCATCCGCACCATCGTCGGGGCGGACGGGCGCGACCACATCGTCAAGATCGAGACGCTGGTCGAGAAGCCCTTCGGCGATCTCATCCATTTCCGCGTCTCGGGCCGTCATCCCAAGGCGCGCCGCGTCCTTCTCGTGGCGCCGATGTCGGGGCACTACGCGACGCTGCTGCGCTCGACCGTCGCAAGCCTCCTGCCGGATTGCGAGGTCTACGTCACCGACTGGAAGAATGCCCGCGACATCCCCGTGAGCCAGGGCAAGTTCGACATCGAGGACTACACGCTCTACCTGCTCGACTTCATGCGGCACCTCGGGCCGGATCTCAACGTGATCGCCGTCTGCCAGCCCGCGCCCCTGACCCTGGCCGCAACCGCCTACCTGGCCGAGATCGACCCCGCATCGCAGCCGCGCACGCTGACGCTGATCGGCGGGCCGATCGACCCCGACGCAGCGGCGACCGACGTGACCGATTTCGGACGCCGGGTGACGATGGGCCAGCTCGAGCACCTTGTCATCCAGCGCGTCGGCTTCAAGTATGCGGGCGTCGGGCGGCAGGTCTATCCCGGCCTGATGCAGCTTGCCTCCTTCATCTCGATGAACATGGAGCGGCATTCCAAGGCCTTCTCCGAACAGATCGTCCGGGCCGCCAAGGGCGAGGCCTCCGAACGCGATGCCCACAACCGCTTCTACGACGAATACCTCGCCGTCATGGACATGACGGCCGAGTTCTACCTCTCGACGGTCGAGCGCATCTTCAAGTCGCGCGAGATCGCGCGGAACGCCTTCACGGTGGCCGGCCACCGGGTGGACTTCGGCCGCATCACCAATGTCGCGGTGAAGGTGGTGGAAGGCGAGAAGGACGACATCTCGGCCCCCGGCCAGTGCCTGGCCGCGCTCGACCTGCTGACGGGCCTGCCGGCGGCGAAGAAGGCCAGTCACCTGGAGCCCGAGGCCGGCCATTACGGCATCTTCGCGGGGCGGAGCTGGCGCACCAACATCCGCCCCCTGGTGCTCAACTTCATCGACACACATTCCGGCGACCCCGCCGCCCGGGCCGTGGTGCGGCCGATCCGCGGCCGGGCCTGACCCTCTCCCCTCAGGCCGCGCGCGCCAGCACCTCCTCGACCGTCGCCGTCAGAAGGCGCAGGCAGTCCGGCGTCGAGAACCGGTGATCGGCGCCCTTGACGATGGTCAGGCGGATGTCGGGCCCGCCGGCATGGCCGAGAAGCCGCAGCGCCACGGCCACGGGAACCTCCGTGTCGGCCTCGCCCTGCAGGAAGCGGACCGGCACGGCAAGATGCAGCGGCGCGGTCAGGACCAGATGGTCCCGCGCCTCCTCGATCAGGCGGCGGGTGATGACATGGGGCTCGGCTGCGTGGGCCGAGGGGATCGCCACCGCGCCCTCGGCCGCAAGGCGCGCCCGTTCCTCGCGATTCATCGCCGCCCAGATGTCCTCGGTGAAATCCGGCGCCGCGGCCACCGTGACGAGGCCCGCCACCCGCTCCGGCATCGACCGGGCGAGAAGAAGCGCGATCCATCCGCCCATCGATGAGCCGACCAGAACCTGCGGCCCCTCGGCCAGGCCAAGCATTGCGCGCGCATCCGCGAGCCAGTCGCCGATCGCGCCGTCCTCGAACCGGCCGGACGAGGCGCCGTGGCCCGAATAGTCGAAGCGCAGGAAGGCGCGGCCGCCGGCGCGTGCCCAGGCCTCGAGCGCCAGCGCCTTGGTGCCCGTCATGTCCGACCGGAACCCGCCGAGGAAGATCACGCCCGGCGCGCGGCCGCCCGTGCGCGCGAAGGCGATCCGCCGCCCCCCGGGCGTCAGGAATGTCTCCGTCATCCGTCTCCCCGCATGCCGCTCATCGAGCCTTCCGGCTCTCTTCGCTTACTCCCGCGCGGCGACGGCCGGAAGGCCCGACGGGCGGCGGTTGACAGCGCCTGCGGAACACAGCAGAAACCGCCCGACTTACCCGCAGCCGGGCGTTCCGTAGGCGCCGAACCGACGAGGATCAGGCCATGAGCCAGATTTCCCTGACACTTCCCGACGGCAATGTCCGGCAATTCCCCCGGGGCGTCACCCCGGCCGAGGTTGCCGCCGCCATCGCGCCGTCGCTCGGCAAGGCAGCGATCTCGGCCACGGTCGACGGGCGACACTACGACCTGCAATGGCCGATCGAGCAGGACGCCACCATCGCCATCCACACGATGAAGGACGAGCCGCAGGCGCTTGAACTCATCCGCCACGACTTCGCCCATGTCATGGCGCGGGCGGTGCAGACGCTGTGGCCCGAGGTCAAGGTCACCATCGGGCCTGTGGTCGACAACGGCTGGTACTACGACTTCGACCGCGCGGAACCCTTCACGCCCGAGGACCTCGGCGCCATCGAGCGCGAGATGAAGGCGATCATCAACCGGCGCGACCCGGTCAGGACCGAGGTCTGGGACCGCGCCCGCGCGATCGCCCATTACGTCGCCCGGAACGAGCCCTTCAAGGTCGAGCTGGTCGAGGCCATTCCCGAAGGCGAGCCGATCCGCATGTACTGGCACGGCGACTGGCAGGACCTCTGCCGCGGGCCGCACCTGCAGCATACCGGCCAGCTTCCGGCCGACGCCTTCCGGCTGATGTCGGTGGCGGGCGCCTACTGGCGGGGCGATCACCGCAACAGGCAGCTTCAGCGCATCTATGGCGTGGCCTTCCGCAACCGCGACGACCTCAAGGCCTATCTCACGATGATCGAGGAGGCCGCCCGCCGCGACCACCGCCGGCTCGGCCGCGAGATGGAGCTCTTCCACCTCCAGGAAGAGGCCCCCGGCATGGTCTTCTGGCACCCCAACGGCTGGACGGTCTGGCGCACGCTCGAGGACTACATGCGCCGCCGCCTGCGGGCCGCCGGCTACCGCGAGATTCGCACCCCCCAGGTCGTCGACCGCATCCTGTGGGAGCGCTCGGGCCACTGGGAGGCCTATCGCGAGAACATGTTCATCGTCGAGGTGGACGAGGAGGGCGCGAAGGAAAAGCGCATCAACGCGCTGAAGCCGATGAACTGCCCCTGCCATGTCCAGGTCTACAACCAGGGGCTCAAGTCCTATCGCGACCTGCCGCTCCGCCTGGCCGAGTTCGGCTCGTGCCACCGCTACGAATCCTCGGGCTCGATGCACGGGCTGATGCGCGTGCGCGGCTTCACCCAGGACGATGCCCACATCTTCTGCACCGAGGACCAGATCGAGGGCGAATGTGCCGATTTCATCTCGCTGCTGTCCTCGGTCTACAGGGATCTGGGCTTCGCGAAGTTCGACATCAGGCTGTCGACACGTCCCGAAGTGCGGATCGGCTCGGACGAGACCTGGGACAAGGTCGAGGGCGCGCTCAGGGGCGCGATCGAGCGCCTCGGCCTGCCCTATGCCATCGCCCCCGGCGACGGCGCCTTCTACGGCCCGAAGCTCGACTTCAAGCTGACCGACGCCATCGGCCGCGAATGGCAATGCGGCACCTTCCAGGTGGACCCGAACCTGCCGGCGCGGCTGGGGGCGGAATATGTGGGCGAGGACGGGGCGAAGCACAGGCCCTACATGCTGCACCGCGCGATCCTCGGCTCCTTCGAACGCTTCATCGGCATCCTGATCGAGAACTATGCCGGGCGGCTGCCCTTCTGGCTGGCTCCGCGGCAGGTCGTCGTCGCCTCGATCGTCTCGGATGCGGACAGCTATGTGTGCGAGATCGTGGACAGGCTGAAGGCCGCGGGCCTGCGGGCCGAGGCCGACACGCGCAACGAGAAGATCAACTACAAGGTCCGCGAGCACTCGCTGGCCAAGGTGCCGGTCCTGCTGGCCATCGGCCAGCAGGAGGTCGCGGCGCGCACGGTGTCGCTCCGGCGCCTCGGGGACAGCCATACCCAGTCCCTCATCCTCGATCTCGCGGTGGCGAGCCTCGCCTCCGAGGCCGTCCCCCCCGACCTCGCCTGAACGCCCGCCCGGCGGCGCCCGGCGCGGCTGCGGCCGGCGGCGCATCTGCCGCCTCTGCGGGCACGGCCGGACGCGCCGGCCCGGCCCTTCCGTCAATTTTCTTGATTTTTGGCCGGAATGGCTCATTTTTGGGGCGCGTGTCCGCAGACTTTCCTACCGCCTCCCTGGTTCCGGGGCAGCCGTTAGACCCGAAAGACCTGGCTGCACGACCCTCCGTCATGATGGCGGAGGGACCAAAGGATGGAGACGACGGTATGGCCACCGGCACCGTGAAATGGTTCAACACGACGAAGGGCTACGGGTTCATCGCGCCCGATGACGGCGGAAAGGACGTGTTCGTGCACATCTCCGCCGTCGAGCGTGCTGGCCTCAAGACGCTCAACGACAACCAGAAGGTCAGCTACGAGCTCCAGTCCGGCCGCGACGGCCGTTCCTCGGCAGGCGACCTGAAGCTGCTCTGAGGCCTGCCGCTCACGCCGTGACCCTTGCTTCCGCCGGCGGCGCAGCGCCCGCCCGTGCCGCAGCCCCCAGACGGAACCAGATCGATCCGCCGCCGGGATCGTGCCTGCCGCGCATCATCTCGCGCAGCGCCTGCGGCAGCGCGGCCAGGGCGAAGGCGCTCGAGAACAGCACCTCGGCCCGCGGATTGTCCAGCAGATAGGCGCAGAGCAGGTACTGCTCCGTCCAGTAGATGTGCCGCTCGGCGGCATAGGCCGGCGGCATGGCGAAGGGCAGGTGGATGTCGTGGGCATGCACCACCGTCCCTGTCCGCAGGGCCGGCAGAAGGCGAAGATAGATCCACAGGCAGTCGCTGCCCGCCTTGACCGTATGGGTCGAATCGATGAACAGGCAGCCGGCCCCGGCAACCAGATCGGCCAGAAGGTCGATCGCCAGGTCCTGCACCCGCGCCTCGATCAGCCGGTCGAGCGTCTGCAGGCGGCGCAGGAAGGGCTTCGGATGGGGCTCGATCAGGGTCAGTCGCCCGGATCCGTTCCGCCTGAGCGCAAGGTCGGCGACCAGCGACGAGAATCCCGCCCCGATCTCGACGATCCCGGCCGGCCGCAGCTCGCGGATCATGCAGTAATAGGCCATGGCATCCGAATAGGAGAAGGCCGGATTGGCCCAGAAGAAGCCCTCGGGGTCCTCGCGGTCGCCCTCGACCGGCGGATCGAATTCGTCGGCCCAGCGCGCCAGCCGCCCGATCGTCGCGGCCATCGCGCCGGCATCGAAGAGCTCGGCCCCGAAGAGCGGCGCCCCGGGCGCGCGCCGCTCGAAGGACCGGTCCAGTTCGTCAAGCGTGGGGATCGCGGAATAGAAGTTGGCGGGCACGACGTTGACCCTTGCGGCCTGGATGGTCCGGCGAATCCCCTCCGGGGCCCAGAGGGCCCGTCGGGCCAGGCCGACCAGGGTCTTCACCTCCTCCGGTGACAGGGGCGGAGCTGCGGGGATGTCGGGCATCGCGGCCTTCCTCGGGGCGGGATTCGCCGCCCGCCGGAGGTTCGCCCGACAAGGTGAACGATATCTTAACCCCCGACTGCTTGACCTCGCTCCGCTGTCCTGGACTCCCGCCCGGCGGCGCGTCCCGGCTGGGGCGGGCGAAGCGCCCGCGCCGGCGGGCGGCGGCCGGCGGCGCCGTCAAGGGGTCAGATCGCCGATCGGCGGATTTCGGACCGCGGCGCGCGCCCGTCCGGCGGAAATCCCGCAGGGCGGGGCGGTCCCGCGTTGACCGCGGCCGGGGCAGGTCCTACGAACCATTGTGTCGCGCGTGTGTCCAATCTCTAGCAACAAGCGGGTCAACCGATGGGGGCATGTATGGCGGTATCCGGGCAGTTCGTTGCACGTTTTTCGACCGAGGACGGGCGCCGCCTGAAGCGGCAGGCGGTGGCCGGGCGCCGCCGGGCGCTTTCGGCAATCACCCATTTCGCGGTCACCCTGACCGATGACGGGACGCGGACGTGGGAAGAGATATTCCAGCATCCGCCGACACTTGCGCAACTGCAGGCGCGCGTCGGCGAGAATGCCTTCGTCGTCGCCGTCCAGATGCGCCGCCGCGCGCGCCGCAGCCGCAGCGCCCTGCCGATCGCGGCGGAATAGGCCGCGCCGCGCCCGCCCCGCCTCAGCCCAGAAGCCGGCGGGCCGCGGCCACGCCCGCCCAGGCCGAGACCGCCGTCAGCACGGTCCCCCAGACGAAGTCCGTTGCCATCATGGAAACGGTCCAGGCCCGCAGCGTGGCATAATTCGTGAACTCGTAGGTGCCATAGGCCATGGCGCCCAGGACCAGCGCCGGCAGGATCACCGGGGCCCCGTTGCGCAGGGCCGGCAGCGACACGAGGTAGACGAGCCCGCCGACATAGACAAGGTAGAACAGCCCCGCCGCCCAGAGCCGCGGTGCCGCCAGCAGCGCCTCGCCGAGTTCGGCCCGGAACATCGGCGAGATGACGAAGGTCAGCATCAGCGCGTCGAGCACCAGGAACACGGCAGCGGTGACGAGGTAGAGGACGATGACGGTCATGGGCACCTCCATGACCTGCAAGCTAGCGCGCCCCGGCTGCCCGGCCAGGGGCCCGCGCGCCGCGGACCGGCCGTGCCGGCCGACCCGGCGGAACATCCCCGCGCCGGGCCGGTGCCGCGTTGCAGACCGTGCATGGGGAGTTGGTTGAAGGCACTCCATCACGATCGCTGGTCTTGGCCGGGTCTGAAAGGAAGTCGATCACACTTGCCTTGCTTCGTCAGGCTTCCCGCCCCTGATTGACCCCCTCACCTCGTGAACTTCTTGTACTTCACCCGCTTGGGCTCGATCGAATCCGGCCCGAGCCTTCGCACCTTGTCCTCCTCGTAGGCCTCGAAGTTGCCCTCGAACCATTCCACATGGGCGTCGCCCTCGAAGGCGAGGATATGCGTGCAGAGCCTGTCGAGGAAGAAGCGGTCGTGGCTGATGATGACGGCGCAGCCGGCGAAATCCTCGAGCGCGGCCTCAAGCGCCTGCAGCGTCTCGACGTCGAGGTCGTTCGTCGGTTCGTCGAGGAGAAGGACGTTGCCCCCTTCCTTCAGGAGCTTGGCCATGTGGACGCGGTTGCGCTCGCCCCCCGACAGCAGCCCCACCTTCTTCTGCTGGTCGCCGCCCCTGAAGTTGAAGCTGCCGCAATAGGCGCGGCTGTTCACCGTGGCGTCGCCCAGCTGGATGATCTCGGCCCCGCCCGAAATCTCCTCCCAGACGGTCTTGTCCGGGTCGAGCGCATCGCGCGACTGGTCCACATAGGCAAGCTTGACCGTGTCGCCATAGGTGATGGTCCCGGCATCGGGCTTCTCCTGCCCGGTCAGCATGCGGAAGAGCGTGGTCTTGCCCGCACCGTTCGGGCCGATCACGCCGACGATGCCGCCGGGGGGCAGCGAGAACGACAGGTCCTCGATCAGCTGCCTGTCGCCGTAATGCTTGGCCAGGCCAGCGACCTCGATCACCTTGCCGCCGAGGCGCGGCCCGTTCGGGATGACGATCTGGGCGCGGGTGATCTTGTCGCGCTCGGACTGGCTGGCGAGTTCCTCGTAGGCGTTGATGCGCGCCTTCTGCTTGGCCTGCCGGGCCTTCGCCCCGGCCCGGATCCATTCCAGTTCGCGCTCCAGCACCTTCTGGCGCGACTTCTCCTCCCGTGCCTCCTGCTCCAGCCGCTTCGCCTTCTGTTCCAGCCAGCTGGAATAGTTGCCCTCGTAGGGGATGCCGCGGCCGCGGTCGAGCTCGAGGATCCAGCCCGTGATGTCGTCGAGGAAGTAGCGGTCGTGGGTGACGATGAGGCACGTGCCCTTGTACTCGATCAGATGCTTCTGGAGCCAGGCGATGGTCTCGGCATCAAGGTGGTTCGTGGGCTCGTCGAGCAGCAGCATGTCGGGCGCATCGAGCAGAAGCTGGCAGAGCGCGACGCGCCGCTTCTCGCCGCCCGAAAGGGTCGAGCCATCGGCCTCGTCGGGCGGGCAGCGCGGCGCCTCCATCGCCACGTCCACCTGCGAATCGAGGTCCCACAGGTTCTCGCTGTCGATCTCGTCCTGAAGGCGCGCCATCTCCTCGGCGGTCTCGTCGGAATAGTTCATGGCAAGCTCGTTGTAGCGGTCGAGCTTGGCCTTCTTGGCCGCGACGCCCAGCATGACGTTGCCGCGCACGTCGAGCGCGGGGTCGAGCTGCGGCTCCTGCGGCAGGTAGCCCACGCGCGCGCCCTTGGCGGCCCAGGCCTCGCCGGTGAAGTCCTTGTCCCAGCCGGCCATGACGCGCAGGAGCGTCGACTTGCCCGCGCCGTTCACGCCCACGACGCCGATCTTGACGCCCGGCAGGAAGTTCAGGCGGATGTTCTCGAACACCTTCTTGCCGCCGGGATAGGTCTTCGAGACCCCGTCCATGTGATAGACGTACTGATAGCCCGCCATGCTCTTCCTCCCCGGCCCGGTCGCGCCGTCGAGATAGGGGAAGGGGCGGCGAAGGGCAATCTCCCGGCGCCGGTGCCTGGCCATGCACCTTCACCCGGGCCAAGTACTCCCGGGAGGGGTGCGGGGAGGGCAGGCAGCCCTCCCCGGCCCGCGCGGCCGCGTTGACAGCGCGGTCCGGACGGCCGACACAGGGCAGCCGGACGGATCGGGAGGGACCCTGTGCGTGCAGGAATGCCAGTCGCGCTGCCGGGCCAGGCGGTCGGCCTTCTCGGCGGCTCCTTCGATCCCGCCCACGAGGGCCACGCCCACATCACGCGCGAGGCGCTGAAGCGTTTCGGGCTCTCCCGCGTCTGGTGGCTCGTCAGCCCCGGCAATCCGCTGAAGGCCGAGGGCCCGGCCCCGATGGCCGACCGGATCGCGAGGGCGCGCGCGGTGATCGGCGGCCACCCGCGCGTCTTTGTCACCGGCCTCGAGGCCCGGCTCGGCACGCGCTACACGGCCGCCACGCTGGCGGCGCTCCGCCGCCTCTATCCCGGCGTGCGCTTCGTCTGGCTGATGGGCGCGGACAACCTGGCGCAGCTCCACCTGTGGAAGGACTGGGACGCGATCATGCGGGCCGTGCCGATCGGGGTCTTCGCGCGGCCCGGCACGCGGCTCGCCGCGCGCGGCAGCCGGGCGGCCGAGGAATATGCCCGCTTCCGCCTGCCGGCCGAGGCGGCGGGGCTGCTGGCGCGCCGCCGCGCCCCGGCCTGGTGCTTCGTCGACGTGCCGATGTCGGGCCAGTCCTCCTCGGCGATCCGGGCCCGCGGCGACTGGACGGCAGGAAATCGTGAAGGCCGGCCGCGCCGGCGGCCCTTGCCCGCGGGCCGCGGGCCTGACTAACCTGACCATCGGCCGGGCTTGCGACGGAGGGCGCGGAAGGTGCTCGACAGGCGGTTCTTCCTGGCGGGGCTTGCGGCGGTCGCCGGACGGGCGGCCCTCGCCGAGGCGCCCGCCTCCTCGCCCGTCCCCCCGTCACGGCCCATGGCGCCGTCCCCCGGACGGACCGCATCCTCGGGCCTGCGCCCGCGGGGCCCAGATCCCGAGGACCTGATCGCGGCGGCCGGGCTCGGCGGCGACGTGACCTATGTCCTCGCGGATGCCGCCACCGGCGAGCGGCTCGAGGCGCGGGGGCCCGACAGGCCGATGCCGCCTGCGAGCACGCTCAAGGCCGTCACCTCGCTCTATGCGCTCGAACATCTCGGGGCGGGCTTCCGCTTTCCGACGCGGATCCTGCGGACCGGGCCGCTCGAGGGCGGAACGCTCGGGGGCGACCTGATCCTCGCCGGGGGCGGCGATCCGACGCTGACAACCGACCATCTGGGCGACCTGGCGGCAGCGCTGCGCAAGGCGGGCCTGCGCCGGGTCTCGGGGCGCTTCCGCGTCTGGGGCGGGGCGCTCCCCTTCGTGCGGGCGATCGATCCCGGCCAGCCCGACTGGTTCGGCTACAACCCCTCGGTCTCGGGGCTGATCCTCAACTTCAACCGGGTGAACTTCGTCTGGAAGCGGGGCGGGGCCGAGGTCGCCATGAATGCCGAGGGCGAGCGCTTCGTGCCGGCCGTCCATGCCGCGCGGATGCGCGTGGTCGACCGCGCCGGCCCCCTCTACACCTGGGAGGACGGCGGCGTCACCGAGGACTGGACGGTCCGCGCGGCGGCGCTCGCCCGGGACGGCAGCCGCTGGCTCCCGGTCCGCCAGCCCGAGCGCTATGCGGGCGACGTCTTCCGCACCCTCGCGGCGACGCAGGGGATCGACCTGCCCGACGTCGATGTCGCCTCCGCGCTGCCCGCGGGCGCCGTGACCCTCGTCGCGCGGCAGAGCGACGAACTGCCGGTGATCCTGCGCGACATGATGAAATACTCGACCAACGTGACCGCCGAGGCGGTGGGAATGGCGGCTTCGCTGCGTCGCGGGGTCACCTCGCATGCCGGCTCGGGCCCCGAGATGGAGCGCTGGGCGAAGGGCAGGGCGGGGCTCGGAACCTGCCGCTTCGTCGACCATTCCGGGCTGGGCCCGGCCTCGCGGATCTCCGCGGACGAGATGGTGCGGGCGCTCCTCGGGCTCGATCCCCGGGCGCGCCTGCGCGGCCTGATGAAGGAGGTGCCGGCCAACGAGAAGGGCGAGGCCCCGATGCCCGGCCTGAAGGTCGAGGCCAAGACCGGAACGCTGAACTTCGTCTCCGCTCTCGTCGGCTACATGACCGCGCCGGGCGGGCGCGAGATGGTCTTCGCCATCTTCAGCGGCGATCCCGCGCGCCGCGACGCGATCCCCGAGGCCGATCGCGAACAGCCGCCGGGCGCGGCGGCCTGGACGCGGCGGGCAAGGCGGCTGCAGCGCCAGCTCGTGACGCGCTGGGCCGTGGTCCACGGCGGCTGAGGCGCGACCGGTTCGCGACAGGACCGGAGGCGGCAGGGCGCCACGCCCGCCGCACGGGCCTTGCAAGGCCCGTGGGCGACGCCGCCGCGCGGCGGCGTCGCCCACGCGGTCTCACGCCCGCGTCGCCCCGCCGCGTGCCTCGAGCGTCATGTGCCGCGCCCGCGCCCCGCGCTCGATCGCCGCGGCGTGCAGCCGGTCGATGTCCAGCTCGTGGCGCACCTCCTCCAGCAGCCGCAGCTCCGTCTGGCCCAGCCGGCCATCCGCGGCCGCAACGTCGCAGGCCAGGGCATAGGCCGTCTCGTTCAGCCGGTCGGGCAGCGCGTCCTCGACCATGGCGAACAGCACGTCCAGCCCGTCCTCCTCCTCCATCAGCTTGTAGACGGTCTGCGCCACCTCGGTGACGCGATCCCCGTCATAGCCTGCGAAGATCGGCAGGTGGTTCACCTGGCGCTCGATCGCCACCAGTTCCGAGGTGCGGATCGTCTCGTCCGAGACCGAGACCGTGACCATCAGCGCGACAAGCGCATCCTGCGGCGTGAAGGCGGGAAGGGTCTGGGACAAGGCGGGGTTCCCCTTGCGAAGGGTCATGCTGCGCCTGCGAGATTATTGACGATGCGGGGGCGGCACAATAGGTAGCGGGCCTTGCGGCGCATCCGGCGCCGCGCTTTCCCGGACGCCCGACATGACTTCCCTCCGCGCCGCAGCCATGAATTCCAGGGCCTGGCCCTTCGAGGAGGCGCGCCGCGTCCTGAAGCGCTACGAGCGGAAGGACCCCGAGAAGGGCTACGTCCTCTTCGAGACGGGCTACGGCCCCTCGGGCCTGCCCCATATCGGCACCTTCGGCGAGGTGCAGCGCACGACGATGATCCGCCGCGCCTTCGAGATCATCAGCGACATCCCGACGCGGCTCTTCTGCTTCTCCGACGACGTGGACGGGATGCGCAAGGTTCCCGACAACGTGCCGAACCCCGAGATGCTGCGCGAGCACCTGCAGCGCCCGCTCACCTCGGTTCCCGACCCCTTCGGCGAACACGAGAGCTTCGGCCACCACAACAACGCCATGCTGCGGCGGTTCCTCGACACCTTCGGTTTCGAGTACGAGTTCATCAGCGCCACCGATTTCTACAGGTCCGGCCGCTTCGACGACACGCTCCGCCTGGCCGCCGAACGCTACGACCGGATCATGGAGATCATGCTTCCCAGCCTGCGCGAGGAACGCCAGCAGACCTATTCCTGCTTCCTGCCCATCCACCCCGAGACGGGGCGCGTCCTCTACGTCCCCATCAAGCATGTGGACCGGCGCGAGCACACCGTCACCTTCGACGACGAGACGGGCCGCGAATGGACGCTCCCCGTCACCGGCGGGCACGTCAAGCTCCAGTGGAAGCCCGACTTCGGCGCGCGCTGGGCGGCGCTCGGGGTGGATTTCGAGATGTACGGCAAGGACCACAGCACCAACACGCCGATATACGACGGCATCTGCGAGGTGCTGGGCGGCCGGGCACCCGAGCACTTCACCTACGAGCTCTTCCTGGACGAGAAGGGGCAGAAGATCTCCAAGTCCAAGGGCAACGGGCTCACGATCGACGAGTGGCTGACCTACGCCGCGACCGAGAGCCTCGGCTACTTCATGTACCAGAAGCCCAAGACGGCCAAGCGGCTGTGGTGGGACGTGATCCCGAAGGCGGTGGACGAATACCACCAGCAGCTCCGCGCCTTCCCCACGCAGGACATCGACCAGCAGCTCGCCAACCCCGTCTGGCACATCCACAACGGCAAGCCGCCCGCCTCGGACATGGTCGTGTCCTTCGCGATGCTCCTCAACCTCGCCTCGGTCGCTGGCGCGAAGGACAAGGAGGGGCTCTGGGGCTTCATCCGCAAATATGCGCCCCAGGCGAGCCCCGCGACGAATCCCCAGCTCGACGCCGCCGCCGGCTATGCGGTGCGCTACTTCAACGACCACATCGCGCCGACCCGGGTCTTCCGCGCGCCGACCGACCGGGAACGCGCCGCCATGCAGGACCTCGCCCACCGGCTGCGCGCCTGGGACGGCCCGGTCGAGGACGAGGCCCTGCAGACGATGGTCTATGCCGTCGGCCGCGAGCACGGATTCGACCCCCTGCGCGACTGGTTCGCGGCGCTCTACGAGGTTCTGCTCGGCGCCAGCCAGGGCCCGCGCTTCGGCGGCTTCATCGCGCTTTACGGCGTGGCGCAGACGGCGGCCCTGATCGAGTCGCGGCTGGCAGCCGGATGACCGTGCCGCCGGCGCGGGCCGTCTCCTCGCGCCAGATGTGCCACCAGGCCTGCCAGCGGCGCACGAGGTCGTCCGGCGATCCGGCCAGAAGCCGGCGGGCCTCCGGCAGGCTGGCGGCCAGGATCCCGGCCGCCCGGTCGCGGGCCTTCGCGGCCAGCGCCGCCGGCAGGGGCGTGCCGCCTGCGCCGAGATGGGCGATCAGGTCGCACAGGTCCTGATGCTGCCCCAGCGCCTCGCCCAGCCGGTCGAAGGCGGCGATCTCCGCATCCAGGCGCTCGGGCCAGACCGGCCGCATCAGCCGCGCCTGGTACCAGTGATCCTTGATGCGCTTGCGCAGCAGGTGGACTTCCTCTGCCGGCAGCGGCGCCATTCCGCCTTCACCGCCGCCTTCGCTGCCGCCCGGCCACCCCGCCTCCACTGCCGCCAGCGCGGCCTGCGCGTCCCGCCAGGTTCGGGCCAGCCCGCCGGCCAGGGCGCGTGCGCCCCGCGGCCGGATCCGCCAGTCCCGGGCCCGCCGCCCCAGCGCACCAAGCCCCTCGGCATAGCCGGCCAGCGCGCGGTCGAGCACCCCGGGCGCGGTCGCTTCCGCCAGCGCCGCGTCCAGCCGCGCGCCGATCGCCGCCGCTGCCGCATCGCGGCCCGGCCCGAGGGCGCGGAACGTGGCACGTCGCACCTCGGCCTCGCGCAGCGGCGCAAGCAGGGCGGCGCAGGCGCGCAGGGCCTCCGTCTCGCTGCGGTAACCGTCGAAGGCCGGCCGGACCAGCCGCAGCAGGCCCCGCAGCTTCTTCACCGCCTTGCGCCCGGAATGCACCCGCGTCGGAAGCGGCACGCCCCCGTCGGCAAGCTCCCGCAGCGTCGCCGCCACGAGCTCCCGGGCGATCCGGCGCACGCCGTGCTCGACATCCTCGTCGCCTGGCTGAAAGGCATAGGTCATCCCGCCACCATCCCTGCCGCCCACGCGGCTGCCGGTCGCCCCGCCGGGGGCGGGGCCGCGGCCCCGCCGACCGCCCGTCGTGAAACCGCTGCGACCGCACCGACGTATATACTCTCCGCAAGGTCCTGTCGCGAGGGAGGTTCGGGGATGCGCCTGCTTTCTGTCCTGCATGCTGCCGCACTTGCGCTGGCGGTCCTGCCATCGGCAGCGCCGGCCGACGAGGCGGATGCCCCGGCGATCCGGGGCGTCATCCGGTCCCAGGTCGACGCCTTCCTGCGCGAGGACGCGGCCACGGCCTTCACCTTCGCCTCGCCGACGATCCGCGGCATCTTCGGCACGCCAGATGCCTTCGGCCTCATGGTCCGGCGGGGCTATCCGATGATCTGGGCGCCCGAAAGCGTCGAGTTCCTCGGCCTGCGCGAGGTCGCCGGCCGCCCCTACCAGCGCGTCCTCTTCCGCGACGCCGCGGGCGCGATCTTCCTCTTCGACTACGAGATGGTGAAGGGCCCCGACGGCTGGAAGATCAACGGCGTCTTTCCCGTCGCCCCGGATGCGGCCGGCGCCTGAAGTCCGGCGGGGCGGCGTCCGCCCCCGTTAACGCTTTGAAAGGGATCGCCGCCAACCTCGCCCGCCATCCGGGCAGGCGGCGAGGGGCGCCCCTGCGTGCCATGCGGGGGGACATGTCATGAACAAGGTCATCACGGACGGGCTGGTGCTGATGCCGCCCGCCTTCACCGCCGGGCTGGGCGTCTGGTCGTCCGAGAACGGCACGCCGGGCTCCACGACCTGGGCCTCGGCCGGCGGCGCCGCGATCGTGCCGGCCGACCAGGACTTCGGCGGCTGCCTCGAACTGGTCAAGTCGCAGGCCGTGACGCGCCTGCGCTACATGGGCGAGACCCCGGTCCTGCCGGGCTGCTACCTGCGCATCACGGCGCGCGTCAAGGCGATGAGCGGCCCGCTGCCCTCGGTGCGGATCGCCGGCTGGGCCGGCGGGGCGGGCGGCGTCAACGTCGCCGGCGTGCCGCAGACCGGCCCGGCGGTGCCGCTGCCCGGCTACGGGCAGGTCGTCACCGTGCAGGCGATCGTCGGCACCGGGACGCGCATCGGCGTCGACATGCCCTGGGGCCGCAGCGCGATGTACGGCCATTTCGGGCTCGACCTCACCGGGCCCGACGGCGGGGTCGTCCGCATCGACGACATCGAGATCGAGGATGTCACCGGCGTCTTCCACCGGAAGATGATGGACTGGATCGACGTGCGCGACTTCGGCGCCCTGGGCGACGGCGTCACCGACGACAGCGCCGCCTTCGCGGCGGCCGACGCGGCGGCGGCCGCTGCCGGGGTCGATCTCCTCGTCTCGGCCGGCATCTTCCGGCTGGCCGCCGACGTCACGCTGGCCGCCCGGGTCCGCTTCGAGGGCAGGGTGACCATGCCTGCCGACAGGCGCCTCGCCCTGACCCGCAGCTTCGACTTCGCCACCTATGCCGATGCCTTCGGCTCCGAGGAGCTGGCCTTCCGCAAGGCCTTCCAGGCGCTGCTGAACTTCACCGACCACGTCTCGCTCGATCTCGGCGGGCGGCGGGTGCAGGTCGGCGCGCCGATCGACATGCAGGCCGCGGTGCCCGACCGGACGACCTTCGCGACCCGCCGGGTCATCCGCAACGGCCAGATCGAGGCCGTGGACGGGCCGGACTGGGCGCCGACCGTGGTCACGGCCCAGGCGACCTACACGCCGGCCCAGCCCCTTGTCCTCTCGGCCGTCGCCAACCCGGCCGCCGTGCCGGTGGGCGCGCTGGTCACCGGCGCGGGCGTCGGGCGCGAGGTCTATGTCACCGCGCGCAACGTCGCCGCCGGAACCCTGACGCTCAGCCAGCCCCTCCACGATGCCGAGGGCACGCAGGTCTTCACCTTCACGCGCTTCAAGTATCTTCTCGACTTCTCGGGCTTCGCGGATCTCTCCCGCCTCGTCCTTGCCGATCTCGACATCCAGTGCAACGGCCTGGCCAGCGGCATCCTGCTGCCCCCGGCGGGCGAGGTCTTCGAACTGCGCGGCTGCGCCATCCACAAGCCGCGCGACCGCGGCATCACCTCGCACGGGCGCGGCTGCCAGGGCCTGACGATCGAGGGCTGCCAGATCCTGTCGAACGAGATGTCCCTGCGCGCCCAGGACCGCACGACCGTCGCGCTCAATGTCAATGCCAACGATGCCAAGCTGCGCAGCAACCGGATCGTCCGCTTCCGCCATTTCGCCGTCATGGCCGGCAGCGGGCATCTCCTCGTCGGCAATCACTGGTTCCAGGGCGACGACGAGCCCCAGGGCCTGCGCCTCGGGGGCCTCGTGCTGACCCAGCCCAACGTCAAGACGACCCTCACCGGGAACTACATCGACAACTGCTTCGTCGAATGGACGAACGAGCACTCGGCCAGCCCGGCCTTCGACAACCAGTTCTCCTTCGGCGGGCTCACGCTGACCGGCAACATCCTGACCTGCAGCGCCGTCGCCCCCTGGTTCGCCTGGCTCGTGCTCAAACCCTACGGCGCAGGCCACTTCGTCAACGGCCTTTCGGTCTGCGACAACGTCTTCCGCGCGGTGGACGGCAGCGTCGACCGGATCGAGCGTCTGGACACCAGCTTCGCGCCGCTCGACTTCGCGCGGATGCGCAACATCCGTTTCGAGGGCAACACCTTCAGCAACGTGACCCAGGTGACGGCAAGCCCGGTCGTCGTGACCCATGTCCAGGCGACGGCGGCGACCGTCTGGACGGTCCAGCCCGGCGCCTTCCTGCCCTTCGGCGGCTGGGCGCGGCGCGTCGAATCCGTCCTGCCCGAGGGGATGATCACCGGCGCCGCCGGCGAAAGGCGGACCGAACTGCCCTTCGTGGCCGTCGAGCAGGGCCCGACGAAGCAGAACGTCACGCTGAACTTCGCGCAGCCGGCAAAGGGGCGGATGCACCTGCGCGTCCGGGTCGACGTGCCGCAATAGGCCGGCCCGCCCTCAGCCCCGCCGGTCCGGCGCGGTGGCCGCGCAGATCTCGGCCCAGAGCAGCCGCCGGTCGACCGGCTTCGGGACATAGCCGTCAAGGCCCAGCGCCATGCAGGCGTCGCGCTGTTCGGGCAGCGCATCGGCGGTCACGGCGATCACCGGCACGTCCGACCAGGGCCGCGATGCGCTGCGGATCGCGCGGAAGGTGGCCTCGCCCGACATGCCGGGCATGTTCATGTCCAGAAGGACGATGTCCGGGGCGCCCTTCTCCAGGCAGGCCAGCGCCGCAGGCCCGGATTCGGCCTCGATGGCCTCGATCCGCAGCATCCGCAGAAGCTGCACGATGACGAAGCGGTTGGTCGCCAGGTCGTCCACCACCAGCGCCTGAAGGCGCCGCTCTCCCTCCACGCTTCCGGGTGCGGGCAGGTCGGGCAGCGCCGTCACCGGCAGCAGCACCGCCGCCGCCACCGGGCGCCCGCCCGCCAGCGTCCACTCGATGCGCGCCCCGAGGATCGCCGCGATCCGCTCGACCAGCGCTGCGGCCAGGGCCCCGCCCGGCCCCTCGGTCCCCGGCGCCGGCGGGGCGGCCATGCCCGCGGCATCAAGGACGATGCGCACCAGGCCGGCTGCCGGCGCCGGGCCGCAGGCCAGGGCGACCGGCGGGCCGTCGCAGCCGCAATGCCACCGCAGCAGCGCCGCGACATGGGTCAGCAGCTTGCGCAGGAGCACGGGGTCGAAGCGGCCGAGGTCCGGCACTTCGCCCGTGAAGGCCACCGGCGGCGCCGCCGCCGCCTGGCCGCGGATCGCCCGCGACGCCGCCACGCGGCAGAGCTCGTCACGGATCGAGGCCGTCACCGGCCGGTTGCGCAGCCGTCCCTCCTCGGCCGAGGCGAGGTCGAGCACGTCCTCCACCAGCATGCCCAGCGTGCGTGCCGCGCTCTCGATCGTGGCGGCCTGCGCGGCGACGGCCGGCGGCTCGGCCGGCGCCTGCAGGGCCTGGCTCAGCCCCATTATGGCGTTGAGCGGCGTGCGGATCTCGTGGCTCATCTCGGCGAGGAACCGCGACTTCGCCGCGCTCGCCTCGTTGGCGCGCCGGGTCTCGGCCGCCAGCCGCGTCTGCGCGCGGTGGTTCTGGACCAGCGCCGAAAGCGTGTAGCCCAGGAAGGCCGCGGCCGGGGCGAAGGCCACCGCCGGAAAGGCACCGCCGTCGCGGTTGGCGATGAAGACCTCGGCGGCGATCCAGGTCAGCCCCGCCGCCGGCGGAAGGCCAGCCGCCAGCCCCACCGGCAGATGCGCCGCCCGCGCGGTCGAGACGTTGAGCAGCGCTCCCGCCAGCATCAGCACGCTGGTGAAGCCCGCGACATCATTGCCCGTCGCCCAGCCCAGCACGCCCAGCATCGAATAGGCCACGAAGGACAGGAACGTGTTGGCCAGGATGATCGCATGGGCCGCCGGCGAGGGGCGGGCGACGAAGGATTCGAAGGCGTAGAAGTCCACGACCTCGCTCAGCACGCAGACCGCGTAGATCAGCGCCACCACGCCGGGCGGCAGGAACAGCAGGAAGATCATGCAGACGACCGCGACCCCGGTCTGGCGCGAGGTCAGGTCGGTGCGCAGCCGCTGGCGGTAGCGCAGAAGTTCGTCATGCCATGTCGCGTCGGCAAGCATCGCCCCGCCCGGACCGGACCGTCCCGCATCACCCGTGCCCCTCCCCGCGCGCGACGCTAAGGTCGCTTGGTGTCAAAATGTAGGCGCGGCCGAAGCCCGCATTCAGCGCCGCCCCCAGGATCTCCAGGCGCAGGAAGTGGAAATCGGCAAGGCCCGCATAGACCGTGCTCTTGGGGCGGCCGGCCAGCCAGGCCGCGCGGATCGCCTCGTCCGCCGCCGAGGGGCGCGGCACGAAGCCGGCCCGCACCGTCAGGCTGATCCTGGGATGGACGAGCGGGTCGCCCCGCGGCCCCGGCTCGCCGATCAGCAGGCCGGCCCGCGGATCGGCCCGCAGGGCCCGCGTGTGCAGCGCCAGGTCCGAGACCAGCGTCACCGGAACCCCGTCGATCATGGCCAGCGCGATTCGCGTCACATGGGGCCAGCCCGTCTCGGGATGGATCACGCCCAGCGCGCCGTGCCTGGCCGCCGCAAGCAGCCCCGCCGCCATGGCGCGGGCCGAATCATCCGTCGCGCGGATCGGAGATGTCCCGCCGGTCATGCCGTCGCCCCTTGGCCCTGCGCCCGCCGGCCCCGCCGGGGGCCGGCCCTTCCGGGGCCGCCAACATATGCAATTTTTCCCATATCCGGCGCCCGGTTGCTCCCGAATGCGTGCCTAACTTTATTTCGGCGTATTCCTTCCGGGCGCAAGAAAGTTCCGCTGGAAATCTTCGCTGCGATGCAGTATCGCACTGTATGCCGACGTATACAGCGCGCCGCCCGGCACGCCGCCCCTTGATCTGGGTCAGGGCCTCGGGTTGGATTTCGTGCAGTTTGCCACGGCACCGGAAGGGGGAGCTTCCGGTCTCGGACAGGGGGAGGGATCAGGATGGCCGATACCGGACATGCGGCAGAGCGGACCCAGCGCCATGCCATTCCGCCGGGCTTCGCGGATGCCCTGGTGACGCCCGCGGACTATGCGCGCGACTATGCCGCCTCGATCGCCGATCCCGACGCCTTCTGGGGCGCCGCAGGGCGCCGGCTCGACTGGATCCGCCCCTATACCCGCGTCAAGAACACCAGCTTCGAGTTCGGCAAGGTCGACATCCGCTGGTACGAGGACGGCACGCTCAACGTCTCGGCCAACTGCATCGACCGCCACATGCTGCGCCGCGCCGGCCAGACGGCGATCATCTGGGAACCCGATGATCCGGGCGCGCCGGCCCGCCACATCACCTATGCGGACCTCCTGGAAGGCACCTGCCGGATCGCCAACGTCCTGAAGGCGCAGGGGATCGGCCGCGGCGACCGCGTCGTGCTCTACATGCCGATGATCCCCGAGGCCGCCTTCGCCATGCTCGCCTGCGCCAGGATCGGGGCGATCCATTCGGTGGTCTTCGGCGGCTTCTCGGCCGAGGCGCTGGCCAACCGCATCAGCGACTGCGACGCAAGGGCCGTCATCACTGCCGACTGGGCGCCGCGCGGCGGCAGGAAGACGCCGCTCAAGGACAATGCCGACAAGGCGCTGGCCGCCTGCCCGCCCGGCGTCAAGTGCCTCGTCGTGAAGCATACCGGCGAGCCGACGGGCTGGGTCGAGGGGCGCGACATCGACCTCACCGCGGCGATGGCGGCGGCCGAGCCCTACTGCCCCTATGCCGAGATGGGGGCCGAGGATCCGCTGTTCATCCTCTACACCTCGGGCTCGACGGGCAAGCCGAAGGGCGTCGTGCACACCTCGGGCGGCTACCTCGTCTTCGCCGCGATGACCCACCAGCTCACCTTCGACTACCGGGACGGCGACATCTTCTGGTGCACCGCGGATGTGGGCTGGGTCACCGGTCACAGCTACATCGTCTACGGGCCGCTCGCCAACGGCGCCACCACGCTGATGTTCGAAGGCGTGCCCACCTGGCCCGATCCGGGCCGCTTCTGGGCGGTCTGCGACAAGCACAAGGTGAACCAGTTCTACACCGCGCCCACGGCGATCCGTGCCCTGATGGGGCAGGGGCCCGAATGGGTGGACCGCCACGACCTGTCGTCGCTGCGCGTCCTCGGCACGGTGGGCGAGCCCATCAACCCCGAGGCCTGGGTCTGGTACGACCATCATGTCGGCCGCGGCCGCTGCCCGATCGTCGACACCTGGTGGCAGACCGAGACCGGGGGCCACATGATCACGCCGCTGCCCGGCGCCATCGAGACCAAGCCCGGCTCGGCCACGCTGCCCTTCTTCGGCGTCAGGCCCGTGGTGCTGGATCCCCAGACCGGCGCCGTGCTCGAGGGCAACGGGGTCGAGGGCGTGCTCGCCATCGCCGACAGCTGGCCGGGCCAGATGCGCACCGTCTGGGGCAACCATGCGCGCTTCCAGGAGACCTATTTCAGCCAGTACAAGGGCTTCTACTTCACCGGCGACGGCTGCCGGCGCGACGCCGACGGCTATTACTGGATCACCGGCCGGGTGGACGACGTGATCAACGTCTCGGGTCACAGGCTGGGCACGGCCGAGGTCGAAAGCGCCCTCGTCGCCCATGACGCGGTGGCCGAGGCGGCGGTGGTGGGCTACCCGCACGAGATCAAGGGACAGGGCATCTATGCCTATGTCACCCTCATGCACGGCTACGAGCCGAGCGAGGCCCTGCGAAAGGAACTCGTCAACTGGGTCCGCCAGGAGATCGGCCCCATCGCCTCGCCCGATGTCATCCAGTGGGCGCCGGGCCTGCCCAAGACGCGCTCGGGCAAGATCATGCGCCGCATCCTCAGGAAGATCGCCGAGAACGACTTCGGCGCCCTGGGCGACACGTCCACCCTGGCCGACCCCTCGGTCGTCGAGAACCTGATCGCCAATCGCGGCGGGGGGTGACGGGGATCAAGGCGGGGATCCCGCATGGG
>JAOADN010000021.1 GCA_026417295.1 Paracoccaceae bacterium
ACATGTACCAGGGCCTGACCCACGGCGCGGTCGGGGCGATCCTCGCCCACGGGACCGAAGCGCAGCAGCGCTTCTGGCTGCCGCCGATGGTGGCGCTCGACTGGACCGGCACGATGAACCTGACCGAGCCCCATGCCGGCACCGACCTCGGCATGATCCGCACGCGGGCCGAACCGCAGCCCGACGGCAGCTGGCGCATCACCGGGCAGAAGATCTTCATCTCGGCGGGCGACCACGACCTCGCCGCGAACATCGTCCACCTCGTCCTCGCCCGGGCGCCGGGCGGCGGCGAGGGGACGAAGGGCATCTCGCTCTTCATCGTCCCGAAGGTCCTCGTGAATGCCGACGGCAGCCTCGGCGCGCGCAATGCCCTTTCGGTCGGCAAGATCGAACGCAAGATGGGCATCCACGGCAACGCGACCTGCGTGATGAACTATGACGGCGCCACGGGATTCCTGCTGGGCGAACTGCACCGGGGCATGCCCGCCATGTTCACCATGATGAACGAGGCCCGCCTCGGCGTGGGCCTCCAGGGCTATGCGGTGGCCGAGACCGCCTTCCAGAACGCGGCCGCCTATGCCCGCGACCGCCTCCAGGGCCGCGCCGCCGCCGGCCCCGCCAACCCCGCCGGACCGGCCGATCCGCTGATCGTCCATCCCGACATCCGCCGCAGCCTCATGGACCAGAAGTCCTTCGTCGAGGGCGCCCGCGCCTTCACCCTCTGGGGCGCCTCGCTGATCGACCGGGCGCAGCGGTCCGGCGACGCGGCGGCCCTCGGCCTGATCTCGCTCCTCACCCCGGTCATCAAGGGGTTCCTGACCGACGGGGGCTTCGCGGCGACGGTCGCCGCCCAGCAGGTCTGGGGCGGGCACGGCTACATCGAGGAGAACGGGATGGCCCAGTTCGTCCGCGACGCCCGGATCGCGATGATCTACGAGGGCGCGAACGGCATCCAGGCGCTCGACCTCGTCGGCCGCAAGCTCGGCGCCGAGGGCGGCCGGCCGGTGATGGGCTTCTTCGCGATGGT
Organism: Paracoccaceae bacterium; assembly: GCA_026417295.1. Classification (GTDB taxonomy): domain Bacteria; phylum Pseudomonadota; class Alphaproteobacteria; order Rhodobacterales; family Rhodobacteraceae; genus JAOADN01. Next base: position 1,028 of record JAOADN010000021.1, read on the forward strand.
CAGGGACTTCATCCGCCAGAACGCGGCCGACGCGGAGTTCGGGCGCGATTTCCTCGACCCGCTCAAGGCCGCCGCGAAGGATCTCGAGGCCGCCGCCCTGTTCTTCGCCGAGCGCGGGCCGCGGGCGCCCGACGACGCCCTCGCCGGCGCGACGGACTTCCTGCATCTCTTCGGCCATGTCTGCCTCGGCTTCATGTGGGCGCGGATGGCGCGGGCAGCGACGGCGGCGCTGGCCACCGGATCGGGGGATGCGGACTTCCTGCGCGCCAAGCTCGCCACCGGGCGCTACTACATGGCCCGCCGGCTGCCCGCGACGGCCCTTCACCTCGCCCGCATCCGCACCGGCGGCGCGCCGGTGATGGCGCTTGATGCGGCGGCCTTCTGAGGCACCGGCACCGGGGGCCTCCGGCTCCGGCCCGCCCGCCTGCGCCGGCGCCTGCCTGCCCTGTTCGCGGCCGCCGGAACGGGCTACCCTCGCGCGATGCCCCGCGACGAGGACCGCCGCCCATGCCGAAGCGCCTTCGCCTGACCCGCCGCTTCCCCGTCGCCATGACGAACGATGCCTATCGCGCGCTCACCCGCTTCGCCGCAGAGGCCGGCCTCACCCCCGACGAGGCGCTGTGCTTCGTCTTCGAGAACTGGGGCAGCATCACCCATCCCGAGAACCTGCCCCACCGCCTGCGCCTCTTCCGCGCCGAGCTCGAGGAACGCAAGGCCTGAGCCGCCGGCGCGGCGCAGGCCGGGCGGGGGCGCTGCCCCCGCACCCCCGGAGTATTTCGGCCAGGATGAAGGAGAACGCGGGCACCCTGCCCCGCGACCTGCGCGGGACAGGGCTTCACCCTGGGCGGTCATCGGCTCTCCAGCCTGTGCCGCAGGACAAGTCCATCAGGACATGGTTTACATCCGGTGAATCCCCGCCTTCATCCTGGCGGAAATACTCTCCGGGGGTCCGGGGGTGGAAAACCCCCGGCGTCAGCTGCAGGGAGGCGCGATGACGGCAAGACTCCACTGTTTCGGCGAAAGCGGCCACAGCTACAAGGCGGCCCTCGCCATGACGCTCGCGGGCTACCCCTGGGAGCCCGTCTTCGTCGACTTCTTCAACGGCGCGACGCGGCGCGAGCCCTTCCTGTCGCTCAACCCGATGGGCGAATGCCCGGTGCTCGAGGAGGACGGCGAGGTCGTCACCCAGTCCGGCCTGATCCTCGTCAGGATCGCGCGGCGGACCGGGCGGCTTTTCGGCACGCCCGCCGACGAGGACGAGATCTGGCGCTGGATCCTGTGGGACAATCACAGGTTCTCGGGCCAGATCGGCGTCACGCGCTTCCTGATGAACTTCCTGCCGCCCGAAAGGCGGCCCGCAGAGGTCATCGCCTGGCAGCAGGGCCGGCTGCGCGGCGCCCTGCGGATCCTCGAGAACCATCTCGCGGGGCGCGACTGGGTCGTGGGACGTGACGTCACGGTCGCGGACCTGTCCTGCGCGTCCTATCTCTTCTATGACGAGCCCTTCGGCTTCAGGCGCGCCGACTGGCCGGCCATCGACCGCTGGCTGGACCGCATCGCCGCGCTGCCCGGCTGGAGGCATCCCTATGACCTGATGCCCGGCAGGCCGTCCGACCGGGCCCGGGAGGATGGCTGATGACCGACGCCTACATCTACGACGCCCTGCGCTCGCCACGCGGCCGGGGACGCCCCGATGGCAGCCTGCACGAGGTGACGGCGCTGGCGCTGTCGGCCCAGATGCTGAACGCCGTCAAGGCGCGCAACGGCCTTTCCGGCCGCGCCGTCGAGGACGTGATCTGGGGCAACGTCACCCAGGTCGGCGAGCAGGGCGCCTGTCTCGCGCGGTCGGCGGTCCTGATGTCGGACCTCGACGAATCGATTCCCGGCCTGTCGGTCAACCGCTTCTGCGCCAGCGGGCTCGAGGCCGTGAACCTGGCGGCGAATCAGGTCCGGGCCGGCGCCGGCGAGGCCTACATCGCCGGCGGGGTCGAGATGATGAGCCGCGTCCCGATGGGGTCGGACGGCGGCGCCATCGCCGTGGATCCGGCGCTTGCGATGAAGGTCTACTTCGTGCCCCAGGGAATCGCGGCCGACATCATCGCGACCGAACACGGATTCGGGCGCGACGATGTGGACGCCCTGGCCGTCGAGAGCCAGCGGCGCGCCGCGCAGGCCTGGGCCGAGGGGCGCTTCGCCCGCTCGGTCGTGCCGGTGCGCGACGTCAACGGCCTCGTCATCCTCGATCGCGACGAACATCTCCGGCCCGGCACCGACATGCAGGCCCTCGGCCGGCTGGAGCCCGCCTTCCGCACGATGGGCGAGCAGATGCCGGGCTTCGACCGGGTGGCGATCATGAAGTATCCCCATCTCGAGCGCATCGAACATGTCCACCATGCCGGCAATTCCTCGGGCATCGTCGACGGGGCGGCCGCGGTCCTCGTCGGGTCCAGGGCCTTCGGCGAGCGCCACGGGCTGAAGCCGCGCGCCCGGATCAGGGCCACGGCCAAGGTCGGCAGCGATCCCACGATCATGCTGACGGGCCCCGTGCCCGCCACCGAGAAGGTCCTGCGCGAGGCCGGAATGACCATCGCCGACATCGACCTCTTCGAGGTGAACGAGGCCTTCGCCGCCGTCGTCCTGCGTTTCCTCCAGGCCTTCGGGGCCGATCCCGCCCGCGTCAACGTCAACGGCGGGGCCATCGCCATGGGCCACCCCCTCGGCGCAACCGGTGCGATCATCCTCGGCACGCTCCTTGACGAGCTCGAGCGCACGGGCCGCGGCACGGGCCTTGCCACCCTCTGCGTCGCCTCGGGGATGGGCGCCGCCACGATCATCGAAAGGGTCTGAAGATGGGAAAGCTCGACCTCTCCACGGTGCCGGTCAGGACCGGCTCGATCTACCCCGAGCCCTATGCCGCGATGATGAAGGGCCGCTCCTCGCTGCGTCTCGGCGACGCGGGCGGCCTGACCCAGTTCGGCGCCAACCTCGTGACGCTCGAGCCCGGCGCGCTCTCGAGCCTGCGCCACTGGCACCAGAACGAGGACGAGTTCGTGATGGTGACCGAAGGCGAATGCACGCTCGTCCAGGACGAGGGCGAGACGGTGATGCGCCCGGGCGACTGCGCGGCCTTCCCTGCGGGCAGCACGAACGGCCACCACTTCGTCAACCGTACAGACCGGCCCGCACGCTTCCTCGTCGTGGGCACCCGGGCCCCGCGCGAGGTCGCGACCTACTCGGACGTGGACCTCAAGGTCGAGATCGGCGGCGGCAAGGCCACGTTCTTCTACAAGGACGGCACGCCCTGGGCGGGCCCCCGGTGATCGTCCGGCCCGAAGACGCACCGCGCCACGGGGGCCCGGGCGGCGGCGGCACGCTCTACTTCTCGATGGCGGGCGGTCTCACGCAGTTCGGCGCCCATGTCGACACGCTCGCCCCGGGTGCCGCCTCCTCGCACCGGCACTGGCACGAGGCCGAGGACGAATTCCTCTACGTCCTCGACGGCACGCCGACCGTGATCGAGGATGACGGCCCGCACGACCTTCGGCCCGGCGATGCCGCCTGCTGGCCGGCGGGCGTCGAGAACGGCCACCATGTCGTCAACCGCAGCGCGGCGCCCTGCACCTGCCTGGTCGTCGGCACCCGCCTGCCCTCGGACCGCGTCCACTATTCCGACATCGACCGGCTCTACACGCGCGTATCCGGAGTCGTCGGCCTCACCCGGCGCGACGGTTCCCCCCTGCCGCAGGAGGCCGCGCCCTGACCGCCTCCGCGATCCTGCAGGACTTCCTCGATGCCGTCGGCCGCGCGGTCATGGACGGCGACTGGGACAGCTATCGCGATGCCGTCGCGCTGCCGTTCCACCTGCAGACCGAGCGCGCCAACCTCACCATCGCCGACGAGGCGGCCCTGCGCGACGGATTCGAGGACTTCCACGAGATGCTGCGCACGCAGCAGGTCACCGACTACATCCGCCTCGTGCGGATCGCGACCTTCATCGAGGACGGCCTGATCGCCGGCAACTACGTCACGCACATGCTGTCGAATGCCGTCCGCGTCGTTCCGCCCTTCGCCTCGCAGATCACCCTGCGCCGCGGCGATGGCGTCTGGCGGGCGGTGTCGATCAGCAATGCCACCGCCAACACGCGCTGGCCGATCGATCTTCCCCGGGTGACGGATTGGCGCTGATGCACGGGCTCGCCATCCGTCAGGCCCGGCCCGACGGGCCGAGCGCCGCGGCGATACCGGGCGGCGCCTCGGCCTTCGTCTCCTTCTGGCGCGACCGCCGCGCCGAAACCGTCCCGCAGCCGGGCCGGAGCGCCCGGATTCCGCCCGCAGCCCTCGACAGTGGAGCGTTCCCCGATGCCTGACTTCACCCTCGCCACCGGCGACGACGGCGTCGCCGTCATCACCTGGGACGTGCCCGGACGCTCGATGAACGTCATGAGCTTCGCAGGCCTTGCCGAGCTCGAGGCGCTCTTCGACGCCGCCCTCGCCGATCCGCAGGTCCGCGGCATCGTGCTCACCTCCGGCAAGCGCGACTTCGCCGGCGGGATGGACCTGAACACAATCGCGACGATGCGCGAGGCCGCCGGTGACGACCCGGCCCGCGGCCTCTTCGACGGGGTCATGCGCATCCATGCGCTGCTCAGGAAGATCGAGCGCGCCGGAATGGACCCGAAGACGCTGAAGGGCGGCAAGCCCGTCGCCGCGGCGCTGCCCGGGACGGCGCTTGGGATCGGGCTGGAAATTCCCCTCGCCTGCCACCGCATCTTCGCCGCCGACAATCCGAAGGCCAGGATCGGCCTGCCCGAGATCCTCGTCGGCATCTTCCCCGGGGCCGGCGGCACCACGCGCCTCGTCCGCAAGCTCGGGCCGATGGGCGCCTCGCCCTTCCTGCTCGAAGGCAGGACCGACACGCCCGAGCGGATGAAGGCGGCCGGCGTCATCGACGAGGTCGTCCCGCCCGCGGAGCTTCTGGCGGCCGCCCGCGCCTGGGTCCTCGCGGCCGGCGGGGACGCGATCGTCAAGCCCTGGGACCGGAAGGAGTACCGCATGCCCGGCGGCGCGCCCTACCATCCGGCGGGCTACATGACCTTCGTCGGGGCCTCGGCCATGGTGATGGGCCGGACGCAGGGCGTCTATCCGGCGGCCAGGGCGCTGCTCTCGGCCGTCTACGAAGGGGCCCTCGTCCCCTTCGACGCCGCTCTCCGCATCGAGGCGCGCTGGTTCACCCATGTGCTGATGAATCCCTCCTCCGCCGCGATGATCCGGTCGCTCTTCGTCAGCAAGGAGGCGCTCGAGAAGGGGGCGCGCCGCCCCCCCCTTCCCGACCGCAGCGTCAGGCGCCTCGGCGTTCTCGGTGCGGGCATGATGGGGGCGGGCATCGCCCATGTCGCGGCCGGGGCGGGCATCGATGTCGTGCTCATCGACGCAACCGAAGAGGCCGCCCTGGGCGGGCGGGCGCGCATCGAGGCCCAGCTCGACAAGTCCGTCGCCCGCGGCCGGATGACCGCGGCGCAGAAGGCCGAGGTCCTGGGGCGCATCCGGCCCGGCACCGACTACGCGGCGCTTGCCGGCTGCGACCTCGTCGTCGAGGCGGTGTTCGAGGATCCGAAGGTCAAGGCCGAGGTGACGCGGGCGGCCGAGGCCGCGACCGGCGCGGACTGCATCTTCGCCACCAACACCTCGACCCTGCCGATCAGCGGGCTGGCTGCCGCATCGGTCCGGCCGGACCGGTTCATCGGCATCCACTTCTTCTCGCCGGTCGACCGGATGATGCTGGTCGAGATCATCCGCGGGGCCGCGACCGGCGCGGAGGCCGTCGCCACCGCGCTCGACTTCGTCCGCCAGCTGCGCAAGACCCCGATCGTCGTCAACGACGCCCGCTTCTTCTACGCCAACCGCTGCATCATTCCCTACGTGAACGAGGGGATCCGGATGGTCGGCGAGGGCGTGGCGCCGGCCCTGATCGAGAATGCGGCGAGACTCGCGGGCATGCCGGTCGGCCCCCTGCAGCTCGTCGACGAGACCTCGATCGATCTCGGCGTCAGGATCGCGAAGGCGACCAGGGCGGCGATGGGGGCGGCCTATCCGGACGACGACGTCGACAAGGTCCTCTTCGCGATGGCCGCCGAGGGACGGCTGGGGCGCAAGGCGAAGGCAGGCTTCTACGCCTATGACGGGGCGGGCGAACGCACCGGGCTCTGGGACGGCCTCGGCCGGCTCTGGCCGCGGGCCGCGGCTCAGCCCTCCCCGTCCGGGGTGCAGGACCGCCTGCTGATGGTGCAGGTGGCCGAGGCGGTGCGCGCCTTCGAGGAGGGCGTCCTGACCGACATCCGCGAGGGCGATGTCGGCGCCGTCCTCGGCTGGGGCTTCGCGCCATGGTCGGGCGGACCCTTCGGCTGGCTCGACATCATCGGCGCCGGCAGGGCGGTGGAGATCTGCGACAGTCTCTCGCACCGGCACGGCCGGCGCTTTGCCGCCCCCGCCCTCCTGCGCGAGATCGCCGCGAAGGGAGAAACCTTCTACGGCCGCTTCGGCGGGCAGGCCCGGGCCGCCTGACATCGGCCGGGCGGCGCGGTCGGCGGCCGCGCGCTGCCGCTGCGCCCCCGGGGCAAGACGGCCGGGGCGCCCCCGCCGCCGGACGAAGCGCACCACCTCCGCCCTGCCGCACGGCGGGGCCCAGTGGCAGGATTTCCACGGAAATCCTGCCACGGGGGCCGGGAAATCCTTCGCCAAGGATTTCCCGGCCCGGGCCAGGCCCCGCGCCGGCCGAAGGTCGCCGGAAATCCTTGGCAAAGGATTTCCGGCTCCGGCAGGGCCGGAGGGTCCGGGTCCGTGGACAGGGGTGGCGTGGCCGCGGCGGCCCGGCCGCGCCTACTGGGCCAGTGCCGCCGCAACGTCCTCGGGCACATCGAAGTTGTGGGTCACCGACTGGACGTCATCGTCGTCCTCGAGCGCGTCGATCAGCTTCATCACCTTCTCGGCCGTCTCGAGATCGAGCATGGTGCGCGACTTCGGCTTCCAGACGAGCCTCGCCGTCTCGCTCTCGCCGAGTTTCGCCTCGAGGGCGGCCGTGACCGCGCCGAGGTCCTCGGGCGCGCAGGTGATCCAGTGGCCGTCCTCGTCGGTCTCGACATCGGTGGCGCCCGCCTCGATCGCCGCCATCATCACCGTGTCGGCGTCACCGGCCGCGAGCGGATACATGACCTCGCCCACCCGGTCGAACATGAAGGCGACCGAGTTCGTCTGGCCGAGGTCGCCGCTGTACTTGGTGAAGTAGGACCGCACGTTCGAGGCGGTGCGGTTGCGGTTGTCGGTCATCGCCTCGACGATGATGGCGATGCCGTTCGGGCCATAGCCCTCGTAGCGGATCTCCTCGTAGCTGTCCGCATCGCCGCCCTGCGACTTCCTGATCGCCCGGTCGATCACGTCCTTGGGCATCGAGTTCGCCCGCGCCTCCTTGACCGCCAGCCTGAGGCGCGCGTTCCTGTCGGGATCCGGATCGCCCATCTTCGCGGCCACCGTGATCTCCTTGGCGAGCTTCGAGAACAGCTTCGACCGCGCGGCGTCCTGCTTGCCCTTGCGATGCTGGATGTTGGCCCACTTCGAATGGCCGGCCATGGAATGCTCCGTCGGTGATCGTGATCCGCGCCCTATATGTCAGGCGCGGCCGCGGCCGCAACCCCTGCCCCCCGCGGCCCTGCCGGGGCGGAAGCCGGTCAGGGCGCGGCCGGCGCGAAGCCGTAGAAGACCGGCAGCAGCAGGGTGCAGACGATGGCCGAGACGGCGTTGAGCGGCAGTCCGAACCAGACGAAGTCGGTGAAGCGGTAGCCCCCCGGTCCGTAGACCAGCGTGTTCGTCTGATAGCCGATCGGTGTGGCGAAGCTTGCCGAGGCGCCGATCATCACCACGATGACGAGCGGTCGCGGATCCACCCCGATCGACTGCGCCAGCCCGATCACCACCGGGGTGACGATGACGGCGACGGCATTGTTCGAGACGATCTCGGTCAGGGCCGAGGTCAGGATGTAGACGACGAGGACCAGAATGTGCGGCGACAGGCCCGCCAGCGCGGGGGCGAACCAGCCGACGATCAGCTCGACCGCGCCGGAATGTTCCAGCCCCGCGCCGACGCCGAGCATGCCGAAGAGCAGCGCCAGCATCCGCCCGTCGATGGCGGCGATCGCCTCGTCGGCCTCGATGCAGCCGGTGACGAGGACTATGCCCGCGCCGATGAAGGCCAGCGTCATGATCGGCGCCACGTCGAGCGCGGCCAGCGCGACCACGGCGACGAGCACGGCCAGCACGATCGGCGCGCGGCCGCGGCGGTAGGCCCGCGCCGTCGGGCGCGCGACATCCACGAGGTCCATGTCCGAGGCGAGGCGCTGGATGTCCTCGATCGCGCCTTCCAGAAGCAGCGTGTCGCCGACATTGACGACGATGTCGTCGAGCTGCCGTCCGATGTTCTGGTTCCGGCGGTGGACGGCCAGCGGATAGACGCCGTAGCGGCGGCGCAGCCGCATCGAGCCCAGCGAGCGGCCCACCATGCGGCAGCCCGGCGTGATCAGCACCTCGACCGTCTGGGTCGGGACCGAGGACAGCTTGTCCACCAGGGTGACGTGCCGGCTGGACTGCAGCCCCAGGATCTCCGACATCGGGCTGCGCAGCACCACCCGGTCGCCGGGCTCCAGCCGCACCGCACCGAGGTCGCGCCGGAGCGAGGCATCGCCCCGCAGCACGTCGATCACCCGCACCTCGTCGCGGCGGAAGATGTCCACCGCCTCGAGCGGCTTGCCGATCAGCGCCGAGCCTTCGGGGACGGCGACCTCGGTGAAGAACTTCATCCGGCTGCGGTCGCCCAGCAGGCTCGACATCGACTGCCTGTCGGGCAGGAAGCGGGGGCCGGCCAGCGCCAGGTAGACAAGGCCTGCCGCGGCCACGGCAAGGCCGATGGGCGCGATCTCGAAGATGCCGAATGGGGCCAGGTCGGCAGCCCGGGCCACACCGTCGACGACGATGTTCGTCGAGGTGCCGATCATCGTCACCGTGCCGCCGAGGATCGTCATGTAGCTGAGCGGGATCAGGAGCTTCGACGGCGCCACGCGCAGCTCCGCCGCCAGGCGGATGAAGATCGGCATCATGACGACGACAAGCGGCGTGTTGTTGATGAAGGCCGACATCGACGTGACGAGAAGCCCGATCCCCGCGAGCGTCGCGACCGGATGGCGGGCGGCATTGCGCGCGGCGATCTGGCTCAGCGTCTCCAGCGAACCGGTGCGCACCAGCGCACCGACGATGATGAAGAGCGCGATGATCGTCCAGGGCGCGCTGTTCGACAGCACGCCGGCGATCGCCTTCTGCGGAATCAGCCCGATCAGCAGCATCAGCGTGGCCCCGCCGATGGCGACGACCTCGGGGGCGAAGGTCTCGCGCGCGAACAGCACGATCATCCCGGCCAGGATCGCCAGCGCGACGAAGGCCATCGCCTCGGGTCCGGCAAGGGCGGCAATATCCAGCATCAGGCACATCCTTCGCCGATGGCCGGCGCATCGCAAGGGGCAGGCGGGGCGATCCCGGGCCGCGCCGGGCGGCGCGGCCGGACCAGGAAGATGCCGGCCAGCATGACCGCAAGCGCGGCCCAGACCCAGCCCGAATAGCGCTCGCCGAGGATCGCCATCGCCCAGACCACGCCCGCCCCGGTGACGACATAGGAGGTCTGGCCGGCGAAGACCGGCCCGGCGCGCCCCACCAGCCAGACATAGCCGGCATACATCAGCGCATGGATGACCGAGGACAGGACCAGCGCCGCCTCGGGCGCGCCCCAGGCCGGGCGGGGGTCGATGAACTGGCCCGTCGCCAGGGCGAGGGGCAGCGCCAGCACCGCCCCGGCAAGCGACGCACCGAACATCGCGGCGATCGGGTCCAGCCCGGCGGTGCCCCAGCGCGCGACGTAGTTGGCCTCGAGCGCGTAGCAGAAGGGCGAAACCAGGGCGAGGATCAGCCACCCCGTCGCCACCCCGGCGGGCAGCCCCTCCTGCGGCAGGGCGATCAGGGCAACGCCCGCCAGACCGCAGGCCAGGCCCAGGACCCGCGTCCAGTCGAAGCGGTCGGTGCCCAGGGCCAGGGCGATCGGAAAGGCCAGGATCGGCACCGCCGAGATGACGATCGACATGATGCCCGCCGGCAGGTGCACATAGGCCGCATAGGACACCGTGTTCGGGATGATCGTGCCGAGCAGGGCGACCAGCACGAAGAAGGCCGCGGTCGCCCGCGTCAGCGGGATGCGGCCGCCGCGCATCGCCACCAGCGGGCCGAGGACCGCGACACCGATCACCAGCTGCCAGAAGATCAGCCCGAGCGGCGGGTGCCCGGTCGACACGGCGATCTTCGACAGCGTCTGGGTCAGGCCCCAGCCGGTGCCGAGCAGCAGCAGGAAGCCGACCGGTCCGGCCTGCCGCAGCGTCATGGCAGCGCCTGTCCCAGCCGCCCGCCGCTGCGCACCGGATGGGCGTGCAGCGCCCGCCCCGTGCGGTCGTCGGTCTCCACCAGGATTCCGGCCAGCGTCGCCTCGCCCGTGGCCGGGGTGAAGCGTTCGCGCGACATCCCCGTGACGAAGCGCCGCATCGGCTCCAGCTTGTCCATGCCGATCACGCTGTCGTAGTCGCCGCACATGCCGGCATCGGTCTGATAGGCGGTGCCGCCCTCCAGGATCTGCGTGTCGGCGGTGGGCACATGCGTGTGCGTGCCCACGACCAGCGAGGCGCGCCCGTCGCACCAGTGGCCAAGGCCCATCTTCTCCGACGTGGCCTCGGCATGGACATCGACGATCGCCGCCTGGACCGCGCCGCCCAGCGGGTTGGCGCGCAGCACCGCGTCGATCTCGCTGAAGGGGTCGTCGAAGGGCTGCTTCATGAACACCCGGCCCAGGACCTGCGCCACCAGGACGCGCCGCCCCCCGGGCGCATCGAAGACGCGGGCACCGCGGCCCGGCGCCGTCCGGGCGAAGTTCAGCGGCCTGAGGATGCGCGGCTCGCCCTCGATGAAGGCCGCCATGTCCTTCTGGTCGAAGGCGTGATCGCCCAGGGTCAGGCAATCGGCCCCGGCGGCGAGCAGTTCGCGCGCGTGCTCGCCCGTCAGCCCCGCGCCGGCCGAGGCGTTCTCGGCATTGACGACAACGAAATCCAGCCGCCAGTCGCGGCGCAGGCCGGGCAGGCGGCCGGTCACCGCGGCCCGCCCCGCCCGCCCCATGACGTCGCCGAGAAAGAGGATGCGCATGGGCCCACGGGTTAGGGATTCGCGCCGCGAAGGGCAAGGCGAAAGGCGCCGGCCGCCGCCCGCGCGCCACACCCCCTGCCCGCTCGCGCCGGGGCGCGGAACGCAATCGCGCCGTCCTGGCAAGTCACAATCCGGCGCGCGCCGCAGGACGGCGCCGGGGGGCCTGCCGGCCGCCGGAGCAGCCAGGCCAGCGATTCCGGAGAACAGACAACATCTTGCGGCACGGCGTTCAGGTACCGCTCAAGGTTGTGGCACGGCCCGGATTGTGGCCCTGCCGCCACAGGGGCGTTCCGCCGCCCCCGGCCGGCATCGGCCGAAGGTTGACCGGCCTGCGGGCGCCCCCCTACCCTTGGCTCCGACGGGTGTAGGTGAAGGCCCGCCCCGCGGGCGCGAAGTGACGGTTCATTGCAGGTGCAACGGTTGCGGAACGGCGGTGCGGCGCGCCCTCGCGGGCGCGCCGCAACCGTTCCGGGCGGCCGGCGCGGTCCCTGGGCTCATTCCGCAGGCTCAGTCCGCAGGCGCGATGACGCCCGCCTCGGTCACGATCAGGTCAAGCCGCGCGTCCGTCGGCTCGACGGGCACGGCCTCCACCTCCTGCGCGGCGAAGGCGAAGCCGATCGCCGTCACCGGCCCCGCGGCGCGCAGCCCGGCCAGCGTCCGGTCGTAGTAGCCCCCGCCATAGCCCAGACGGAAGCCGCGCCTGTCGAAGGCCAGCATCGGCACGACCAGCACCGAAGGCACCACCTCCCCGGGGTCGGCTGGCACCAGCGCCCCGAAGGCACCCGGCAGCATCGGCGCGCCCGGCCGCCAGCGCCGGAAGACCAGCGCCACGTCGCGCCCTGGGATCACCGGCACGCCGACGATCCCGCCCGCCGCGGCATGGGCCGTCATCGCCGGCAGGGGGTCGATCTCGGTGCGCATCGGCATGTAGCCCGACAGCACCGCGCCGCGATGGGCCGCCAGCACGCCGGCCAGGTGGCGCGCATCTTCCGGCCCGCGTCCGGCGAAGGCCGCCTTGCGCCGCGCGAAGGCCTCGGCCCGCGCCGCCGCCTTCCGCGCCGCCATGTCCGCCATGTCCGTCATCCCTGCCGACCCGCCGCTCTCCCCTCTGCCACCACGCTCACAGCAGGATCCATGTCGCGAAGCCCAGGAAGGCGAAATAGCCCATCACGTCGGTCAGGGTGGTCACGAAGGTGCCCGAGGCCAGCGCCGGGTCGAGCCCGATGCGGTGCAGCGCCAGCGGCACCAGCACGCCTCCCGTCGCCGCGACGATCTGGTTGACGATCATCGCCAGGGCGAGGACCGCCCCGATCATCACGTCGCCCGAGATCAGCGTCCCGCCCAGCCCAAGCAGGGCCGCCAGCAGGAGGCCGTTCATCAGCCCCGCGGCAAGCTCGCGCCGCACCACCCGGGCGGCGTTCGACGAGGTCAGGTCGCGCGTCGCCAGCGCCCGCACCGCCACCGCCAGCGACTGCGTGCCCGCGATCCCCCCCGTGGAGGCGACGATCGGCATCAGCGCGGCCAGCGCCACGATGGCCACGAGCGTGCCCTCGAAGCGCGAGATGACCACCGCCGAGAGCGAGGCCGTGAACAGGTTGACAACCAGCCAGGGGATGCGCCGGCGCACCGTGGCCATCACCCCGTCCGAGATCGAGGCCTCGCCGCCGACGCCGGCGAGCTTCAGCACGTCTTCCTCGTGCTCCTCGTCAAGCACCGCCATCGCGTCGTCGATCGTGATCACCCCCACCAGCCGGCCGCCCTCGTCCACGACCGGGGCCGAGATCAGGTGATACTGGTTGAAGGCATAGGCGACGTCGCCTTCCTCCTGCATCACGCTGATGGTGCGGAAACTGTCCTCGGTGATGTCGGCAAGCCTGACATCGCGCCGCGACGACATCAGCTTGCCCAGCGTGACATAGCCCACGGGGCGATGCGCCGGGTCCACGAGGATGACGTGGTAGAACTGGTCGGGAAGCTCGGCCTGCCGGCGCAGGAAGTCGATCGCCTCGCCCACCGTCCAGTGCTCGGGCGCCACCACGACCTCGCGCTGCATCAGGCGGCCGGCGGAATGCTCGGGATAGTTCAGCGCCTGCTCGACGGCGACGCGCTCGCTCTCGGGCAGCGCGCCCAGGATCATCTCCTGCTGCGGTTCCTCGAGATCCTCGATCAGGTCGACGACGTCGTCGGATTCAAGCTCGCGCACCGCCTCGGTCAGGACGTCGTGCGGCAGCGCCTCGATGACCTCGTCGCGGATCGCCTCGTCGAGCTCGCTCAGGATCTCGCCGTCGATCCCGCCCGACCACAGGCCCAGCAGGACGCGCCGCTCGGCCGGGTCGATCTGTTCCAGCAGGTCGGCGATGTCGGCGGGGTGCAGGGGCTCCATCGCCGCGTCGATCGACGCCGCGTCGCCGGCGGCGATCGCCTCGCGGATCGCCGCGACGCGCTGGGGATCGAGGGCGAAGTCGCCGTCCTCGCGGTCGGCGATGTCCGGTTCGGTCTCGCTCACGGCTCCGGCTCCTCCCCGCGAATTGCGCTTCTTTAGCGGAAGCTGTTTCACCCGGACAAGCCGGCCGCGGGCGTTTCGCTTCCCCCCCGACAGCGGTTAGGCTCGACCGGACGCCGTGACAAGGGAGATCGGCACATCATGGCAGAGCTCTTGATCGGACAGACGCTTTCCTTCGCCGGCGACCCCTTCGCCGAGGGGCCCGCCGCCGCCCGCCATTCCTCCCGCGGCGGCGTCCTGGTCGAGGGCGGGCGCATCGCGGCGGTGGGCGAGGCCGACGCCCTGCGCCGCGCCCACCCGCAGGCCCGCGTCACCGATTACGGCGGGGCGCTGATCTCGGCGGGCTTCATCGACGCCCATGTGCACTACCCGCAGACGGCGATCATCGCCTCCTGGGGCAAGCGGCTGATCGACTGGCTGAACAGCTACACCTTCCCCGAGGAGATGCGCTTTTCCGATCCCGCCTATGCCGCCGCAATCGCCGCGCGTCACCTCGACCTCGTGCTCGCGAACGGCACCACAACCGTCTGCACCTACTGCACGATCCACCCCGAAAGCGTCGATGCCTTCTTCGCCGCCGCGCAGGCACGGGGCCTGCGCGCCTATGCCGGCAAGACCTGCATGGACCGCAACGCCCCCGAGGGGCTGCGCGACACGGCGCAGTCGGCCCATGACGACAGCCGCCGCCTGCTGGAGAAATGGCACGGGGTGGACCGGCTCTCCTACGTGATCACGCCCCGCTTCTCGCCCACCTCCACGCCCGAGCAGCTCGCCATGCTGGGCCAGCTCTGGCGCGAATACCCCGATTGCCTGATGCAGACGCATCTTTCCGAACAGGTGGACGAGATCGCCTGGGTCAGGGAGCTCTTCCCCCAGGCGCGCGACTACCTCGACACCTACGAGGCGCAGGGGCTCTTGCGCGAAGGCGCCGTCTACGGCCACGCCATCCATCTCACGGCGCGCGAGAAGGCGCGGCTCGCCGAGGCGGGCGCGAGCCTCGTCCACTGCCCCACCTCCAACACCTTCATCGGCTCGGGCCTCTTCGACATGGGGCTCGCGCGGCAGGTGCGCGTGGGGCTTGCCACCGATACCGGGGGCGGGTCTTCCTTCTCGATGCTGCGCACGATGGCCGCGGCCTACGAGGTGGCCCAGCTCCGCGGCGAGGCGCTGCATCCCGCCCAGCTCTGGTGGCTGGCGACGCAGGGCTCGGCGCGCGCGCTCCGCGCCGAGGCGCTGATCGGCAACCTCGCGCCGGGCATGGAGGCCGACCTCGTGGTCATCGACCTCGCCTCGACGCCGGCCATCGCCCAGCGCGCCGCCCGCGCCGCCGACCTGTGGGAGGCGCTCTTCCCCACGATCATGATGGGCGACGACCGCGCGGTCCGGGCCGTGTGGGTGGGCGGCCGGCCGGTGCCTGCCGGGCGGGAGACCCCCGGGCGGGACGCCAGCCGCGCCGGTTCGCCCGGCGCGGGCACGGCCGGGACGGGATGACGGCCCTGCCGGCCGCGCACCCCGGCCCGGAGCTCCCCCCGCCCGGCGCTGCCGCCTGACCCGCCCCGCCGCCGGGCACAGGCAGGCGGCGGGCCTTCGAAGGCCCGCCATGCCGCTTCGAAGCGGCATGGCAACATCCCCGGCCGGGTCCCCGGGGCCTGCCTGCCGGCTTCCGTCCCCCCTTGACCCCATCCCGCACCACCGCCGCCCGCCCTGCAGCCGGGCACGGGGCGCCGCGGGCCTTCGAAGGCCCGCCATGCCGCTTCGCAGCGGCATGGCCCGGCGTACGCCCCGTCCTTTCCCGTCAACCTTCGTGAACGGATCCTCAACATGAACCATAACCCGTTGATCTTGTTGACACGGATGGGGTGTCCCATCGTGGGACACCCAATCAGGCCCTGCCCGCGCGCTCCGCCAGCCGCCGTGCCAGCCGGTTCTGGGCCTCGATCACGCGGGGCAGGTCGATGGTCGCGACCTCGCCGTCGCACACCACTTGCCGGCCCTCGATGAACAGATGCCGCACCCGCGGCGGCCCGCACAGGACCAGCGCGGCCACCGGATCCCAGGCGCCGGCCGCCTCGATCCCCGAGACGTCCCAGACCGCGACATCCGCCCGCATTCCCGGTTCGATCGTTCCGCAGTCGTCCCGCCCCAGCACCCGCGCACCGCCGCGCGTGGCGATCTCCAGCGCCTCGCGCGCCGCCATTGCGTCGGCTCCCCGCGCGACCCGCTGCAGCAACATCGCCATCCGCGCCTCGGCGATCAGGCTCGCCGCATCGTTGCTCGCCGACCCGTCCACGCCCAGCCCGACGGCGATGCCCGCATCGCGCATCGCCCTGACCGGCGCGATCCCCGAGCCCAGGCGGCAGTTCGAACAGGGGCAATGCGCAACTCCCGTGCCCGACCGCGCGAAGAGCCCGATCTCGGCCGCGTCGAGCTTCACGCAATGGGCATGCCAGACATCCGCGCCGATCCAGCCCAGATCCTCGGCATACCGGCCCGGCCGGCAGCCGAAGGTCGCCTCGCAATAGCGGATGTCCTCGTCGTTCTCGGCAAGATGGGTGTGCAGCATCACCCCCTTGTCCCGCGCCAGCGCCGCGGCATCCCGCATCAGCCCGGTCGAGACCGAGAAGGGCGAACACGGCGCCAGCCCGACCCGGACCATCGCCCCGGGGCCTGCTTCGTGAAAGGCGTCGACAACCCGGATCATGTCGTCAAGGATCGCCGGCTCGGTCTCGACCAGTGCATCCGGCGGCAGCCCGCCCGCGCTTGTCCCGATCGACATCGCGCCCCGCGTCGGGTGGAAGCGGATGCCGATCTCGCGCGCCGCCTCGATCGTGTCCTCGAGCCGCGCCCCGTTCGGGAACAGATAGAGGTGATCGGCTGTCAGCGTGCACCCGCCCAGCACGAGTTCGGCCATCCCGGCAAGCGCCGAGACCCGGATCTCGTCGGGTCCCATCCGCGCCCAGACCGGGTAGAGCGCCCTGAGCCAGCCGAAGAGCAGCGCGTCCTGCCCGCCCGGCACGGCCCGGGTCATCGTCTGGAACAGGTGATGATGCGTGTTGACCAGCCCCGGCGTGACGACACAGCCTCGCGCCTCGACCGTCCTGCCCCTGCCCGTCAGGCCCTGCCCGACGGCCGCGATCACCCCGCCCCTGACCAGCACGTCGCCATCCGCGATCTCGCGGCGCGCCCCGTCCATCGTGACGACCGCGAGGGCCCCCCGGATCAGGATCTCGTCCATCTCCCGCCCCTTCATCATGCCGCAAGTACTCCGGGGGGTCCGGGGGGCGGCGCCCCCCGGCCCTCAACCCTGCAACAGCGCCAGCGCCTCGGCATGGACGGCCGCATTGGCCGCCGCAAGCACCCGCCCGCCCTGGTGCACCGGGCGCCCCTGCCAGTCGGTCACGATGCCGCCCGCCGCCTCGATCACCGCGATCGGCGCCTGCACGTCATAGGCCTGCAGCCCCGCCTCGATGACAAGGTCGATCTGCCCGGCTGCGACCAGGGCATAGGCGTAGCAGTCCGTCCCGTAGCGGGTGAGCCGCGCCCGGGCGGCCACGCGGCGGAAGGCCGCACCCTCCTCCGCCGTGCCCACCTCGGGGAAGGTGGTGAACAGGATGGCCTGCGACAGCGGGCGCGGTGCCCTTGTCCGCAGGGGCGCGGTTCCCAACGGACCCGAGACCTCGGCGATGCCGAAGCCGCCGGTGAAACGTTCACCGATATAGGGCTGGTCGACGATCCCGAAGACCGGCCCGCCGGCATCGCTCACCGCGATCAGCACGCCCCAGGTCGGCGTGCCTGACAGGAAGCTTCGTGTGCCGTCGATCGGGTCGAGGACCCATGTCAGGCCGGATGTCCCTGATTTCGGCTCGAATTCCTCGCCCAGGATCGCATCCTGCGGGCGCCGTTCGGCAAGTATGGCGCGCATCCGCGCCTCCGAGGCGCGGTCGGCCACCGTGACGGGGTCGAAGCGGTTGCTTTCCTTCGTCTCGGCGCCGAGGTCCCGCGACCTGAAATGCCGCAGGGTCTCCACGCGTGCGGCATCAGCCAGCGCATGGGCGACGGTCACCACATCCCGGATCTCGGTCTCGCCCAAATGCATGTAGGTCGCTCCGCCCGCCCGCGGAGCGACCGGTACAGCGCGGCCCGGTCGTGGTCAACCTTTCCGGCCGTCCACCCTTCAGGCCGCGTCCGACAGCACCTTGGCGAGCTCGAAGAGTCGCCGCCGCTGTGCCTCGGGAATCGCGTAGTAGGACTTCACCAGAAGCATCGCCTCCTTGTCCGCAAGGATATCCCCGGGAAGGTCGTCGAGTTCCGGCGCATCGCCGCCGAGCCCTTCGAAGAAGAAGGCGACATTGCAGTCCATCGCCAGCGAGATGTCCCAAAGGCGCGAGGCCGAGACGCGGTTCATGCCGGTCTCGTACTTCTGGATCTGCTGGAACTTGATCCCGACCTTGTCGGCCAGTTGCTGCTGGGTCATCCCGACCATCCAGCGCCGGTGCCTGATCCGCTTTCCGACGTGGACATCAACAGGATGCTTCATTTCACTCGTCTCCATTACACCACCACCCAACATTGAAGCAATTTCCATGCCAGGATCCGCTTGCCCTGAATTTTTTTTCAGTGGCCATCCTCCCACTCCGCCGGCGCCGGAATCGCCGGTCTGTCCCCGTCGCGACCGCCATCATGCCACAGGTCCGTTGCCGGCACACACCCCATGCCGGCACACCCGTTCCGCATCCTTTGCGGGATGCATCGCGACATGCAAAGGCATCGCACAACTCTTTGCGAAACGCAAAACAAAGCCGAGGGCTTGCGCAAGGGGCAGTACTGGGGCGAGGTGAGGACGGCACAGGGAGGGCGGGATGCGCGCGTTGCGGTTGAGCCGGATCGGCGAAAGGCCCGAAGTCGCCGAGATCCCGCTGCCCGAACCGGGGCCCGGCGAGCTTCGCGTCAGGATCGCCGCGGCCGCGCTGAACTTCGCGGACCTTCTCATGGTGAGGGGCGAGTATCAGGTCAGGCCGGAGCTGCCCTTCACGCTGGGCATGGAGGCGGCAGGCTTCGTCGACGCGCTTGGCCCCGGCACGGCCGGTCCCGTTCCGGGCACCCGCGTCGCCGTCGTCGCCGGAACCGGCGCCCTGGCCGAGTTCGGCTGCTTTCCGGCGGCAGCCTGCATCGAACTGCCCGACGCGGTCCCCTTCGAGGCGGCCGCGGCGACGCCCGTCGCCTACGGGACAAGCTACATCGCCCTGTCGGATCGCGCCGCCCTCGGCCCCGGCGAAACGCTTCTCGTCCTCGGCGCCGCCGGTGGCGTCGGCCTGACGGCGGTCGAGATCGGCAGGCTGATGGGGGCCCGGGTGATCGCCGTGGCCCGCGGTACGCCGCGACTGGAGATCGCACGGGCCGCCGGGGCAGACCTGCTGATCGACAGCGACACCGGCGATCTCAGGGCGGCGCTCAAGGCCGCGGGCGGCGTGGACGTGGCCTATGACCCGGTCGGCGGCCCGGCCTTCGACGCGGCGCTGCGCGCGCTGCGCCCCGGCGGCCGGATCCTGGCCATCGGATTCGCCAGCGGGACGGTGCCGCAGGTGCCGGCCAACCTTCTTCTGGTGAAGAATGCGACCGTGATCGGATTCTGGTTCGGCGGCTGGATGGAAGCCTTCCCCGACCGCGTCCGCGATGGCCTCGGCAGGATCTTCCGCTGGCAGGCCGAAGGCCGGCTGCGCCCCCATGTCAGCCACGTGCTCGACCTCGAGGGGGCCGTCGCGGGCCTCGAGCTTCTGCGCAGCCGGGCAGCCACGGGCAAGGTGGTCGTCCGCACCGGCGCAGACGGCTGACGCGCCTCACGCCGCGTAGGCGCAGCGCAGTTGCCCGAGGATCGCGTCGATGACCGGCCCCTGCTGGAAGCCCCGGTCGTAGAGGCAGATGCTGAGCTGCCCGAGGTCCGGCAGGGCATTGCCCGGCTCGATCACCTCGACCCCCGGAGGCACCGCCCCGCGCATCCTGGCCGAGACCGCAAGATCGGCTGCGACGGTGGCCTCGATCACCTGCTCGCACTCGCCTTCGAAGCCCATCTCCCACGGGATCCCGGCTGCATCGAGCCTGGCCTGGGCGATCGGCCGGAAGATGCATGTGTCCTTGAAGCCCAGGCGAAGCGGCCGGCGTTGCCAGGCCGTGCCGTCGGGGGCCCCGACCCAGACGAGGTCGCGCGTCGCAAGCACCTCGCCCCCCGGGCCCGGCGCATCCTCGGTGGTCAGGATCATGTCGTACTGGCCCGCCGCGAAGTCGTCCTTCAGGAATCGCGTGAACGAGGACATCAGGTTGACCCGCACGCGGGGGAATTCCTGCGCCAGGGCCTTCAGGACGCCCGGCATCTGCGGATAGACGATATCGTGCGGAACGCCGAGGCGCACCTCGCCCTCGAACCCCTTGTCGGTCAGGCGGGCCAGCGCCTCGTCGTTCAGCGCGATCATCCGGCGCGCATATGACAGGAGCTGCTCGCCCACGGGCGTCAGCGACAGCTTGCGCGCCGCACGGCTGAAGACGTCGTGGCCAAGCCCTTCCTCCAGCCGCTTCAGCTGCATGGACACCGCCGACTGCGTCATGTTGAGCAGCCCGGCCGCGCGCGTCACGCCGCCGACATCCGCGACCGTGACGAAGGACCGCAGCGCGGTGAGATCAAGGTTTCGCGGCATTGACGGGCCTCCGGGGCTGCGGGATTGCGGGATTGCGGGATTGCGGGAACGCCATCACATTTCGTGATGTCAACCCGAACAAACATTCGTTTCACATATTAGACGATCCCTGGCAGAAGGATCAAGCCAGTTGATGACGACTGGCGTTCGCATCACGGAAATCGAGACAGCGCCATGGAACGCACCCTTGCCCTCCGCCACGCCGCGACCCGCAGCCTGCGGTCCGTCGTCGCGTTCCTCCTTGCCCGGCGGAATCTCGCACGCCAGAGGGCGCGCCTCATGGTTCTGGACGATCACCTCCTCAGGGACATCGGCCTGACGCGACACGAGGCGCTTTCCGAAGCCCGGCGCCCGGCCTGGGACGCCCCCGATCACTGGCATGGATGAGGCGGGATTTCACGGCGAACTCACTTGAATTGCCGCGCAAGTCCTCCAATATCGACCTCGGGTCCGGGTGTCCTTCGGGGCGCCCGGCTTGCGAATGCACAAGTGGAGGGATCCATGGCTGAGTATCAGACGATCAACACGGCCCGGGTCGGAACCGGCGCCGCGGTGATCGACGAGGGCCTTCGCGCCCACATGAACAAGGTCTACGGCACGATGTCGGTGGGCATGGTCATCACCGCGCTCGCCGCCTGGGCCATGTCGGGACTGTCGGTGACCGCAACCGCCACGCAATACGCGCTGGGCGATGGCCGGTACCTGACCGACTTCGGCTATGCGCTCTTCATGTCGCCGCTCAAGTGGGTGGTGATGTTCCTGCCGCTCATCATGGTCTTCGCCTTCGGGGCCATGATCAACCGCATCTCGGCGGCCGGCGCGCAGCTCTTCTTCTACACCTTCGCCCTGGCGATGGGGGTGTCGATCAGCTGGATCTTCCTTGTCTTCACCGGCTACTCGATCGTCCAGGTCTTCCTCATCACCGCCGTCGCCTTCGCCGGCCTCTCTCTCTGGGGCTATGTCACGAAGAAGGATCTGAGCGGCTGGGGAACCTTCCTCGTCATGGGCGTGATCGGCCTCATCGTCGCCTCCCTGGTCAACATCTTCCTGCAGTCGCCCGCGGTGATGTTCGCCATCTCGGCGATCGGCGTGCTGATCTTCGCGGGTCTGACCGCCTATGACACGCAGCGGATCAAGACGACCTACATCGAGCATGCGCAGGCGATGGATCAGGAATGGCTCGGCAAGTCCGCGATCATGGGCGCGCTGAACCTCTATCTCGACTTCATCAACATGTTCATGTTCCTGCTGCAGCTCTTCGGCAACCGGAACTGAAGCAGGATCCGCATCTCAAGGAACGGAAGGGCCGGGTCGATCCCGGCCCTTTCCGTTTCCTGCGCCCGGATGCGCCGGCCTGCCCCGGCCCCGCAGCGGACCGGCGGCACCGGCCCGCGGCGGCGCGGGAACGGAAAGGGCCGCACCTTCCGGTGCGGCCCGCCCGTCCCTGCGCGCCTGCAGGGCTTACTTGATCTTGCCTTCCTTGTACTCGACATGCGCCCGCTTCACGGGATCGTACTTCTTGACGACCATCTTCTCGGTCATCGTGCGGGCGTTCTTCTTGGTCACGTAGAAATGCCCGGTGCCCGCCGTCGAGTTCAGGCGGATCTTGATCGTCGTCGGCTTGGCCATCTTTCGTCTCCGTGTGGCGAGGGACACAGCGGCCCGGCGCCGGAATGCTGGAAGCCCGCCTTTTAGCGGCAGCGCGGGGGGAGTCAAGCGGCCTTGCCGCTAGGCCAGCGGCGGGCGCCCCATGGCCGCATGAACCGCGTCGCGTGCCGCCCTGTCCAGCCCGAGCGCCTGCGACAGCTGGCGCAGGTAGTCCGCCTCGGCCGGGTTGTCGACCGAAACGGCACCAAGCGCCGCGCCGTAGACCTGCGCCTTCATGGTCTCGCCCGTGGCGCGCGCAAGCGCCTCGACGTCGATCGGCGCATCGAGTTCCGCCCTGACGAAGGCAAGCTCGGCCTCGGACGCATCGGTGAGATGCCCGAGGATCTTCTCCTTCTCGGCGTCGTCGACCGTTCCGTCCGCCTTGGCCGCCTGGATCATCGCCCGGATCATGAGCTTGGCGTTCTCTTCCATGGCCTGGGCCGCTGCCGGACTGCCGCCGGTCGCCGCGCCGACGAGCCCCTCCAGAGAGGCCGTCCCCGCCGCCGCCATGCCCTTCATCGCGCCGAGAAGGCTGCCCATGCCGGCCTCGCCCTTCTCGGCCAGGTCGGCGGCACTGTCGCCCATCCGTCCGACGATCTCGCGCACCTTCTCGGCCCCCACCGGAAGGCCCATGCGCGCGGAAAGTTCCGCCGCCTGATCGGCAACGCCCCCGGGCTGGTCGGCATTGCGCAGGGCGTCCTTCATGCCCTCCATGCCGCCCGACGACCTGAACTTCTCGTATCCCTTGGCCGCGGCGAAGCCCACGGCCAGGGCGGCAAGCGTCCTCATGAAACTCATCACTCAGCCCTCCGGTTGGAATCCCGGCCCGATCATACCCTGCCCTGCGCAACGGGAACATGATCGACGCGACAAGCGGCGCAAAGCCGCCGCCCGGGACCGGAACGGGCGCGCGGGCGGCCTGTAAGCCGGATTCTGTCCGGGGGTCGCCCCCCTGGATGACCATTCCTCTCGCCCCGCCCTTGCGGACGGGGTCTGGCTGCCAACCCGGATCTCTCGGGCCGAAGCTGCCCTGCCGGCGATATCGGTTTCCCGATCAGCCCGGCGCGAGATCCCTATGCGGCATTGCTCCCGGTGGGGCTTGCCGTGCCGTCCCGGTTGCCCGGTCCGCGGTGGGCTCTTGCCCCACCGTTTCACCTTTTCCCCCGGCAGGCCGGAGGTAGTCTGTTCTCTGTGGCGCTTTCCCTGGGGTTTCCCCCGCCGGGCGTTACCCGGCACCGTCGCTTCGTGGAGTCCGGACTTTCCTCGAAGCCGCGGGACCGGCCCGCGGCGTCGCGGTCATCCGGCCGCCCGCGCAGCCGCCGAGTTAGGCGCCAGCGCGCCCGGCGTCAACCGGGAAGCGGCGGGCGAGATCGGCAGCCAGCGCCCGGTCGACGCCATCCTCCGGTCCGTCGGCCCAGGGTCGGAAGCGAAGGCGGAAGGCCGCAAGCAGGATCTGCGGCGCCGCGTCCGGGTAGCCGAAGGCCCGCAGGGACGGAACGAGCGGGGCATCCCGTCCGCCGGGCCGCGGCCAGACCGAGAGCCCCTGCACGGCAAGCCGCCGCCAGTCGAACCGCGGGCCGGGATCACGCTTGCGCGCCGGCGCCATGTCGGAATGGGCGATGACGCGCTCCGGCGGGATTCCGTGGCGGGCCATCACGGCGGCCAGCAGGGTCTCGAGCCCCCGCATCTGCGGCTCGGGAAAGGGTGCGTCGCCCGGGTTTGCAAGCTCGATCCCGATCGAGCGGCTGTTCACGTCGGTCACGCCGCCCCAGGCCCCCTCGCCCGCATGCCAGGCGCGCATCCCCTCGTCCACCAGCTGCTCGGCCGTTCCGTCCTCGGCGATCAGCCAGTGCGCCGAAACCTCTGCCGCCGGGTCGCAAAGCCGCGTCCGCGCCTCGGCCAGGGTCGGCATCCCGGTATAGTGCAGCACGACGATGTCGGGCACCGCCCGGTCGCGCCTGGGGCCCAGGTTCGGCGAGGGAAACGGCGGCGCAGCGGTCAGCCGCGCACCCGCTGGAAGGGCGTCGGATCCCAGCCGCAGGCAAAACCGTCGCCGTCCGGATCAAGGTTCTTCGGGTCGCGTTTCGGTCCGCCGGCCTTCAGGAAGGCCTCCTGTGCGGCGGCAGGCGAATCGTACTTCGCGCAGGCCTTCTCGCTGTTGGACAGCGTGATCCCGCTGCGGTTGTAGATCGACTCGCCCAGCCGGTTCGGCGCGTTGATCGCATATTCGATGATCGGCGAGGCACCGCTTGCCCCGGTCCGCTCGGGCAGGGCGCCGGGTTCGACATTCACATAGGCCGCCCGGTTGCGCTCGATCCGCTCGCGGTCGCTCTCGATCGTCTCGCGCGAAGCCACGGCAGCAAAGTCGTTCTCGTCGGAGATCCCCGTGTTGTTGGGAACGACGGCGGGGTCGACGGGCGCCGGCGCCGTCGCAGGATCTGCCGCGACGGGATAGTCCGATCCGATCGGGCCGGAGGTGATCGGCCCGCTGCTGATGACCCCGGTCGAGCCATCCGTGACGCCATAGCCCGGCCCCGGGGGCAGCACGGTCGAATAGGGCACGGGGCCGACAGGCCGGGCACCGTTCAGCATCACCTCCCGCTGCGCGCGGTACTCGTCGGCGCTGCCGAAGCCGATCCCGCCCTGGGTGACGGGCTCGGGCGGGGCGCAGCCGGCCACCAGCAGGGCCAGTCCGGCCGCACAGGATGCGAAGGAGAAATGCGACGTCCTCATGGCGGCGCCGCCCTTACCACCATTTTGCCGGCTTGTGAACAAAGCCGGCCGCCTGCTCCAGCACGTAGGCGTGATTGAGCAGATCGCCCTCCTCCCACGGCCGCCCGATCAGCTGGAGCCCGAGCGGCAGGCCCTGCCGGTCAAGCCCCGCGGGCACCGCGATGCCGGGCAGCCCCGCGAGGTTCACCGTGACCGTGAACACGTCGTTGAGATACATCTCGACCGGATCGGCGTTCGCCATCTCTCCCAGGCCGAAGGCGGCCGAGGGGGTGGCGGGCGTCAGGATCGCGTCCACGCCCTCGGCGAAGACCGTCTCGAAGTCGCGCTTGATGAGCGCCCGGACCTTGCGGGCGCGGTTGTAGTAGGCGTCGTAGAAGCCGGCCGAGAGCACGTAGGTGCCGATCATCACCCGGCGCTGGACTTCCTTGCCGAAGCCCTCGGCGCGGGTCTTTTCGTACATCTCGGTGATGCCGTCGCCCTGCGCGAGCTTCGCCCGGTGGCCGTAGCGCACCCCGTCATAGCGTGCGAGGTTCGACGAGGCCTCGGCCGGGGCCACGACGTAGTAGGCGGGCAGCGCGTATTTCGTGTGCGGCAGCGAGATGTCGCGGATTACGGCACCTGCGTCCCTCATCATCGCGATGCCCTGCTGCCAGAGCGCCTCGATCTCGTCGGGCATCCCGTCCATGCGGTATTCGCGCGGGATGCCGATCACGCGCCCGCGGATGTCGCCGGTGAGCGCCGCCTCGAAGTCGGGCACGGGGATGTCGGCGGAGGTGGAATCCTTCGGATCGTGCCCGGCCATCGCGCCCAGCATGATCGCCGCGTCGCGCACCGATTTCGTCATCGGCCCGGCCTGGTCGAGCGAGGAGGCGAAGGCGACGATGCCCCAGCGGCTGACGCGGCCGTAGGTCGGCTTGATGCCGACGATGCCGGAGAAGGCCGCGGGCTGGCGGATCGACCCGCCGGTATCGGTGCCGGTCGCGCCAAGGCAGAGATCGGCCGCGACCGCCGCCGCCGAGCCCCCCGACGAGCCGCCCGGTGTCAGCGCGGTATCGTCGTTGCCCCGCCGCCAGGGGTTGACCGCGTTGCCGTAGCACGAGGTCTCGTTGGAGGAGCCCATCGCGAACTCGTCCATGTTGAGCTTGCCGAGCATCACCGCGCCGGCGTCGAAAAGCTGCTGCGTGACGGTGCTTTCATACTCCGGCCGGAAACCCCTGAGGATGTTCGAGGCGGCCTGGCTGGGCACGCCCCTGGTGCAGAACAGGTCCTTGATGCCGAGGGGAATGCCGCACATCGCGGGCGCATCCCCGGCCCTGATCCGCTGGTCGGCCGCGCGCGCCTGCGCGAGCGCGATGTCGGGCGTCTTGTGGACGAAGGCGTTCAGGTCGTCGCCTGCGTCCATCGCGGCCATGCAGGCCATCGTCAGCTCGACGGCGGTGGTCTCGCCCTTGCGCAGCGCATCGCGCGCGGCGGCGATCGTCAGGGTGTTCAGGCTCATTCGACCACCTTCGGCACGGCGAAGAAGCCCTCGCGCGCATCCGGCGCGTTCGACAGGATCTTCTCGGGCATGTTGCCGTCGGTCACCACGTCGGCGCGGCGCTTCAGCCGCATGGGCGTGACGCTGACCATCGGCTCGACGCCGGTCACGTCCACCTCGTTCAGCTGTTCCATGAAGCTCAGGATGCCCGAAAGTTCGCGGGCAAGGCCCGGCAGCTCCTCCTCGCGCACGGCAATCCGCGCGAGATGGGCGACCTTGCGGGCGGTGGCGGTGTCGATCGACATGGCGGCCTCGTCTGAACGGCGGGGGTTTAGCCGTGCAGCCTGCGTCCCGCAAGCATGTGTCGGCGGTAGACCTCGATCATCCAGCCCAGCATGACGGCATTCAGTCCGTGCCAGACGAAATGCGTGCCATGCGGCCAGAGGCCGCAGAGCGGCAGATCGAGGGTGCGGAAGGTCAGAGACAGCAGAAGCATCAGCGTGCCGATGCCGATGCCGCGGGCCGTGGCGGGCGCCCGGCGCCACAGGCCGATGGTGAAGGCGATCAGAAGGACAGGCACCGGCCCGTAATCGGCCGAGGACCCCAGCCAGGGCGCGTAACGATGGAACAGGGGCACGGTGAGGGCCGCGAAGGGAAGATAGGCCAGGGCACCGGCCGCGGCCCAGGCAGGCCGCAGCCCTGCATAGTCGCGCCAGATCGCGAAGAGATAGAGCATGATGAAGACGAGGATGGGCAGGACATCCGCCGTCGCCGCCCAGCCGACCGCGAGCGTATGGAAGAGGAAGGATCCCAGGCCGATCACCGCCAGCACCGCGCAAAGCGCCACGGCCAGGGGCAGGCCCTGCCCCCTGACCCGCCGCCACATCACGAGGGCCGAAACGAGGAAGGCCAGGTTGGACAGGGCGTTCAGCGGTTCCGACCACAGGGACGGGTCCGTCCTCTCGCAGTAAAGGTCCATCGCCGCCGTCCAGTTCATCGCCCTTTTCCCCGTTCGCCTGCGGGATAAGCTACCGTCAGGAACGGAGGTGGCAAATGAAACTCGTCTGGCTCGGTCATTCCGGATTCCGCCTCGAGATCGCGGGGCAGGTCCTCCTCATAGACCCCTGGCTTTCGGGCAACCCGATGTTTCCTGCCGGTCGCGCCGGCGAGGCGACTGCGGGTGCGACGGCAGTGCTGCTGACCCACGGACACGGCGATCACGCCTCGAACGCGCTGGCCATCGCGAGGGAGCAGGAGATCCCCATCGCCTGCATCCACGAACTCTCCGAATGGTGGAACGCGACCGAAAGCGTCAAGACCATCGGCTTCGGCAAGGGCGGCACCATCGCGCTGGGCGAGGTGAGGGTCACGATGGTGAATGCCGTCCATTCCTCCTCGACCGACTGGCAGGGCGGACGGCCGGTCTATGCCGGCTCGGCCGCGGGCTTCATGATCGCGGGCGAGGGGCACGTGATCTACGTCTCGGGCGATACCGACGTCATGGCCGACATGAAGATCTTAAACGACCTTCATCACCCCGACATCGGGATCCTGTCGGCTGGCGGCTGGTACACGATGGACATGGCGCGCGCGGCCTATGCGGCGCGCACCTTCTTCGACTTCAGGGTCGTCGTGCCCTGCCACTACCGCACCTTCCCCATCCTCGAACAGTCGGCGAAGGCCCTGATCGAAGGCCTGCCCGGGGTAAGGGTGATCGAGCCCGAGGTGCTGGTGCCCCTGCCGATATGACGTGGCCCGCCGGCCCCCGACGCCCCGCCGGGCGAGGCATCGGGGACGCGGGGAGGCGGCCATGCGCCCGGGGGCCGGGCGTCACGGCAGGCCCGAACCGCAGCGTGCCGACAGCCCGCGCAGCGATGCGACCTCGGTCCTCGGAGGCAGGCCGATGTCGCGGCGCAGGTGGTCCGGCAGCTCGTCGGGCCGGATCGTGCGCGGGTGGCGGACGGGGCGCAGCAGGGCAACGCCCATGGCCAGGATCACCCTGATCGCGCCATGACGGCGGATCACGCCGCGCAGCTCTGCAAGAAGTGGCTGGCCCGCCTCGAAATGGACTGCATTCATCTGTTCACGCAACCGGGCGGACCTGCCGCGCCGGCTCCCTTGAATTGCTGGATCGGGACATGCGCGATGCCTGCCCTGCCGGGCACGGCGTCACGCGGCTATGGCATGGGGAAGCCCGGGTCGGGGCGTCCGGAACGCGTCAGCGTTCGAGAAGGACCCCGCCGCGCGCCGCCCTTCCGGCGGACGCAGCCCCGGCCTGCCGCGCCCGGGTCGGGACGGTCGTCGCTGTCGCTGCGATCATGGCGCGCCTCCCCGGGCTGACGGTTGCGGGAAAGGCCCGATAGCGCGGAACGGGCGGTGCGCGGAAGCTGGGTGACGGTCCGGGACGGAAGGATCCGCCGGCTGTGGCCGCAATGCAACAGCCTTGCCGCGCCCTCATTCGGGGCCGCGGCGTTCGCCGAAGAACGCCTTCAGCAGCGCGGCGCATTCGGCCGCTGCGATCCCGTCATAGACTTCCGGCGCATGATGGCACTGCGGATGGGCGAAGACACGTGCCCCATGGGCAACCCCGCCCGACTTCGGGTCCCCTGCCCCGTAGTAGAGCCGTGCGATCCTGGAAGCCGAGATCACCCCCGCGCACATGGGACAGGGTTCCAGCGTCACATAGAGGTCGTGGCCCGTCAGCCTTTCGGAACCCGTCGCGGCACAGGCCGCCCGGATCGCAAGCATCTCGGCATGGGCCGACGGATCCTTCAGCTCGCGTGTGCGGTTGCCCGCCCGCGCCACGATGCGCCCGCCGGGTGCGACGACCACGGCGCCGACCGGCACCTCGCCCCTTGCCGCAGCCGCCCGCGCCTCGCCCAGCGCCGCGGCCATGTGGCCGTTCAGTCGCATCAAGCCCTCCGTGGCCCGGCGGCCCCGCATGCGCCGGCCGCTTCCCGTGGAATGCGAATGGCGCTATTCGGGCGCTTCACGCAAGGGGGACCGCGATGGGCGAGGACTCGAAGGGCGGCGAGCGGATCGCGAAGGTGATGGCGCGGGCGGGCGTGGCCTCGCGGCGCGATGCCGAAAGGCTGATCGTGGCGGGCCGGGTCGCGGTCAACGGGCAGACGGTGACGTCGCCGGCGCGCGACGTCCTTCCCTCCGATCGGGTGACGCTCGACGGCAGGCCGATCGACGCGCCGCAGCCGACGCGCCTGTGGCTCTATTACAAGCCGCTCGGCCTCGTGACCTCGGAGAAGGACGAGAAGGGCCGACAGACGGTGTTCGAGTCGCTGCCCGAGGGCATGCCGCGCGTGATGAGCATCGGCCGGCTCGACCTGAATTCCGAGGGCCTGCTCCTTCTCACCAACAACGGCGAGCTGAAACGGCGGCTGGAACTGCCGGCCACGGGCTGGCTGCGCAAGTACCGGGTGCGCGTGAACGGAACGCCGACCGACGCCACCTTCGATCCGCTGCGCCGCGGCCTCACGATCGATGGCGAGGACTTCCTGCCGATGGAGGTCACGCTCGACCGCCAGAAGGGCGCGAACGCCTGGCTGACCGTCGGTCTGCGCGAGGGCCGGAACCGCGAGGTCCGCCGGGCCATGGCCGAGGTCGGGCTTGTCGTCAACCGCCTCATCCGGGTGAGCTACGGGCCCTTCCGCCTGAACGAGATGAAACCGGGCGACGTGATCGAGGTGAAGGCCCGGGTCATGCGCGATCAGCTGGGCGGCCTTCTCGACGGGCTGGCGCCGGCAGGTACCGGGGGCGCGGAAGCGGGCACCGGGGCCGGCACCGGCCCGGCCGGCCGGCCAGCGCGCCCGCGCAAGCCCCGTCAGGGCGCCGCGCCGGGCAGCCGGGAGAGGCGCCCCGGGACTGCCGGGCACGGGGCCGGCCCCGCGCCCGGAGGCGACGGGGGCGGCAGGCCCCCGCGCAAGCCCGGCAAGGACGCCGCCGCGGCCCGACGCAAGGGTCCGCCGCCGGAACGGCCGGCAGGGGGCAAGCCCCCGGCGCGGCGGCAGGCCCCCGGGCCGGATGGCGAGGCCCCGCACCGCCGCCGCGCCCCGCGCGTCGATGCGGCAAAGGGTGGGAAGGCACCGCGGGAGACGCCCCCCGCCAGGCAGGGGCCGCGCAGGCCGGGGACCGGCGCCGCCACTCCTGCCGGGACGCCGCGCGCCGCACGCGGTCCGCAGGGCAGGGGCCCGGATTCCCCGCCGCGGCGCGGAACCTCTGCCCCGCGCGGGCCGCACGGCAAGGCGAAGCCGGCGGGCGCCGGCGCCGACGCACGCAAGGCCGGCGGCAAGACCGGCGGCCGCGGAGGATGGGCCCGCGACAGGGCACAGGACGGGGTGGCAGGACCCGCCCGCCACGGGGACGAAAGGCCCCGCCCGGCGTCAGCGGGCCCTCGCCCGCGCGGCAAGGGCGGCGCCGGCCCCGCTGGCCCCACGCGGCCGCGCGGCGGGCCGGGCAAGCGGCGCCCGGGGCGTTGAGCAGCCATTGCATCGCGCCCCGCACCCCGGAGCCGTCCTTAGGGCTTCCGATCCAATCCGGCCCGTGTCACTGTGGCGGCGGGCCGATCCAGGGGGGCGCATTGACCGAATCCGGGCTGAACCGCATCGCATTCGTGCTGCTTCTGGCGCTCATCGCCTATGCCGCCCTGTCCGGTGCAGGCAACGTCGCGGGCTGAGGGTCGGATGGCTGTCAGGTATTCCGGCAGGTTCAGCCCGGGCGGCCCGGGACGGGACGACGCGGCCGACACCGCGGGCACGGCCCTGCGTCGCACGACAGGGCGCCGCCTGCGCCGCCTGACCGTCTTTCATCTCGTCTCGCTGCTCTTCGTGCTCTCGGCCTTCAGCGGGCCGCGCAGCGGCCTCGTGCCCGACCTCGCGGCCCTTGCCCTTCTCGGCGCGTCCGGATGGCTGACGCGCCAGGGCCTGCTGGCCGAGGCCGCCTATGCCGAACGCAGCGTCGCCCGGCGGCCCGCCATTCCGCGCAAGGCCTTCGCCGCCGTGCTGACCGGGGCGGCGCTGGTCCTCGGCGGCATGGTGCCGGGCGAGGGGCCGCTGGTGCCGCTTGCGCTCGGCCTGGCGGGCGCGGTCCTGCACCTGCTGGCCTTCGGCCCCGACCCGATGCGCGACAAGGGCATGGAGGGCGTCGATGCCTATCAGCAGGACCGCGTGGCCCGTGTCGTGGACGAGGCCGAAAGGCTGCTTGCCGACATGACGGCCGTCGCCGGGCGGCTGACAGACCGCGACGTGGCCGCGCGGATCGACGGCTTCGTCGCCGCCGCACGCCGCATGTGCCGCACCGTCGAGGAAGACCCCCGCGACCTCGCCGCGGCCCGGAAATGGCTGGTCGTCTACGTCTCGGGCGCGCGCGATGCGACGGTGAAATTCGCCGATCTCTGGTCAAGGTCGCGCGACCAGACGGCGCGGACGGACTATCTTTCCCTGCTGGACGACCTGGAGACGAACTTCGCCGCGCGCACGACGGCCCTGCTGCAGGACGACCGCACCGACCTCGACGTGGAAATCTCGGTCCTGCGCGACCGGCTGAAACGCGACGGGGTCCCGACCGACCCGAACGGGTCATGAAGGAGGAGGCACGAAACATGACAGAACCCGTCCGCGAAGGTGCAGCCGCCGCCCTTTCGGCCATCGAGGAGGTGACCGCCGTCGTGCTGCCCGAACCCCCGGGCGAGCTCGTCCCCCTCGAGAATGCAGCGCCACACCAGGCGGAAGCCATCCGCAAGCGAATGGCCGAGATCGACCTGTCCGACAGCGGGTCGATCGTGAACTTCGGTTCGGCCGCCCAGGCCGAGCTCCAGCAGATCAGCCAGGCGATGCTCGCCGATGTGCGCAACAAGGATGTCGGGCCGGCCGGCGACAGCCTGCGCCAGATCGTCACGACGATCCGCGGCTTCTCGGTCAACGAGCTCGACGTCCGCCGCGAGCGATCCTGGTGGGAAAGGCTGATCGGCCGAGCCGCGCCCTTCGCGCTGTTCGTGGCCCGCTACGAGAAGGTGCAGGACCAGATCGACAAGGTCACGAACGACCTCCTCGGCCACGAGACGCAGCTGCTCAAGGACATCAAGTCGCTCGACCTTCTCTATACCAGGACGCTCGGCTTCTACGACGAGCTCGGCCTTTACATCGCTGCCGGCGAGGCGCGGCTCAAGGAGATCGATGCCAAGGACATCCCTGCCAAGGAGGCCGAGGTCAACGCCGCGCCCGAGGCCGACAAGGTGATCAGGGCACAGGAACTGCGCGACCTGCGCGCGGCGCGCGACGATCTGGAGCGCCGGGTTCACGACCTGCGGCTGACGCGGCAGGTGACGATGCAGTCCCTGCCGTCGATCCGCCTCGTGCAGGAGAACGACAAGAGCCTCGTGACCAAGATCAACTCGACGCTGGTCAACACGGTGCCGCTTTGGGAAACGCAGCTTGCGCAGGCCATCACCATCCAGCGGTCGGCCGAGGCCGCGAAGGCGGTGAAGGAGGCCACGGACCTGACCAACGACCTTCTGAAGGCCAATGCGGACAACCTGCGCGAGGCCAATGTCGCGGTCCGCACGCAGATGGAGCGCGGCGTCTTCGACATCGAGGCGGTGCGCCACGCGAACGAGGCGCTGATCGGCACGATCGAGGACTCGCTCAGGATCGCCGACGAGGGCAAGCGGATGCGCGCCGCGGCCGAGGCCGAGCTTCAGAAGATGGAGGTGGCTCTGCGCGAGACCCTTTCCGCCGCCAGGGCGCGCAGCGGCGCCGCCCCGGCGTCCTGAACGAAGCACGGCGCATGATCCGCGTGCCTGTCCAGGTGATGCTAAAGGCGGCCGCCGGCCTTGCCTGCCTTGTGCTTGCGGCCTGCGTCGAGGCCGTGCCGCCCGCCCCGGCGCCCCCTGCCGCGGCGCCCTCTGCGCCCTTCGAGCCGCCGCCCCGGTCGGCCGAAAGCGAGAAGGTCGCGGCCTATTTCGCCCGCCTTGCCGCGAACATGCGTTCACAGGGCCTGCTGCGGACCGATTCCGGGGCCTCGGACGCGCCCTGGGGGCCCGCCGACCTGATCGAGGATTTCGTCAGGATCGCCCTCTACGACGAATACGTCGTCCAGGACGGCAGCCTCGTCGCCCGCGCGACGCCAAGCGAACTGCACCGCTGGCAGGGCCCGGTGCGCATCGGCATCGAATTCGGGCCGAGCGTGCCGAACGCGACCCGCGCGGCCTACCTGACGGACGTTCCGATCTACACCGACCGCCTCGCGCGGGCCACCGGCCACCCCGTGCGCTTCGTGGATGCAAACGCCAATTTCACCGTCCTTGTCCTGAACGAGGACGAGCGCCGCGCCATCGGGCCGCGCCTGCGGCAGATCGTCCCGCAGATCAAGGACAGCGAGGTCCGCGCCGTCACGGCGATGAGCGAGTCCGACTACTGCCTGGTCATCGCCTTCTCGCCCGGATCGAGCGCCGTCTATTCCCGGGCGGTCGCCGTGATGCGCGCCGAACACCCCGACGCGCTGCGCCGCCTGTGCATCCACGAGGAACTGGCGCAGGGACTCGGGCTGGTCAACGACAGCCCCGACGCGCGCCCGTCGATCTTCAACGACGACGAGGAATTCGCGCTGCTGACGCCGCATGACGAACTGCTCCTGCGCATCCTCTACGACCGGCGGCTCAAGCCGGGAATGACCGAGGCCGAGGCGCGCCCGATCGTCGAGACCATCGTGCGGGAGCTGACATCGGGTCAGAGCTGACTGGAAGACCGGAGGCTGGAATGGGCATCTTCGACTTTCTCAAGGGCGAGTTCATCGACGTCATCGAATGGACCGACGACACCCGCGACACGATGGTCTGGCGCTTCGAGCGCGAGGGCCACGCGATCAAGTACGGCGCCAAGCTGACGGTCCGCGAGGGGCAGGCGGCGGTCTTCGTGCACGAGGGCGTCCTGGCAGACGTGTTCCAGCCGGGTCTCTACATGCTGGAAACCAACAACCTGCCGATCCTGACGACGCTCCAGCACTGGGATCACGGCTTCAACTCGCCCTTCAAGTCCGAGATCTACTTCATCAGCACCACCCGCTTCACCGACCAGAAATGGGGGACGAAGAACCCGATCATCGCGCGCGACAGGGAGTTCGGGCCGATACGCCTGCGGGCCTTCGGCACCTACACGATGCGCGTTGCCGATCCGGGCAGGTTCATGACCGAGATCGTCGGCACGGACGGCGAGTTCACCTCGGACGAGATCGCCGAACAGGTCCGGTCGATCATCATCCAGGAATTCGGCCGGGTGATCGCCACATCCGGCATTCCCGTCCTCGACATGGCGGCCAACACGGCAGACTTCGGCCGCCTGGTCGTCAAGGCCATCGAGCCGGCCCTTGCGGCCTACGGCCTTTCGGTGCCGGAATTCTACATCGAGAACATCTCGCTGCCCGAGGCCGTCGAGGCCGCCCTCGACAAGCGCACCTCGATGGGCATCGTCGGCAACCTCGACGACTACCTCAAGGTCAATGCCGCCGAGGCGCTCGGCAAGGGCGGAGACGGCGGCGCGATGGGGGCGGCGGTCGGCGCCGGCATCGGCATGGGCATGGGCGCCGCGATGGGGGGCGCGGGTCCCTGGGGACGGGCGGCGGCTCCCGCCACAACGCCGCCGCCGGCCCCGGCGGCCCCACCGCCGCTTCCCGCCGGCCGCGTCTGGCACGTC
The DNA here is from genome assembly GCA_026417295.1 of Paracoccaceae bacterium. GTDB lineage: Bacteria > Pseudomonadota > Alphaproteobacteria > Rhodobacterales > Rhodobacteraceae > JAOADN01. The sequence continues at coordinate 36,053 of JAOADN010000021.1, forward strand.
GCGCGGGGCGGCCAAGCCACCGGGCCGCATGCCGAGGCCGATCTGGCGGCCCTGATCGCATCGGGCGAGGTGAAGCGGGACACGCTGGTCTGGTCGCCCGGCATGGCGGACTGGGCGCCCGCGGGCGACGTCGCGGACCTCAGGGCGCGCTTCGCCGACGAGCCGCCGCCGCTGCCACGCTAGGGCTGTCTCTTATACACATCTGAC
>JAOADN010000022.1 GCA_026417295.1 Paracoccaceae bacterium
GGGCGGGATCATGTGGCCGGGGATATCGCCGCAAGGGCGGCGACCTTCGCCTTCGCACGCCCGGAGTCGAGGCTTTCCGCGGCAAGGGGCACCGCCTCTCTCAGGCTGGCGGCGCGACCGGCAACGACGAGTGCAGCGGCGGCGTTGAGAAGGACCGCATCGCGGTAGGCCCCGCGCGCACCGTCCAGAAGCGCGCGAAAGGCTGCCGCATTGTCGGCCGGCGTTCCGCCGAGGATGGCCTCGAAGGGATGAACGGGCAGGCCCGCCTCCTCGGGGTGGATTTCGCCCTCGGTGACCTTTCCGTTCTCGAGCCTTGCGACATAGGTCGTTCCGGCGATCGAGACCTCGTCGGTCCCGTCGGCGCCATGCACGAGCCAGGCGGCCTGCGAACCGAGCGCGCGGAGCGTCTCGGCCATCGGCGTGATCCAGGCGCGTGCGAAGGTGCCGGTGAGCTGGCGCTTGACACCCGCCGGGTTGGTGAGCGGTCCGAGCAGGTTGAAGACCGTCCGCGTGCCGAGCTCGGCGCGCGTCGGCATGACGTGGCGGATCGCCGGATGGTGCATCGGCGCCATCATGAAGCCGATCCCGCAGGATTCCATGGCCTTCTCAACGACGTCCGGCCCGACCATGACGTTGATTCCGAGCTGGGTCAGGGCGTCGGCGGCGCCGGATCTGGAACTGAGGTTTCGGTTGCCGTGCTTGGCCACCACGACGCCTGCACCAGCCACGACGAAGGCGGCGGCCGTAGAGATGTTGAGGGTGCCCTTCCCGTCGCCGCCGGTGCCGACGATGTCCATGGCGCCCTCGGGTGCACGGACGGCATGGCACTTCGCGCGCATCACGCGGGCGGCTGCCGCGATCTCGTCCACCGTTTCGCCGCGCGTCCGCAGGGCCATCAGCAGACCGCCCATCTGGCTTGGCGTCGCCGCACCCTCGAAGAGGATCGCAAAGGCCCGTTCGGCCTCTTCGGATGTCAGCGGACGGTCCGCTGCCAGCCCGATCAGCGGGCGGAGATCGGCGCTCATGCGGGGACCAGGCGGTCTGCCGCGAGGGGAACCCCGGCGCCTTCGAGGAAGGTCAGCAGCATCCTGTGCCCGTGTTCGCTGGCGATGGATTCGGGGTGGAACTGCACGCCTTCGATGGGCAGCGAGCGGTGGCGCAGTCCCATGATCGTGCCATCCTCGAGCTCCGCCGTGACCTCGAGCGCCTCCGGCAGGGTCTGGCGTTCGACGATGAGCGAATGGTACCGTGTCGCCCGGAAGGGCGAGGGGAGACCCGCGAAGACACCCTGACCGCGATGGTGGATCGTTCCCATCTTGCCGTGGACGATCTCGCCGGCCCGCACGACCCGCCCGCCGAAGGCCTGACCGATCGTCTGGTGGCCGAGGCAGACGCCGAGGAGCGGGGTTGCCGTCTCGGCCGCGGCGAGCGTGAGCGGGAGGCAGATTCCGGCGCGGTCGGGATCGCAGGGGCCGGGCGAGAGCACGATGGCGGCAGGCCGCATCGCCATCGCTTCCTGCACGTTCAGGGCGTCGTTGCGGCGGACGGTGACGGCTGCGCCGAGTTCCCCGAAGTAATGGACGAGGTTGTAGGTAAAACTGTCATAGTTGTCGATAAGCAGCAGCATACCGGGCCAAATCCTTCATTTCCGGCGTGAACCCGCCCTGCGGTCGGGGTATACATGAAAGCAGGCGCGGGTCGCGGTCAAGGGCGGGGACCGTGACGGAAGGAATGCGCAGCGGCAGGCGTCGGCGGAACGCGGGGGCGGGCCGCCGGAAGCGGAGGCAGGCATGGGCAGAAGCGTTCTGACGGGATTCCTGGCCGGGCTCGGCCTGGTTGCGGTCGTGCTTGCGGTCCTGTCGCTGGTGGCGCCCGGACCGCGGCCGGGCGGGCTTGATGTCGCCGTCCTGGAGCCGCCGCCGGAGCCCGTGCCCGTGCCGGAACCTGTGCCCGGACAGGCCCAGGCGGAAGCGCCGGCCATGCCGGCACCCGAGGGCGAGGCCGCTGCGGTGCAACCCCCAGCCGGGGAGGCGCCGGCCGCGAAGGGCGCGGCACCGCCCGCAGTCGCGCCGGTTGCGCCCGAAGCTCCGGCCGCGCCGTCGGCGGACGAGAGCGCAGCGCCCGCTGCGGCCGCGCCGGGCGATGCCGGCCCGGCCACCACCGCGGCGCCCGCACCCTTCGCCGCAGGTCCATCCCCCGAGGCAGCGCCGGCCGCCGGCGCACCGGCGACCGCAGCGCCAACTGAGGCCGCCGGCGCGACCCCGCCCGCCGTGGCGGCGGCCGCGCCGGTGACACCGCCCGCTCCGGACCCGCTTGCCGTTGCGGCGGGCGCGTTGCCGCGGCCGGGCAAGGAGGACGGGACGCCGCCGGCAGCGCCATGGGTTCCTGCCGCCCCCGCGGCCGCACCAGAAGGCCCGGCCCCGGACAAGGATCCCGGCATGCAGCCGCGCGCCCTTGTCGTGGTGGCGGGGCCTTCGGCGGCCCCGGCAGCCGACAGGGTTGCCGCTGCGCCGGCAGCCGATCCGGGGCGCCCCCGGGCGCCGACTGCCGAATTGCTGCGCGCGACGGTTCCCGACCCGGCGCCCGGCCCGCAGGAACAGCCGCCGCCGCCCGCGAGGCTGGCCGAGGCGCCTGCCGTCGCGGAAGCGCCACCCGCCGCCGAGGCGCCTGCCCCTTCCGAGGATGGCATGGCGCCGAAGCTTCCGGTGATCATCAGCCCCGAGGGCAAGGCCGGCCCGAGGGGAACCGGGGATGCGCCGAAGCCGGGGCTGCGCAATGCCGCGGGGGTGAAGGTCAACCGCCTGCCGACGATCGGCGGCGCCGGAAGCGGGGCAGGGGAAGACGCGCCGGGGGCGGAAGCGGCGCCTGCGCCCGGATCTGCTCCTGCGCCGTCCGACCTGCCGCCGGTCGCGCGGTTTGCTGCGGCGCTGGACAACCCCGCAGGGCAGCCGGTGCTCGGGATCGTGCTGATCGACCTTGGCGAGGATGGAGGCGGGCTGGATCCGGCGACCATCGCCTCGCTAAAGGCGCCGCTGACCGTGGCGCTGGATCCCGGGCGGTCGGATGCGGCGGCGCGCGCGGCCACCTTCCGCGCGGCGGGATTCGAGGTGGCGATCCTTGTTCCCGACCTGCCGGCGGGAGCGTCGGCGAGCGATGTGGAAGTCCTGTTCCAGGGATGGCAGTCGGCGCTGCCCGAGGCGGTGGCCCTGGTCACCCGGCCGGGCAGCCGGGCCGAGACCGACCGCAGGCTCGTCCAGCATCTCGTGGCGCTTGCGGGCGCGGGTGGGCTCGGCCTCGTTACAGGCGGCAGCGGGCTGAACCCGGCCGCGCAGCTGGCCGGCCCGGCGGGCGTGCGCCATGCCCGCGCCCTCCGCTGGATCGACGGGAAGGGCGAGAATGCCGAGGCGGTGCGGCGCGGCCTTGACCGCGGCGCCTTCGCGGCAGAGCGCGAAGGCGCGGCACTGGTCATCGCGACCACCCGGCCCGAGACGGTGACTGCGCTTTACGGCTGGCTTGCCGAGGGCGGGCGGGAGATCCTGCCGGGTCCCGCGACGGCCGTCCTGAAGTAGGGCCCGCCGGGCGCCCCACGGGGGTGTCCCACGATGGGACACCCATCCGGAGCCAATGAAATCAATGGCCTGGAATCAGGATTAACGATCGATTCAGGAATTGGCCGTCCGGGCGCCGCGCCTTGGGGACGTGCAACGCGGCAGGGAAGGGGCCGGCACGGGCCTTCGAAGGCCCGTCCCCGATGCCGCCCTGCGGCGGCATCGGGGATGCGGTTTGCAAACCGCATCCCGCGCTTCCCCCCGATCCGGCGCCTCAGCCGTTGCCGCGGCGGACGAACATCCCGGCATCCTCGGCCGCGCGCATCAGCGCGCGCGCCTTGTTGAGGGTCTCCTGGTACTCGGCCTCGGGGTCGCTGTCGAAGACGACGCCGCCGCCGGCCTGGATGTAGAGGCGCCCATCCTTGACCACGCTGGTGCGCAGCGCGATGCAGAAGTCCATCTCGCCATTGGCGGCGAAATAGCCCACACCACCGCCGTAGATGCCGCGCTTCTCGGGCTCGAGCTCGTCGATGATCTCCATCGCCCGCACCTTGGGCGCCCCCGAGACCGTGCCCGCGGGCAGCCCCGCGAGCAGGGCCGAGAGGGCGTCCTGCCCCTCGGCGATCGCGCCGGTCACGTTCGAGACGATGTGCATGACGTGGCTGTAGCGCTCGATGACGAAGGTTTCGGTCGGGCGCACGGTTCCGGTGCGGGCGACCCGGCCCACGTCGTTGCGCCCCAGATCGAGCAGCATCAGGTGTTCGGCCCGTTCCTTGACGTCGGCCAGGAGCTCGGCCTCGTTGGCGCGATCCTCCTCGGGCGTGGCGCCGCGCGGGCGCGTGCCCGCGATCGGCCGGATCGTGACCACGCCGTCGCGCAGGCGCACCAGGATCTCGGGGCTGGCGCCGACGATCTGGAATCCGCCGAAGTTGAAGAAGGTGAGGAAGGGCGAGGGATTGGTGCGCCTGAGCGAGCGGTAGAGGGCGAAGGGCGGAAGGCGGAAGGCGGCCGACCAGCGCTGCGAGGGCACGACCTGGAAGATGTCGCCCGCGCGGATGTAGTCCTTGGCCCTGGCCACGGCCTGCCTGTAGCCCTCGTGCGTGAAGTTCGAGCTGAAGTCGCCGAGATGTGCGGCGTCGCCGAGCGAACGGGTCTCGCCCGCGGGCGCGCGATCGAGGTCGCGGACGGCATCCATCACCCGTTCGGCCGCCTGCGCATAGGCGGCGCGTGCCGAGAGGCCCGAGGTCACCCAGGCCGGCGAAACCACCGTCACCTCGCCCTTGACGCCGTCGAGCACGGCGACGACCGTCGGGCGCATCAGCATGGCGTCGGGCACGCCGATCGGGTCGGGGCCGGGGGGGCCGAGGCGCTCGACGAGGCGGATCATGTCATAGCCGAGATAGCCGAACAGGCCCGCCGCGATGGCCGGCAGGCCCTCGGGCATGGCGATCCGGCTTTCCGCGATCAGGGCGCGCAGCGTCTCGAACGGATGGCCGGGCAGGGGCTCGAAGGCGGCCGGGTCGAAACGTGCCTGCCGGTTGATCCTGCTGTCGGGCCCGCGGCATTCCCAGATCACGTCGGGTTTCATCCCGACGACGGAATAGCGCCCGCGCACCTCTCCTCCGGTGACGCTTTCCAGCATGAAGCTCATCGGCTGGGCATCGGCGAGCTTCAGCATCAGGGAGACGGGCGTGTCGAGGTCGGCGGCGAGCCGGGCCCAGACGAGCTGGTTCTCGCCCCTGTCCCAGCCCCGGGCGAAGCTGTCGAAGTCCGGTGAGAGCGTCACGCGCGGCGATCCTACTGAAGCTGGGCGTTCACGGCATCGACGACCCGCTGGTTGATCGTGATGCCGATTCCGGTCTCGACCGCACCGGTGAAGAGCGCGAGCAGGTCCTGCTGGATGCCCTGGACGGCGCGCGCCGCCACAGTGTCGCGCAGGCGGAGGATGTCGGGATCGGCCGGATCGGCCGGGGTGATGCCCGTGACGGTGAGGACGAAGACGCGGCGGGCGGCCTCGACCACGGCCGACTGCCCGGCTGTCGTGGCGAAGACGGCGGTGGCGACCTCGGCCGGCGTGTCGGCGATGTAGCCGCCGCGGGCGAAGCCGGCATGGCGGGTGGTGACGAGGCCGAGCGATTCGAGCGTCGCGCCGTTGTCGAGCGCGGCCTTCTGCTCTTCGCCCAGGGCCTTGAGCCGCTTCAGCGTCTCGGCCTGGGTCCATTCGGCTGCGGCCCTGTCCCTGACGGCATCGAGGGGCAGGACGGCGGGCGGTTCGATGCGGTCGAGCCGCAGCGCGAAGAGGCCGCCGTCCTGGAGCGGCCGCAGTTCGGGGAAATCCTCGGTCTTCGCGGCGGCGGCGGCCTCGCGGAACTCGCTGTAGGCGGCAAGGCCGCCCTCGGCCTCGTCATTGAATTCGATCGTGCCGAGCGTGAGCCCCTGTTCCCTCGCGGCGTCCTCGAGCGTGGCGCCCGAGGCGAGCAGGTCCTCGATGGCCTGGCGCCGGTCGGCGATGGCGCGGCGCGCCTTCTCGAGCCTGGCCTCGGCCAGTAGGTCGTCCCTGACATCCTCGAAGGGGGTCTCCTCGGCCGGCAGGATCGCGTTCATCGCGAAGAGCGCGGGCCCGAGGTCGGTCATCACCGGGCCGACGATCCCCGGGGCGGCGAGGCCGAAGACGGTGTCGCCGGCCTGGCCGAGATCGTCGCGCGTGACCTCGCCGAGATCGATGTCGGCGGGGGCGAGCCCGCGTTCGGCCGCGAGGTCGGCGAAGGTGGCGGTGCCGGCATCCAGCCGGGCCCTGGCGGCGTCGGCCTCGGCCTGGTCGCCGAAGACGATGCGCTCGACGCGCCGGCGTTCGGGGACGACGAATTCGGACCGGCGGGCGTCATAGGCGGCACGGAGGGCGGCATCGTCCACCTCCATGCCGGGGGCGAGGTCCTCGGGGCGCAGCCAGACATAGGTGATGACCCGGGTCTCGGGTCGCGTGAAGGTGTCGGGGTTTGCCTCGTAGAAGGCCTTCAGATCGGCCTCGGTGGGGGCGGGCACCGGCTCGGCCAGATCGGAGGGCAGCAGTTCGGCCAGCGTGAAGTCGCGCGTCTCGCCCTGGTAGGCGACGACGGCATCGACGAAGCCCCGCGGCGCGGCCACGCCGTCGGCGACGGCGCGGCGGAAGAGGCCGCGGGTGATGTCGTCGCGCAGGCGGCTCTCGAACTCGGCCTCGCCCAGCCCCTCGCGGTCGAGCCGCAGGCGGTAGACCTCGCGGTCGAACTTGCCCTCGGCATTCTGGAAGGCCGAGATGGTGGTGATCTGGCGGGCGACCTCGGCATCGCCGACCGAGAGGCCGATGCGCCCGGCCTCGGCGGCAAGCGCGGCATCGCCGATCAGGCGGGCGCGGACCTGGGTGTCGATTCCCAGCATCTGGGCCATCGGCAGGGTGAGCGGCTGGCCGATCTGGGCGGACATCGCATCCATCTCCTGGCGCAGCGCGGCAGCATAGTCGCGGGCGGTGATCTCGCGGTCGCCGACGGCGGCGATCCCCTCGGTCCCGCTGCCGAAGTTGCGGATGCCGAAGCCGGCCAGGCCGAAGATGAGGAACCCCATGAGGATCCAGATGACGGTGCTTCCGCCCTTCCTGCGCAGCGGCGTGGACATCTGTGACTGGCTCCGTCCCTTCGGGTTCAGGGGTGTTTAGGGCCTTCGCCGGAAGGGGGCAAGGCTCAGCGCCGGGGCAGCGCGAGCCCGCCGAGCCGGTCGAGGAGGGCGGCGATTCCCGCCCGGTCGAGATTGGCGAAGGCGATGCGGACCTGGCGGGCCCCGGAAGGGTCGTCGGCGGGCGTGAACATGCTGCCCGGCAGCAGCAGGACGCCGGCTTCGGCGACGAGGCGGCGCGCGAATTCGGCCGAGGGAAGGGCGAAGGGGTGTTCGGCATAGGCGAAGTAGGCGCCGCATCCCAGAAGCCGCCAGCCGGGAAGCGCCGGCAGGCCCTCGGCGATGGCGGCCCGGCGCGCGAGGATCTCGGCACGCTCGCCGGCGACCCATTGCGAGAGGTTCCGCATCCCCCAGAGGGCGCCGATCTGGCCGAGCTGTCCGGGGCAGATGGCCACGGTGTCGAGGAACTTCTCGACCTCGGCAAGGCGGGCGGCATCGGCGACGATGGCGCCGACGCGGTGCCCGGTCAGCCGATAGGCCTTCGAGAAGGAGTAGAGGTGGACGAAGCTGTCGCGCCAGTCGGGATCGGCGAAGAGATCGTGCGGCGGGCCGGGCCGGGCATCGAAGTCGCGGTAGGTCTCGTCGACGACGAGGGCGAGGCCGCGGGCGCGCGCCAGTTCGAGGAAGGCGCGCAGGATGCGCCCGGGATACTCGACGCCGCCGGGATTGTTGGGGGTGACGAGGACGATCGCGCGGGTGCGCGGCCCGATCAGGCGGGCGGCATGGTCGGGATCGGGCACGAGATCGGCCCCGGCAGGCAGCGGCACGGCGCGCACCCCCTGCATGTCGAGCCACATCTTGTGGTTGAAGTACCACGGCGTGGGCAGCAGCACCTCGTCGCCCGCCGCGGCGACGGTCGCGAGGACCGCGCAGAAGGCCTGGTTGCAGCCCTGGGTGATCGCCACGTCGGACGGTGCGATCTGGCCGCCATAGGCGAGCGACCACTGGCGGGCGATCTCGGCGCGCAGGTCGGGCAGGCCGAGGACGGGCCCGTAGAGATGCGCCGCGGGATCGTTGGGCGCGGCCTGGGCGATGGCGGCGCGCAGGCCCTCGGGCGGGGGGTCGACGGGCGCCGCCTGGCTGACATTGATGAGCGGACGGTCCGGCGGGAATGTGACGCCCTCGATCCAGCGGCGCGCCTCCATCACCGGGGGCGCCTCGGTCGCGGCAATGAAGGGCGAGAGCGGCAGGGTCATGGCGGGGTGTGCCTCCAGTGGCCGGCCCGCACGAGCTCGCGCCATTCGCGCCAGACCAGAAGGATCATCGCGCTGTCGAAGAGCGACAGCACGACGAGCACCGGCGAGGGCGCGCCGAGGGCGTGGTGGACCTGATAGACGACGAAACCGGCAAGGACGGCCATGGCGGCCGGATAGGCCCAGCGGACACGGCGGGCGAGCAGGACCACCATGCCGAGCTTCAGGATGCCGTGACCCATCAGGTAGAGCGCATAGAAGTGCTGCGTCGAGCCGGGAAAGGCCTCGGCCGCGTGGCGCATCCAGGTGGCCATCGGGTCGGTCGGATCCTGCGCGATCTCGTGCCGGGTGAGCCAGGCGACGAAGCGCAGGATCGTGTCATTGGGCGTGAGCAGGAGCCCGAGGCCGGCCAGCGCCTCGGCCGAGGCGAGCAGCCCCTTGATGACGAGGCTGGCCCCGAACAGCCAGTGGAGCCAGCGCCCGAGCGCAGACCTGCGGATGGCGGCGCGGTGCGGGTCAGCGCCCGCGGAAAGGCTCGACATATTGCAGCGCCATGTCCCAGGGGAAGAAGATCCATGTGTCCTGGCTGACTTCGGTCACATAGGTATCGACCATCGGCCGCCCGAGCGGCTTGGCATAGACGGTGGCGAAGTGGGCCTTGGGATAGAGGCGGCGGACGAGCTCGAGCGTCTTGCCGGTATCGACGAGGTCGTCGACGACGAGGATCCCGGTCCCGTCGCCCATCAGATCGGCCTGCGGCGCCTTGATCACCCGCGCCTCGGACTGGTCCTGGTGTTCGTAGGACTTCACCCCGATCGTGTCGACCACGCGGATGTCGAGCTCTCGCGCCACGACCGCCGCCGGCACCAGACCGCCCCGGGTGACGCCGACGACGGCCTTCCAGGCGCCGTTGTCCGGACCCTGCCCGTCGAGCCGCCAGGCCAGCGCCCGGGCATCGCGGTGGATCTGGTCCCAGCTGACGTGGAACCCCTTCTCGTGCGGCAGACGGTCCTTCATCGGCAGCTCCTTCAGCGGGACGCGGCGAGGCCCAGGCCCAGCGCGCCCAGCGCGACGGCCGTGACGCGATCGATCCGGCGCTTGGCCGCGAGATAGACGCCGCGCACCCGCGGCAGGGAAAGCACGAGCGTGAGCAGCGTGTAGAAGGCGAGCTCGTTGGCCAGCGCGAGGGCATAGATGGCCGCCTGCTGGCCGCCGGTGAGCGCGCCGGGGAAGATCGACAGGACCACGGCCGAGAAGAAGAGCGCGGGCTTGGGATTGGAGAGGTTGAGCGCCACCCCGCCGAGGAAGCCGCGTCGCAGCGCGGTGCCGGGGGCGGCGGGAGGCAGCGCATCGCCCGCGCCGCGCCAGATGCGCCAGGCGAGCCAGAGCAGGTAGGCCGCCCCGACGATCTTGAGGCCGTAGAAGAGCGCCGGCACGAGATGGAAAAGCACGGTCAGGCCGGCCAGCGCGAAGATGCACCAGAGCGAGGCGCCGAAGGCGAGGCCCAGGGCATAGGGCAGGGTGGCCGCCCGACCGCGGGCGAAGGCGCGCTGCATCGTCGCCACCACCGCCGGACCGGGCGAGACCATGGCGACCCAGTGCGCGGCGACGAATAGCGCGATCTGGTGCGGCGTCATCCGCCCGCGTCCCGGCCGTTGCGGCCCGTCACGGCATCGATGTCGGGCGCGTCCACCGCCTTCATGCCGACGACGTTGTAGCCGGCATCGACATGGTGGATCTCTCCGGTCACGCCGGAGGCGAGCTCGGACAGCAGGTAGAGGGCGGAACGGCCCACCTCGTCCTGGTTGACGTTGCGGCGCAGCGGCGAGTTGAGCTCGTTCCATTTCAGGATGTAGCGGAAGTCGCCGATGCCGCTGGCGGCCAGGGTCTTGATCGGCCCCGCCGAGATTGCATTCACCCTTATGCCATCCTTTCCAAGGTCTTCGGCGATGTATTTCACGCTGATCTCGAGCGCGGCCTTGGCAAGGCCCATGACGTTGTAGTGCGGCATCACCCGCTCGGCCCCGTAATAGGTCAGCGTCAGGAGCGAACCGCCCGCGGGCATCATCGCCGCGGCGCGCCGGCAGACGGCGGTGAAGGAATAGACCGAGATGTCCATCGTCATGCGGAAGTTCTCGGGCGAGGTGTCGACATAGCGCCCGCGCAGCTCGTTCTTGTCGGAGAAGCCGATGGCGTGGACCACGAAGTCGAGGCTGCCCCAGAGCGCGCGCAGCCCGTCGAAGAGCGCGTCGAGCGAGCCCGCGTCGGCTACGGCGCATTCGAAGAAGGCGGTCGAGCCGAGCGAGCCGGCAAGCTGCTCGACACGCTTGCGCAGGGCCTCTCCCTGGTAGGAGAAGGCGAGTTCCGCCCCTTCGCCGGCCAACGCCCTGGCGATGCCCCAGGCGATCGACTTGTCGTTGGCGAGGCCCATGATCAGCCCCCGCTTGCCGGTCATCAGTCGACTTGCCATAAGCGTCCCCGCGCGGCCCGTATTGCCGGCGAAGCATTAGGCGAAGTCCCGGGGTGCATCAAGGGCGCCACCGGGCGCGGCGCCGGGGCGCGACTGCACGAAGGGAAGCATGGCGCATGACCGACAGAAGCGGTATATTCGAGGGAGAGGAGCCTTTCGGCATCGTGCGCCGGTGGCTCTCGGAAGCCGAGGTGGCGGAGCCGAACGATCCCAATGCCATCGCGCTTGCCACCGCAGGCGCGGACGGGATGCCGAACGTGCGGATGGTCCTTCTGAAGGACGTCGAGGGAGCGGGCACCGACGGGGCCTTCGTCTTCTACACGAATTACGGATCGGTGAAGGCGGCCGAGATCGCGCAGAGCGGCAGGGCGGCCTTCGTCATGCACTGGAAATCCCTGCGCCGGCAGATTCGCGTGCGCGGCACGGTCACCCGCGAGGAGGGGCCGCAGGCCGATGCCTATTTCGCCTCGCGCTCGCTGAAGAGCAGGCTCGGGGCCTGGGCCTCGCGCCAATCGCAGCCCTTGACGTCGCGTCGGGCCTTGATGGCGGAAGTGGCGGCGGTTACGGCACGCCACGGCCTGAACCCGCCGCGCCCTCCGTTCTGGGGTGGCTTCAGGATCAGGCCGCTCGAGATCGAGTTCTGGTCGGACGGCGAGTTCAGGCTGCATGACCGGTTTCGCTGGCACCGCACCGCCGTGACGGACGAATGGAATGTGCAACGGCTCTACCCGTGAACTTCGCGAAGCGCGAATGACAGGGCGGCGATTTGGCGCGTGTTTTCGCTTGAATTCGGAGTCGCCTTGTAGATGTATGCGCACGGGGGACGTGAACTGGGGGAGCGGCGGGCGATGATGGAGCCTGCGGCAGTGGCACAACGCATTTCCGGACGCGTGAAATGGTTCGACCCCTCGAAGGGGTTCGGTTTCATCGTGTCCGACCTCGGCGGCGCGGCCATCCTTCTGCATGCGAACGTGCTGCGCAACTTCGGCCAGAGCTCGGTGGCCGATCAGGCGCGGATCACGGTCATCGTCCAGCAGACCGCGCGCGGCGCGCAGGCCGTCGAGGTGATCGAGATCGTGCCGCCCGAGACGGAGAACGGCGCCGTCATCGAGGACCTGGACCAGGGAACCGGGCCCGACCTCGAGTCGCTGCCGCTGCTGCCGGCGCGGGTGAAGTGGTTCGACAAGGTGAAGGGATTCGGCTTCGCCAACGTCTTCGGCCTGCCGGAGGACGTGTTCATCCATGTCGAGGTGCTGCGCCGGTCCGGGCTGGCGGATCTCGGGCCCGGGGAGGCGATCTGCCTGCGCGTGATCGAGGGGAAGCGGGGCCGCATGGCCGCCCAGGTCCTGCCGTGGGAAACCGCCCTGCGCGCCGCCCGCTGAGGCGCTGGCCGGCGGCGGCGGCGCTGGCGGCGCTGGCCGGGACGGCGGCGGCGGCGGGCTGCGAGCCGGGCGTGGCGGAGCTGCGCTGGGACGGGGGGCCGGGCGCGCGTTTCCGGGTCGAGATCGCCGACACGCCGGCCGAAAGGTCCCGCGGCCTGATGTTCCGCGACTCGCTTCCCGACGGGGCGGGGATGCTGTTCGTCTACCCGGCGCCGGGCGAGGTGGCGTTCTGGATGAAGAACACGCTGATCCCGCTGGACATGATCTTCATCGGGCCCGACGGGCGGGTGAACGGCATCCGCGCGATGGCCGCGCCGGGCGACCTGACGCCGGTGCCGGGGCCGCCGGGGACCCAGTTCGTGCTGGAGATCGGGGGCGGTGTGGCCGGACGGCTGGGCCTGCGCGAAGGGGCCGAGCTTCGCCATCCGGCGGTCGATCCGGCGGCCGCCCTCTGGCCCTGCGGGGCGTGACCGGCCGGCAAGGGGCCTTTCCATGACGGCCCCGACTGACTAAGAGACGGGCGCCGGACGGGGCGTGGCGCAGTCTGGTAGCGCGACGGTTTTGGGAACCGTAGGCCGCAGGTTCGAATCCTGTCGCCCCGACCAGCCGGCCTTCCGCGCCGGACCGCGCGGCGGGGAATCAGGACCCGCCGCGGACCTGCCCCCGACCTTCCGCCGACCGGCCCCGATCCCCCGCGGCGCCCCCGTCACGGTCCCGTCACGGGCGCGCAGCGCAGGCATGCCGGCACCAGACCTGTCGCAGCCAGGCACCAGTCGCGCGCCCCCGCAGACATCGCCGTCCGCCGTGCCGCGCCCGCCCGCGCCTTCGGCCGGCGGCTGAGATGCGCAGGCCAAATCAGCGCCTTTCCAGCACTTTCCGGCCGGGCCCGCCGGGCCGTTCCGGGGGGCCGAGTCGCGACCCTGCGGCGTGGAACAGATTCCGCGCCGGGCGCAACCGGAATTTTCACATCCCGTTCACAAAAAGATGTTGACCCCCCGGCGGGTCCTACGTCAGGTTGTGCTGGCTGACAGCGCCACCACAAGATGTAGTGGGCTGCGGGACGGGGAAAGTCAGGCCACAGCAAGCCGGCAGGATGAGGCCGGAACGCCACGGGCACGCCGTGGCGTCGAGGCCCGTGCCCCTGCCGCATGGCGCCGGAGCGAGTACGGGAAGGCCCCCCGAGAGGGGCCGTGCAAGTGGACCATCGCGCCTTGGGCGCCGTGTTTGGGGCAGAGAGATGAAGATCGAACGCAAGTATACCGAGGCCGGCAAGGATGCCTATGCCGCACTCGAATTCGTGCTGACCACCTCGGAGATCCGCAATCCGGACGGCAAGGTGGTCTTCCGCAACGATTCGGTCGAGGTGCCCGCCGGCTGGAGCCAGGTGGCCGCCGATGTTCTGGCGCAGAAGTATTTCCGCAAGGCCGGCGTGCCGGCGCGGCTGAAGAAGGTGCGCGAGAAGGGCGTGCCGGAATTCCTGTGGCGCTCGGTGGCCGACGAGGCCGCGCTGGCGGCGCTGCCCGAGAAGGAACGCCTGATCGGCGAAACCTCGGCCCGGCAGGTCTTCGACCGGCTTGCGGGGGCCTGGACCTACTGGGGCTGGAGGGGCGGCTACTTCACCGCCGAATCCGATGCGCGGGCCTATTTCGACGAGATGCGCTTCATGCTGGCCGCCCAGATGGCCGCCCCGAACAGCCCGCAATGGTTCAACACCGGTCTGCACTGGGCCTATGGCATCGACGGGCCGAGCCAGGGGCATTTCTACGTGGATCACAGGACCGGGGTGCTGACGAAGTCGGACTCGGCCTACGAACATCCCCAGCCCCATGCCTGCTTCATCCAGTCGGTCGCCGACGACCTGGTGAACGAGGGAGGCATCATGGACCTGTGGGTCCGCGAGGCGCGCCTGTTCAAGTACGGCTCGGGCACGGGCACGAACTTCTCGATGCTGCGCGGCGAGGGCGAGAAGCTTTCGGGCGGCGGCCGGTCGTCGGGGCTGATGGGCTTCCTCAAGATCGGCGACCGGGCGGCCGGCGCGATCAAGTCGGGCGGGACGACGCGGCGCGCGGCGAAGATGGTGATCTGCGACATGGATCACCCCGACATCGAGGCCTTCATCGACTGGAAGGTGATCGAGGAGCAGAAGGTGGCGAGCCTCGTTGCCGGATCGCGGATGCACGAGGCGCGCCTCAACGACATCTTCGCGGCGATCCGCGCCTGGGACGGCGCCGGCGAGGATGCCTTCGACCCGGCGAAGAACGCCGCGCTGAAGGCGGCGATCCGCGCGGCCAAGAAGGTCGCCATCCCCGAGACCTACATCAAGCGGGTGCTCGACTATGCCCGCCAGGGCCACGACTCGATCGAGTTCCCGGTCTACGACACGGACTGGGACGGCGAGGCCTATGCCTCGGTCTCGGGGCAGAATTCCAACAATTCCGTTAGGGTGACGGACGCCTTCCTGAAGGCAGTGCGCGAGAACGGGGACTGGGACCTGATCCGGCGCACCGACGGCAAGGTGGCACGGACCGTGTCGGCGCGGGCCCTGTGGGAACGGATCGGCCATGCCGCCTGGGCCTGCGCGGATCCCGGCATCCAGTTCCACGACACGGTGAACGCCTGGCATACCTGCCCCGAGGACGGGCCGATCCGCGGATCGAACCCCTGTTCGGAATACATGTTCCTTGACGACACGGCCTGCAACCTTGCGTCGATGAACCTGCTGACCTTCTACCGGGGCGGCCGCTTCGACGCGGAAGGCTATGTCCATGCGACGCGCCTGTGGACGATCACGCTGGAGATCAGCGTGATGATGGCGCAGTTCCCCAGCCGCGAGATCGCGCAGAGGTCCTACGACTTCCGCACCCTGGGCCTTGGCTATGCCAATATCGGCGGACTCCTGATGAACATGGGCCTCGGCTACGACTCGCCCGAGGGCCGTGCGCTGTGCGGCGCGCTGAGCGCGATCATGACCGGCGTCGCCTATGCGACGAGCGCCGAGATGGCGGGCGAGCTGGGCCCCTTCCCGGGCTATGCCCGCAACAAGGGGCACATGCTGCGGGTGATCCGCAATCACCGCAACGCGGCGCATGGCAATGTCACGGGATACGAGGCGGTCAACATCCCGCCCGTGCCGCTGGATCACGCGAACATCCCGGTCGAGGGGCTTGGACTTCTGGCCAAATCCTGCTGGGACGAGGCCCTGGCCCTGGGCGAGCGGCACGGCTATCGCAATGCCCAGGCGACGGTGATCGCGCCGACCGGCACGATCGGCCTGGTGATGGATTGCGACACGACCGGGATCGAGCCCGACTTCGCGCTGGTGAAGTTCAAGAAGCTCGCGGGGGGCGGCTACTTCAAGATCATCAACCGTTCGGTGCCCGCGGCGCTGGAGGTGCTGGGCTATGGTCCGGCCGAGATCGCCGAGATCGTCGCCCATGCCGTGGGCCATGGCAGCCTCGGCCAGGCGCCGGGGATCAACCACACGGCGCTGATCGGCCACGGCTTCGGCCCGGAGGAGATCGCCAGGGTCGAGGCGGCGCTGCCCTCGGCCTTCGACATCCGCTTCGTCTTCAACCAGTACACGCTGGGCGAGAAGTTCTGCCGCGAGACGCTGGGGATCCCGGCCGAGAAGCTGGCGGATCCGGGCTTCGACCTTCTGCGGCATCTGGGCTTCACCAAGGCGCAGATCGACGCGGCCAACGACCATGTCTGCGGCACGATGACGCTGGAAGGCGCGCCGCACCTGTCGCCCGGGCACTACCACGTCTTCGACTGCGCCAATCCCTGCGGCAAGACGGGCCGGCGCTTCCTGAGCGTGGAAAGCCACATCCGCATGATGGCGGCAGCGCAGTCCTTCATCTCGGGCGCGATCTCGAAGACGATCAACATGCCGAATGCGGCGACGATCGAGGACGTGCTCGGGGCCTACGAGCTTTCGCATTCGCTGGCGCTGAAGGCCAACGCCATCTACCGCGACGGCTCGAAGCTGAGCCAGCCCCTGGCCGCGGCGCTGGTCGGGGACGACGAGGAAGCCGAGGAGGTGCTGGCGGCGGGCAATCCGCCGGAGAAGGCGCAGGTCCTGGCCGAGAAGATCGTCGAGAAGGTGATCGTGAAGGAGATCGTGCGCTCTCACCGCGAGAAGCTGCCGGAGCGGCGCAAGGGCTATACCCAGAAGGCCATCGTCGGCGGCCACAAGGTCTATCTGCGGACGGGCGAGTACAAGGACGGCTCGCTCGGCGAGATCTTCATCGACATGCACAAGGAAGGCGCGGGCTTCCGGGCGATGATGAACAACTTCGCCATCGCCGTGAGCGTCGGGCTGCAATACGGTGTTCCGCTTGAGGAATTCGTCGAGGCCTTCACCTTCACGAAGTTCGAGCCCGCCGGCATGGTGCAGGGCAACGACTCGATCAAGAACGCCACCTCGATCCTCGACTACATCTTCCGCGAGCTGGCGATAAGCTATCTCGACCGCACCGACCTTGCCCATGTGAAGCCCCAGGGCGCGGCCTTCGACGATCTCGGCGGCGGGTCCGACGAGGGCCGGCCGAACCTGGCCCCGGTGGGCGAGAGCGCGGCCTCGAAGTCGATCGAGGTGCTCAAGCAGATCAGCTCGACGGGCTATCTCAGGAAGCGCCTGCCGCAGGAGCTGGTCGTGCTCCAGGGCGGGGGCGGCGCGATGGGGGCGGTGGCGCTGTCGGGCGCGGCCGACCCGGTGGCGGCGCTGGCCACGCTGGTGCCCGAGACGGCGATGGCCGCGGCACCGGCCGCCGCAACGGCACTGGGCTCGGGCACGGTCGCGCTGGATGCGCGGGCCAGGGCGAAGCTGCAGGGCTACGAGGGCGACCCCTGCGGCGAATGCGGCAACTACACGCTGGTGCGCAACGGCACCTGCATGAAGTGCAACACCTGCGGCGCGACGAGCGGGTGTTCGTGACAGGATACTGCCTCCGGTTCCGGCCGGTGGCAGGCTTCCGGGGCGGGTGCGCTCGCCCTTGACGACGTTCAGGCCGCAGGCATGAAACCGAGCGGTAACAAGCGAGCCTGAGCGGCGAGACTGGACGGGGGGCGGGTTTCCGCCCCCCATTTTCTTTCCCCGGCCTGCGCCGGTTAGCGGCCGGATTCAAATCCCGGTGAGGTGCGGGGCGGGCGGTCTTGCGTCTGGCAGCGGCCCCTTCCATCTCGCAATCGCGCCTCGTAAGGCGTTGATATAATGACGTAAAATGGAGACAAGAGCCATGAGGAAGGTTGTTCTGTCGCTTGCCGCCATGTCCGCCCTCGCGTCCCCCGCCTGGGCGGTAGACGTCAAGGATGTCGACGGCAATGGCAGCTACTCGATGGAAGAACTCAAGGCGGCCTATCCCGATCTGACCGAAGAAATCTTCAAGAAGGTCGACACGAACGCCGACGGCAGCGTCAGCGCCGAGGAGCTGAAGGCCGCGCAGGACGCAGGCACGCTGAAGGCCTGATCCGCGGCAAGGCACGGGCAACGGGCCTCCGGCATCCACGGGCGCCGGAGGCCCATTTCCTTTGCAAGGGGGGCGGGTCCGGCCCCTGTTATTGCCTAACGGGGAGGCGGATCCCAGATTTCCCCCGACGGCGCGGCTTGCGGCGTGCCTTCCACCGGCCCAGATTGAGCTCGGTGGCGGCGCCGTGAACGGATGCCCGCCGGTATGGAGAAGAAGATGACGAGAACCCTGACCGCCGTCCTGACCGTGCTGAGCCTTGCTGCCGGCGCGGCCCATGCGCAGACGGTGGTGACCGATACCGACGGCAACGGCACCTGGTCGATCGAGGAGATGACGGCCGCCTATCCGGACATGACGCGCGAGCTCTTCGCGCAGATCGACGTGAACGGCGACGGCCAGATCGATGCCGATGAACTGCAGGCGGCCCGCGAACAGGGCCTGATCGCGCCCTAGGCGGCCTGCACGCGCGCGCTTCCCGGACCGGGGGCGCCAGAGGGGAAGGGGGCGTCGGCCCGAGGGGCCGGCGCCCCTTCGCCTCTCAGTCCCCCTCGAGAAGCGTCGCGACCGCCGTCCCGGCCTGCAGGCCAAGCGCCGCGCGCAGCCGCGCCCGCCCGCGGGCTGCGCGCGACAGGACCGTGCCGGGCGGCAGGTCCGCCGCCGCGGCCAGGGCGGTGCAGCTCTGCCCTTGCACCGCCATGCCGATGAGCGCTGCGGCCTCGACCGCAGGCAGCCGCGCAAGCGCCCCGGCGACATCGCCAAGCGCGGTGAGCGCCACACCCGCCGCCGGCACCCGCGGCTCGGCAACCGCCTCGAGCGGCAGCATGCGTGGCCCCGGACGGCGGGCAAGGTTGCGCGCCGTCTCCATCAGATAGGGCCCGAGGCGCGCCACATCGCCCCCCGCAGCAAGGCGGGCAAGAACGCGGACCAGCGCTTCCTGGGCCAGATCCTCGGCCGCGGTCCGGTCGGGCGCAAGGCGGCGGCTCAGCCGCGTCAGGGCGGGGATGAGGTCGGTCAGGGCGCTGGCATCGGTCATCGGCACCTCCGCGTCACAACCTTCGGGTGAATCCGGTCCGGATCAAGGCGCGGAAATCCGCCGGGGCCCGCCTCTGCCCCGCCGGCAGGCCGGGCATGGGCGGGGCCTTGCCGCAGCAGCGGCGGGGCGTCGGCAGGGTCCCGCGCCGCCGCCGGGCGGACGGCAATGTCGGGGCGGCCCCTGCGTCATGCTTCACGAGGCGGCGCGATGCCGGCGCCTCGTTCGATGAACCGCAACGGAGAGACGAGATGAAACTCCCGACAGCAGCACTTGCCCTTGCCGCCATCCCCGCCGCCTACGTCCTGGCCGCCGGAACGCTGGCCGACATGGATGCCGACGGCAACGGCCTGCTATCGCTGACCGAGCTTAAGGCGGCCTATGCCGGGCTCGACGAGGCCGGCTTCGAGGCCATCGACACCAACGGCGACGGCGGCGTGGACGAGGCCGAGCTCGAGGCCGCGATCGCCGCCGGCAGGCTCAGGGCCGCGGGCTAGGCCGGCAGGCGGGCCCCGGCGCCGCCCCCCGTTCGTCCGCGGGGGCCCGCCCCTCTCAGACCCCGCGCGCCAGCGCCGCCACGCCGGTGCGCGCCACGTCCCGCAGCCCGAGGGGGCGCATCAGATCGGCGAAGGCGTCGATCTTCTCGGATGTGCCGGTGATCTCGAAGACGAAGCTCTCGAGCGTCGAGTCGACGACGCTGGCGCGGAAGATCTCGGCCAGGCGCAGCGCCTCGATCCGCTTGTCGCCGGTGCCGGCGACCTTGAACAGGGCGAGCTCGCGCTCGACAGCCGGGCCCTCGACGGTCAGGTCGTGGACCTCGCGCACCTGGACGAGGCGGCCGAGCTGGGCCTTGATCTGCTCGATCACCGCGGGCGTGCCGCGGGTGACGACCGTGATGCGGCTCAGATGCCCGGCATGGTCGGTCTCGGCGACGGTCAGGCTGTCGATGTTGTAGCCGCGGCCCGAGAAGAGCCCGATGACACGGGCCAGCACCCCGGCCTCGTTGTCGACGATGACGGCCAGCGTATGCCGTTCGACCGCCTGCGCATGCGGGTCGCGCAGGTCATAGGCGGAGTGGCTCGACGAGCCCTTCTTGATGTTCAGTGCGGCCATTCCGCGTCCGTCCTTCATCCTGGCCAAAATACTCCGGAGGGGTCCGGGGAGGCAGCGCCTCCCCGGCCGGCGCCGTCACACCAGCACCGCCCCCTTCTCGCCGATCACGCCCTGGGTCTCGGCCTCGCCGAGCAGCATCTCGTTGTGCGGCTTTCCGGACGGGATCATCGGGAAGCAGTTCTCGTGCTTCTCCACGAGGCAGTCGAAGATGACCGGCCCGTCATGGCTGATCATCTCCATGATCGCGTCGTCAAGGTCGGCGGGCCGGTCGCAGCGGATGCCCCTGGCCCCGAAGGCCTCGGCGAGCTTGACGAAATCGGGCAGGCTCTCGCTCCAGGAATGGCTGTAGCGTTCGCCATGCAATAGCTCCTGCCACTGGCGCACCATGCCGAGGCGTTCGTTGTTCAGGATGAACTGCTTCACCGGGGCGCGGAACTGCACGGCGGTGCCCATCTCCTGCATGTTCATCAGCCAGGAGGCTTCGCCTGCGACATTGATGACCAGCGCGTCGGGATGGGCGATCTGCACGCCGATGCTTGCCGGCAGCCCGTAGCCCATCGTGCCGAGGCCGCCGGAAGTCATCCAGCGGTTGGGTTCGTCGAAGGTCAGGAACTGGGCGGCCCACATCTGGTGCTGGCCGACCTCGGTCGTGATGTAGCGGTTCATCCCGCGGGTCAGCGCCTCGAGCCGCTGGACGGCGTATTGCGGCTTGATCGCGTTGTCCGATGGCCGGTAGCGCAGGCAGTCCACGGCCTTCCAGGCGCCGATCTGGGCCCACCACTTCGCCACCGCCTCGCCGTTGACCCTGCTGCCGCGCGCCTTCCACAGCTTGAGCACGTCCTCGAGGACATGGGCGACGTCGCCGAGGATCGGGACCTCGACATGGATGACCTTGTTGATCGAGGAGGGATCGATGTCGATATGGGCCTTGCGCGACCCCGGCGAGAAGTCCTTGATGCGGCCGGGGATGCGGTCGTCGAAACGGGCGCCGACGTTGATCATCACGTCGCAGCCGTGCATGGCGAGGTTCGCCTCGTAGAGGCCGTGCATGCCGAGCATGCCGATCCAGTTCTTGCCGCTGGCCGGATAGGCGCCAAGCCCCATGAGCGTCGAGGTGATCGGGAAACCCGTCGCATCGACGAGCTCGCGCAGGAGCTGGCTTGCCGCGGGACCGGAATTGATCACCCCGCCGCCGGTGTAGAAGACGGGCCGCTCGGCCGTCTCGATCATCTCGACGAGGCGCTCGATCTGCGCCCTGTCGCCCCTGACCCGCGGCTGGTAGTGATCGACCCGGGCCTCGCGCGGCGGAACGTAGGTGCCGGTGGCGAACTGCACGTCCTTGGGGATGTCGATCAGCACCGGGCCGGGGCGGCCATGCGTGGCGATGTGGAAGGCCTGGTGGATCGTCTCGGCCAGGCGGTCGGTGTCCTTCACCAGCCAGTTGTGCTTGGTGCAGGGGCGCGTGATGCCGACGGTGTCGGCCTCCTGGAAGCCGTCGGTTCCGATCATGAAGGTGGGCACCTGCCCGGTCAGGACGACGATCGGGATCGAATCCATCAGCGCATCGGTCAGCCCGGTGACGGCATTGGTGGCGCCGGGGCCCGAGGTGACGAGGACGACGCCGGGCCGGCCGGTGGAGCGGGCATAGCCCTCGGCCATGTGGACGGCGCCCTGTTCGTGGCGCACGAGGATGTGGCGGATCTCGTTCTGCTGGAAGATCTCGTCGTAGATCGGCAGAACGGCACCGCCCGGATAGCCGAAAACCGTATCGACGCCCTGATCCTTGAGCGCCTGGATCACCATCTTCGCACCGGTCATCTGCCGCGACATCTGTCTCTCCGCCTTTGCCGCCCCGTCAAACGAAACGCCCCCGAGGGTCAGTCGGGGGCGCATGGGAACCGTTATGGTCAACCGTCACCGGCCCATGCGCCACGGTCCTACAAGAATGACGAAACCGGACATCCGTTCCTCGTCCCCTGCTGAGGCCGGGCGGACATTAGGGGCCGGTCGAGGGAGCGTCAACCGGCAAATTATGGAATTTTCTGTCCCTGGAACGTGGCGGGGCGAAAGAAACTTGCGCCGAGGGTTGCCCCCTCCGCAACATTCCGCCGGCGGCCGTCACAGCATCCATTCGATGGGCAGAAGGCCGAGCAGCCACAGCGCCCCGCGCGCCAGCGCGGTCGTGCCGGGCTCGGTCGTCACCGTGGTCTCGAGGCCCCGCTCGTCGGTAAAGGTCCAGCCCAGCCGCCCTTCGGGGTCGCGTCCGACCCGGTAGGCTTCGGCCGGAACCACGCTGTCGAAATAGGCGCCGAGGCCGCGGGCAAGCCGTGGGTCGGAGATCAGAAGCCCCATCTCGGTATTCAGGAAGGCCGAGCGCGCATCGAAGTTGAAGGAGCCCACGAAGATGGTCGATCCGTCCACGGCGAAGGTCTTGGAATGCAGGCTCGAACCCGACGAGCCGATGACCGCGTCCGCGAAGGCGACCGACGGCCGCCCCGGCAGCGCGACATCCTCCTTCAGCTCGAAGAGCTCGACCCCGGCGTCGAGAAGCTGCTCGCGATACCGGACATAGGCCGAGTGAACGACGGGAACGTCGGTCGCCGCATAGGCATTGGTCAGGATGCGGACCCGCGCGCCCCGGCGCGCCAGGGCGGCCAGTTTCGCCGCCCCGTCGGGTCCGGGCACGAAATAGGCCGAGACGAGATCCATCGACGCGGCGGCCGTCGCGGCCTCGTCCGCGATGTCGGCGATCAGCAGCGAGTCGCGCGCGGCCTGGCCGAGCCCCTTGGCGGGGTCGTCGCTGAGCAGGCCTGCCGGCACCCAGTCGAAGTCCTGCAGGCGCGCCGTCAGGTTCCCCAGCACGTCCGAGGCGATCACCCATTGCGCATAGGCCTCGGTCAGGGGATCCCTGCGGGCCGCCGCGACGGCCGCGGCGAGGCTGTCGAGCCCGCCGGGCGCGGCGGGAAGGATCAGGCCCGCGGGATAGGCCGAGCCGCTGGCCCAGTAGCGGTCGAAGTCCCGTCCGACATCGGCGGCGGCCTGACCGAAGGCGGCGACGTCGAAATCGACGTAGTAGGCCCCCGATCCGTAGGCAAAGTAGATGTCGCCGATGTTGCGACCGCCGACGATGGTCGCCGCGCCGTCAACCGTGAACGACTTGTTGTGCATCCGGCGGTTGAGGCGCAGGAAGTCGAAGCCGTAATTCGCCAGGCGCGGCGCGCGCAGGACGAAGGGGTTGAAGATCCGCACCTCCATCTGCGGCAGGGCATCGAGTGCCGCGAGTTCGGAATCGAGGCCCGGGATGCCGTTGTCATCGACAAGCAGGCGCACGCGCACGCCCCGTTCGGCCGCCGCACGCAGCTCGTCGAGCAGGAGGTAGCCCGTCGCATCGGTCTGCCAGATGTAGTACTGGGCATCGATCGACGCCTCGGCCATCCGCGCCAGCGTGACCCTTGCGCCGAAGGCGTCGCGCCCGTCGATCAGGGGCAGGATTCCCGACAGTCCGGGATGGGCGGCCATCGCCGGAAGGACGGCCCGGCCCAGCCGCGTCTGTTCCGAGGCGGCGATCGCCGTGCTTGCGGGCCGTCCCTCCAGCGACGGAAGGGGCCAGACAAGGCGCGCCCCGACGACCAGCAGGGCCGCTGCCGCGACGATCCAGAGGAGGATGCGCAGGGCGCGCATGTCTGGCTGCTCCGACCCGTTGACGGCGGGAAGGCTATCGGGGCCGCCCGGCCGCAGCAAGCGGCGGGCGGTCTTCAGCAGCCCTGCCGCGGCGGGCCGATCAGGTCCCAGCGGTTGCCGAAGGGGTCACGCCAGACGGCGACGATGCCGTAGGGCTCGGTGCGCGG
Organism: Paracoccaceae bacterium; assembly: GCA_026417295.1. Classification (GTDB taxonomy): domain Bacteria; phylum Pseudomonadota; class Alphaproteobacteria; order Rhodobacterales; family Rhodobacteraceae; genus JAOADN01. The sequence goes on from JAOADN010000022.1 coordinate 23,758, forward strand.
CGCTTCCTCGAACAGGATGCCGGCAGCGACCATCGCGGCATGATCGCCGGCGAAATCGTCGGTCTGGAGGAAGAAGCCGACCCGCCCGCCGGTCTGGTTGCCGATGGCGGCGCGCTGGCGGTCGTCGGCGGCCCGCGCGAGAAGAAGGGCCGTCCCGCCGCCCGGGGGCGCGACGGTGACCCAGCGCCTGCCGTCGCCCAGGTCCGCGTCGGCCATGAGCGTGAAGCCAAGCCTGCCCACATAGAAGGCGATGGCGGCGTCGTAGTCGGGGACGACCAGCGTGACTGCGGCGATGCGGGCGGGCAAGCTTCGGCCCCTGGCCTCAGCCCTTGACGGGGCGCGCCTCGGGCAGCGCGATGCGGGCGACCTGTTCGGCGATGGGATCGACGGACAGGGGATGCGTCTCGGCGGTGTGGTCCGCCGGATCGCCGATGTCCTGCCAGCGTCCGCCCTTGTAGATCTCGAGCGCGGCGAAGTTGGACTTGTATCCCATCTTGCGGCTGCCCGGCACCCAGTAGCCGAGATAGACGTAGGGAAGGCCCGCCCGCCGGGCGATCGCGACATGATCGAGGATGATGTAGGTGCCGAGGCTGTCGCCGGCGCGGTCGGGATCGTAGAAGGAATAGACCATCGACAGGCCGTCATCGAGCACGTCGGTCAGGCAGACGGCGACGAGGCTGCGCCGGGCGTCGCCCTGGTCGGAGGCCGCGGTGTATTCGACGACGCGGCTCTTGACCGGGGTTTCCTCGATCATCGCGGCGAACTCGAAGATGTCCATGTCGGCCATGCCGCCATCGGCATGGCGGCTGTCGAGATAGCGGCGGAAGAGGTCGTACTGGGTCTCGGTCGCCCAGGGGCTGGTGGCCACGCGCCGCAGCCCCGCATTGCGGCGCAGGGTCCGCCTCTGCGACTTGGAAGGGGTGAAGTCCGCGACCCGGATGCGTGCGGAGAGGCAGGCCGTGCATTCCGCGCAGGACGGCCGGTAGAGCACGTTCTGGCTGCGCCGGAACCCCTGCTTGCTGAGCGTGTCGTTCAGTCGTTCGGCATTCTCGCCCTGGAGCGCGGTGAAGAGCTTCCTCTCGGACCGGCCGTCCAGATAGGGGCAGGGCTGCGGAGCCGTCACATAGAACTGCGGCGCAATCGGAAGCGTGTGTCGCATCGTGTCGGTGCAGGGCCTGGAATGCTGCGGCGCGAGCCGGTCGTGGGAACCACGGAAACGTTACCAGCGCTTCATGAAACCGCCAAGTGCGGAGTTGGCGGACGCGCGCCATGCGGGGGCTGCAGCGCCGCCGGCGCGACAATGAGCGGGCGGCGGGCCGAATGGCGCCGCCGCCCGCAGGAAGGCGTGCGCGGCGGGGGAGGGGCCGCGCGATCGCCCCGTGAGGGGTAGGGTCAGTAGCGTCCGGGTGCCGAGGGACGGTCGCCTTCGCGGCCGAACGTGCCGGAGCCCGGCCCCTCGTCGGCGGCGCCGGCCTCACGGGCGGCACGGGCGCGTTCGTCGAGATACTGGTCGAATTCGGCCTTGTCCTTGGAGGCCCGCAGGCGGGCGAGGAAGGCCTCGAATTCCTCCTGCTCGCGCACCAGCCTCTCGATCGTGTCGGCCTTGTAGGCGTCGAAGGCGGTGTTGCCCGAGGGCCGCATGGCGCGGGCCTGGGCCTGCATCCGGCTGCGGTGCATGTGGCGGTCGTTGCGGCTCCAGCCGCAGGGTCCAGAAAACATCCGTTTGCTCCAGATCATGTAGGCGAGAAGGGCAAGGCCGATCGGCCAGAAGACGACGAACCCGGCCACCATGGCGGCGATCCAGGCCCATCGCCCGCGCGCGTCGAGCCAGTCTTCGGCACGACCAAGCCAGGACCTGCGCAGGCGGTCGTCGGCCGGGTAGGTGGCAGACCAGGTGGACATCGGTGCGTTTCCTCCTTGGAAGGGATGTGAATGCGTTTCACATGGGCGAAGATCGGGATCGCCCGGCCACCGGTCAAGGGCGGATGTGAAACTCTTTCACATTTCCCCCGCAGGGTCGGCGGAATCGCGCTCAGCCGCAGGCTGGTCAGCCCGTGCCCTGCGGCCTTGCGATGACGCGGATCTCGCCCGGCGCCGGGTCGGAGGCGATCACGCGGGGCAGGTCGTCGAGTGCGACCTCGCGCGAGATGAGCGGCCCGACATCGACGTGACCGCCGGCGATCAGCGCGACGGCGCGGGCCTGGGTGAAGGGGTTGAGGAAGGCGAAGCCGAGCGTGATCTCGCGCAGCAGAAGGTCGAAGGGCTCGATCGGAACCTGCACGCCGCCGGGCAGGACCCCCATGACGACGACGCGGCCGCCGGTGCGGGCGAGGGCTGGGGACGCGGCCACGGTCTCGGCCACGCCGGCGCATTCGAGCACGGCATCGGCCCCCTCCGGCCAGAGAGCCCTGGCCTGCGCAGGGGTTGCCGCGGCGTGACGGGCGCCGCCCTGCAGGGCAAGGTCCTGCCGGACCGTACTGCGCGTCAGCATCATGACCTCGGCCCCGGCGGCGGCGGCAAGGCGGGCGGCAAGCTGGCCGATCACGCCCCCGCCGAGGATCAGGGCCCGTTCGCCGGGGCGCAGGGCGGCCATGTCCATGCCGTGCAGGGTGCAGGCAAGGGGTTCGCAGAAGGCGCCGCGGCGGGGGTCGAGCCCGGGCGGCAGGACATGGGCGCGGCGCGCGGGAAAGCTGACGTAGTCGGCGAAGCCGCCGTCGCGGTGGACCCCGGTCGCGACGTTCCGCGGACAGAGGTTGACGCGGCCGGAACGGCACATCGCGCAGCTTCCGCACCAGTCGTTCGGGTCGCAGCAGACGCGCGTGCCCTCGGCGATACCGGCCCCCGGGCCGGCGGCGACGACGATGCCGCCGAACTCGTGCCCGAGCGTGACCGGCGGCGTGCAGGGATACTCGCCCCTGAGGAGGTGGCGGTCCGTGCCGCAGACCCCGGCCGCCTCGACGCGCACGAGGACCTCGCCAGGGCCCGGCTCCGGCACGGGAACGTCCTCGATCCCGATCGCGCCCGGGGCGCGCAGTCGCACGGCCTTCATCCCGCCTGTCCCCAATGGGTTGCGCCAGCCGCATCCTGTCAGCTTCGCGGCGCCAAGGCGAGGGGGCAGGCCCCGGCTATTCCAGCTCGATCGTGCCCGGGGGCTTCGAAGTGACGTCATAGAAGACGCGGTTGATGCCCCTCACCTCGTTGATGATCCGCGTCGCGGTTTCCGACAGGAAGTCGTGGCTGAAGGGATAGTAGTCGGCGGTCATGCCATCCACGCTCGTCACTGCGCGCAGGGCCACGGCGTAGTCGTAGGTGCGGCCGTCGCCCATCACGCCAACCGTCCTCATCGGCAGGATCGCCGCGAAGGCCTGCCAGATCTCGTCGTAAAGCCCGTGCTTCCTGATCTGGTCGATGTAGACGGCATCTGCCTGTCTGAGGATCGCGAGCTTTTCGCGGGTGATCTCGCCGGGGCAGCGGATGGCGAGGCCGGGGCCCGGGAAGGGGTGGCGGCCGATGAAGCGCTCGGGCAGGCCGAGCTCGCGGCCAAGCGCGCGCACCTCGTCCTTGAAAAGCTCGCGCAGGGGTTCGACGAGCTTCAGCCCCATCTTCTGGGGCAGGCCGCCGACATTGTGGTGGCTCTTGATCGTGACCGAAGGGCCGCCCGAGAAGCTGACCGACTCGATGACGTCGGGATAGAGCGTGCCCTGGGCGAGGAACTCCGCCCCGCCGACCGCGGCCGCGTGCTTCTGGAAGACGTCGATGAAGAGGCGCCCGATGGTCTTGCGCTTCTCCTCGGGGTCGGAGACGCCCTCGAGAGCGTCGAGGAAGAGGTCGCTCTCGTCGGCGTGGATGAGGGGGATGTTGTAGTGGTCGCGGAACATCGAGACCACTTCCTCGGCCTCGTTCTGCCTGAGGAGCCCGTGGTCGACGAAGACGCAGGTGAGCCGGTCGCCGATGGCCTCGTGGATGAGAACCGCCGCGACCGAGGAATCGACGCCGCCCGAGAGGCCGCAGATCACGCGGCCCTCGCCCACCTGCGCGCGGATCCGCTGGATCGCCTCGTCGCGGTAGGCGCCCATCGTCCAGTCGCCGGTGAAGCCGGCGAGGCGGACGAAGTTCTCGTAGAGTTTCGCGCCCTTCGGCGTGTGGTGCACCTCGGGGTGGAACTGGACGGCGTAGAAGCGCCGGCCCACATCGGCGGTGATGGCGAAGGGCGCGTTGGGCGAGGTGCCGTAGACGCGGAAGCCGGGCGCAAGGCGGCTCACGTGGTCGCCGTGGCTCATCCAGACCTGTTCGGGGCCGTTCTCGAACCAGCCCTCGAGCAGCGGCAGGGCCTCGCCCGTGGGCGCGACATGGGCGCGTCCGAACTCGGACGTGCCCTGGCCGCCTTCGACCTTGCCGCCGAGGCAGTGCATCATCACCTGCTGGCCGTAGCAGATGCCGAGGACCGGCACGCCGAGGCCGAAGAGCGAGGGGGGCGGCATCGGGGCGTCCTGCCAGTAGACGCTGGCCGGGCCGCCCGAGAGGATCACCGCCTTCGGCGCGAAGGATGCGAGGAAGGCGTCGGTGACCTTCTGGAAGGGGTGGATCTCGCAGTAGACGCCGAGCTCGCGCAGGCGGCGGGCGATGAGCTGGGTCACCTGGCTGCCGAAGTCGATGATGAGGAGGCGGTCATGGGCGCGGGTCATGCAGGCTCGATAGAGCCGGGGCGCGGGGCGCGCAAGGGCGGGCGGGGGGCGGGCGGAGGGCGGGGGCGGGCGCCGGCGGAGGGCCCCCGAGGGGGTGTCCCACGATGGGACACCCGTTTCGCGACAATGAAATCAATGGGTTATTTTCCGGATTAACGTTTCGTCAGGATTTGTCCCCTCTCGGCCGGCTGCCCGGGGCGGCGCGCCCGGGCCGGCAGGGGTGTCGCCCGGCGGCCCCCGGGATGTCGTTTTCGCACCCAAAGCGACGCATCCGGGGCGCGGGGGCGGGGGGGCTTTTGCGTAGAACCGGGGCGGAATGGATCGGAGGCTTGCCATGACCGAGGTTCTGGAAGGACGGCGCGCGCGGGGCGGCGGGGGTGCGGCCCGGCGGGCCGAGCGCACGGCCGTCAGGATCGAGGCCGCGCGCTACATCGAGCGCAGGGTCCCGAACTTCGAGGTGCTGGACGCCGAGGCCATCGAGATCATCGAGGCCAATGCCGAGACGGTGCTGGCCGAGATCGGCGTCAACTTCGTCGAGAATCCCGCGGCGCTCAGGCGCTGGAAGGAGGCAGGCGCGGAGGTCGAGGGCGAGCGGGTGCGCATCCCCCGCGGCCTGGCGCGGCAGCTCTGCGCCACGGCGCCGGCGAGCTTCGTCCAGCATGCGCGCAACCCCGAGCGCAGCGTCGTCGTGGGCGGGCGCAACCTTGTCCTTGCGCCGGTCTACGGGCCGCCCTTCGTGCGCGACGAGAACGGGCGGCGCTATGCGACGATCGAGGATTTCCGCAGCTTCGTGAAGCTCGGCTACATGTCGAAATGGCTGCACCATTCGGGCGGCACGGTCTGCGAACCGACCGACGTGCCCGTGAACAAGCGCCATCTCGACATGCTGTTTGCGCACATGACGCTCAGCGACAAGCCCTACATGGGCTCGGTGACGGCGCCCGAGCGGGCCGCGGACTCGGTCGCCATGTCGGAGATCCTGTTCGGCGGCCTCGACGGGCGGACGGTGATGACGAGCCTTGTCAACATCAACTCGCCGCTCACCTTCGACGGGATCATGATGGGCGCGCTCGAGGTCTATGCGCAGGCCAACCAGGCGGCGATCGTCTCGCCCTTCATCGTCGGGGGCGCGATGGCCCCGGTCACGGTGGCCGGGACGCTGACGCAGGTTCTGGCCGAGATCCTGGCCGGGGTCGCCTACAGCCAGCTCGTGCGGCCGGGCGCGCCGGTGATCGCCGGGGCCTTCGTGACCTCGATCGACATGAATTCGGGCGCGCCCACCTTCGGCACGCCCGAGGCGAGCCTCATCACCTACGGGGCGGGGCAGCTGGTGCGGCGCCTCGGCATTCCCTACCGCTCGGCGGGGGCCTTCTGCGGCTCGAAGCTGCCCGATGCGCAGGCCGCCTATGAAAGCGCCAATTCGCTGAACATGGGCCTGCTGTCGGGCGTCAACTTCATGCTGCATGCCTGTGGCTGGCTGGAGGGGGGGCTCGTCTCGTCCTTCGAGAAGTTCGTCATGGATGCCGACCAGCTGGGCGTGCTGCACGGCCTTGCGGGCGGCGTGGACGTCAGCGCGAACGGGCAGGCGATGGACGCGATCCGCGAGGTGGGGCCGGGCGGCCATTACCTCGGCTGCGCCCATACGCAGGCCAATTTCAGGGATGCGTTCTGGCGCTCGGAGCTTCTGGACTACAAGCCCTTCGAGACCTGGTCCGAAGAGGGCGGGCGCGACACCGTGGCCCTGGCGCGCGAGCGTGTGGCGAAGCTCCTGGCCGATTACCGCAGGCCGCCGATCGACCCCGCGGTCGAGGAGGCGCTGGGCGATTTCGTGGCGCGGCGCAAGGCGTCGATGCCCGACGCCTTCGCCTGAGGCGACCGGCAGCCGCGCGCGAGCGCGGCGGGCGCAGGGGTGAAGACCGGCAGGCCGGGGATGGCGCGCGCGGCCGCGAGGGTGCGCGCGGCTGCGCGCGGCGCGGGGCGTGAATTGAAGGCGCGCGCGGCGGGGCTTCACAGTCGGGTGCGCATGCGGCCCGTCCGCGTTTCCCGCGGCGAAATTCTGATTTCAGGATTCTCCTTAAGGTTGAATCGCGCAGTTAACTTTCGCGTAACCAATAGGCCGAAATCTCGGCCCCGTGCGATCGGCCGGCGTGCCCTGCCGATGCGGTCACGGGTGGAACGTCCAGGACGATGATGCGGGATCCGGCCCAGGGCTGGGCGGACTGGCTGCCGCAGGCGGCGCAGACCTATCTGCGGCATGTCGTCGGCCGCCGCTCGATGCGCGAGCTCGCGCGGGCGGAGGGCTGCCACCCCACGACCATCATGCGGCGCGTCAGGCGCATCGAGGAGCGGCGGGACGATCCGCTGGTGGACGGCTTCCTCGGCGCGATCGAGGGGCGGACGCAGAAGACGGAGACGGAGGGCCGGCGGCAGGACGCCCCGGCCGGAAGGGCAGAGGAGACCGTGATGACTGTGACACTGCGGGGCGGAACCGTGGCGCAGGACGAGGACGACAGCGAGCGCGCGGTGCGCCGGGCCCTGCGCCGGCTGTGCGAGACGGGGGCGGTGCTGGCGGTGGCGCCGGGCCTCGACAGGGCGGTGGTGATGAAGGCCAATGTCCGCACCGCGGTCGTCGATCGCAGCGTCGCCGAGATCCTGGCGATGCGCGACTGGATCGCGGTCAGCCACCGTGGCCGGGTGACGACCCATGTGGCGACCAGCGCCGGCCGGGCGGCGCTGCGCCGGATGCTCTGCGAGGAGGCCGGGGGCGGCGAGGCGGAGGCGGCCTTCGCCGAGCAGCACCGCGACTGGGAGGAGCGCGAGGTGGACGAGGCGCCGCGCCCGCGGCGGATGCGCTTCAACATCGCGGAAAGCCCGCTGACCGCGCTGGCACGCCACCGCGACCGCGAGGGGCGGCCCTTCCTTTCGCCCGAGCTGGTGGCGGCGGGCGAGCGGCTGCGCGAGGATTTCGAGCTTGCCCAGATCGGGCCGCGGGTTGCCCAGAACTGGGAGCGGTTCCTGACCGGGGGTGACCGCGGCGACTTTGCCGGCGGGCGGCCCGATGCCGGGTCCTCGAGCGCGCGCGAGCGCGTGGCGGCGGCGCTGCGCGAGCTCGGGCCCGGCCTCGGCGACATGGCGCTGCGCTGCTGCTGCTTCCTCGAGGGGCTCGAACAGGCCGAGCGCCGGCTGGGCTGGTCGGCACGGTCGGGCAAGATCGTCCTGCGCATCGCGCTGATGCGGCTGAAGCGGCATTACGACGGGGTGAACGGGGGGCGGGCGCCGCTGATCGGCTGAGCCCGCGGGGGCAGGGCCCGGCGACAGGGCGGGCGGGATCGGCTAGACTGGCGGCCGGCCGACCGGTTCCCGGCCGATCCGCAACCCGACCGGAGTAAGATCATGCGTCCGATCCCCGCCTTCGTCCTGCCGCCCCTGGCCGCCCTGGCGCTTGCCGTCATTGCGGCCGCACCGGCCGGCGCCGATTCGACCAATGCGGCGCCGGTGATCGAGATGACGACGGTTCCCGTCGATGTCGCGCGCCTGCCCTGGATCGGCGATGACACGCGCAAGTTCGTGGCCGACACGCAGGCGCGGTTCAAGTCCGGCCAGGTCGCGGCCTATGTCTTCGCCGCCTCGCCCAACGGCAACTGGGGCCTGCGGACCGCCGAGGGGGGCACGACGCCGCCCTCGATCGCCGATCTCGCGCGGCAGGCGCTGGAACAGTGCGAGTACTTCTACGTCCTGCCCTGCCGGATCATGGCGATCAACGGCATGGCGATGCAGGACGGGACGGGCGGCTGGGCGGCCCAGCCCTACATGCTGGCGCCCGAGCCGGCGCGCTTCGACTTCGAGCGGGTGCCCTTCGTGGGCGAGCACGACCGCCAGCTGCTGCGCGACTATGCGTTCCAGTCCAGCCCCAAGGCGCTGGCCGTCTCGGACGGCGGCTTCTGGAGCTGGAAGGGCGCCGACACGGTGCAGGACGCGATCACCCTGGCGATGAACGACTGCAAGACCGGGAACGGCAACCAGGACTGCTATCTCTATGCGGTGAACGACTTCGTCGTGATGGATTTCAAGCGCTGAAGCCCCGGCCTGCCGCCGGCCGCCCGCGCCGCCCGCGCCGCCGGCGGCGGAATGAAAAGGGGGACGGCCCCGGCAGGGGCCGTCCCGGTGGTGCGGGCCTGGCTGCGCCCCTCAGCGCAGGTCGAAGCGGTCGAGGTTCATCACCTTCGTCCAGGCGGCGACGAAATCGGCCACGAACTTCGCCTCGTTGTCGGCCTGGGCATAGACCTCGGCCAGGGCGCGGAGCTGCGAGTTCGAGCCGAAGACGAGATCGGCGCGCGTCGCCGTCCAGCGCGGCGCGCCGGTGGCGCGGTCGCGTCCCTCGAAGGCCAGCTCCTCATCGGAGAGGGGCGACCAGACCGTGCCCATGTCGAGCAGGTTGACGAAGAAGTCGTTCGTCAGCGCCCCCGGCCGCGCCGTCAGCACACCATGCGGCGAGCCGCCGGAATTGGCCCCGATGGCGCGCAGCCCGCCGACGAGGACCGTCATCTCGGGCGCGGTCAGCGTCAGGAGCTGCGCCCGGTCGACGAGCAGCGCCTCGGGCGAGAGGGTCTGGGGCGCGGCCTGCCAGTTGCGGAAGCCGTCGGCCACGGGTTCGAGGACCGCGAAGCTTTCGACATCCGTCTGGTCCTGGCGCGCATCGGTCCGGCCGGGCGCCACCGGCACGGTGACGTCATGCCCGCCGAGCTTCGCCGCCGCCTCGACCCCGGCCGCACCGCCGATGACGATGAGGTCGGCGAGCGAGACGCGCCGGCCGCCGGCCGCCCCGGCGTTGAAGGCCGCCCGAACCGATTCGAGCGTCGAGAGCACGCGGGCGAGGCGGGCGGGATCGTTGACCGGCCAGTCCTTCTGCGGGGCGAGCCGGATGCGCGCCCCGTTCGCCCCGCCGCGCTTGTCCGAGCCGCGGAAGGTGGAGGCCGAGGCCCAGGCGACGAAGACGAGATCGGCCGGCGAAAGGCCGGTGGCCAGGACCTGCGCCTTGAGCGCGTCGATGTCGGCCGCGTCCACGAGCGGATGATCGACCGGCGGCACCGGATCCTGCCAGATCAGGTCCTCGGCCGGAACCTCGGGCCCGAGATAGCGCACCTTCGGCCCCATGTCGCGGTGCGTCAGCTTGAACCAGGCGCGCGCGAAGGCATCGGCGAAGGCGGCCGGATCCTTGTGGAAGCGCCGCGAGATCGGCTCGTAGATCGGGTCGAACCGCATCGCGAGGTCCGCCGTCGTCATCATCGGGGGATACTTCTTCGTCGGGTCGTGGGCGTCGGGGATCATGTGTTCGGGCCGCACGTCCCGGGCGCGCCACTGGTGGGCCCCGGCGGGGGACTTCACCAGGTCCCATTCATAGCCGAAGAGCATGTCGAAATAGCCCATGTCCCAGGTCGTGGGATTGGGCTTCCATGCCCCCTCGATGCCGGAGGTGATGGTGTCGTGACCGTTGCCGGTGCCGTGGCTGGACAGCCAGCCGAGGCCCATCGCATGGATCGGCGCGCCCTCGGGCTCGGGGCCGACGGCCGAGACCGGGCCGTTGCCATGCGCCTTGCCGAATGTGTGGCCGCCGGCGACGAGGGCCACCGTCTCTTCGTCGTTCATCGCCATCCGCGCGAAGGTGACGCGGATGTCGCGGCCCGAGGCGACCGGGTCGGGCCGGCCGTCCGGCCCCTCGGGGTTGACGTAGATGAGGCCCATCTGGACCGCGGCGAGCGGATTGGCGAGTTCGCGGTCGCCGCTGTAACGGCTGTCGGGCCTGTCGCTGGTGGCCAGCCATTCGCCCTCGGACCCCCAGTAGATGTCGTTCTCGGGCTCCCATACATCGGCGCGCCCGCCGCCGAAGCCGAAGGGCTTGAAGCCCATCGATTCCAGCGCGCAGTTGCCGG
>JAOADN010000023.1 GCA_026417295.1 Paracoccaceae bacterium
ACGCAGGGCGGCACGATGGCGAGCCCGAGCCCGCGGCGCACCTCGTCGGCATAGACGGCGAGCTTGTCGGTGAGGTGGATGTCGCAGTTCATGACGGCCGCCATGAACTCGACGGGGTGATTGGCCTTGAGCCAGGCGGTCTGGTAGCTGACGACGGCATAGGCCGCGGCGTGGCTCTTGTTGAAGCCGTAGTTGGCGAACTTCTCCAGAAGGTCGAAGACCTCGCCGGCCTTCTTCGCGTCGATGCCGTGGGTGGCGCGGGCGCCCTCGATGAACTTCGGGCGTTCCTTGGCCATTTCCTCGGGGATCTTCTTGCCCATCGCCCGGCGCAGGAGGTCGGCGCCACCGAGGGAATAGCCGGCCATGACCTGGGCGATCTGCATCACCTGTTCCTGGTAGACGATGATGCCCTGCGTCTCCTCGAGGATCGGGTCGATGGTCGGGTGTATGGATTCGCGCGGGCGCAGGCCGTTCTTGACCTCGCAATAGGCGGGGATGTTCTCCATCGGGCCGGGCCGGTAGAGGGCGACGAGGGCCACGATGTCCTCGATCGAGGTGGGCTTCATGCGCCGCAGCGCATCCATCATGCCGGCGCTTTCCACCTGGAACACGGCGACGGTGCGGGCGCTGGCATAGAGATCGAAGGTGGCAGGATCGTCGAGGGGGATGCGGCTGATGTCGATCTCGATCCCGCGCCGCCTGAGAAGGTCGAGCGCGTTGCGGATCACCGTCAGCGTCTTGAGACCGAGGAAGTCGAACTTCACCAGGCCCGCCGCCTCGACCCATTTCATGTTGAACTGGGTGGCGGGCATGTCGGACCTGGGGTCGCGGTAGAGCGGCACGAGCTCGTCGAGGGGGCGGTCGCCGATGACGACGCCCGCGGCATGGGTCGAGGCGTTCCTGAGCAGGCCCTCGATCTTGCGGGCGATGTCGAGCAGGCGGCGGACGACCTCTTCGCGGCGCGCCTCCTCGCGCAGGCGGGGTTCGTCGGCGAGCGCCTTCTCGATCGAGACGGGCTTGACACCCTCGACCGGGATGAGCTTGGCGAGGCGGTCGACCTGTCCGTAGGGCATCTGGAGGACGCGGCCCACGTCGCGGATCGCCGCCTTGGAGAGCAGCGCGCCGAAGGTGATGATCTGGCCCACCCGGTCGCGGCCGTAGCGATCCTGGACGTAGCGGATCACCTCTTCGCGGCGGTCCATGCAGAAGTCGATGTCGAAGTCGGGCATCGACACCCGCTCGGGATTGAGGAAGCGCTCGAAGAGCAGCGAATAGCGCAGGGGATCGAGATCGGTGATCGTCAGCGCATAGGCGACGAGCGAGCCCGCCCCCGAGCCGCGCCCCGGCCCGACGGGGATGTCGCGGGCCTTCGCCCACTTGATGAAATCGGCGACGATCAGGAAGTAGCCCGGGAAGCCCATCTGCTCGATCACGCCGAGCTCGAATTCCAGGCGGCGTTCGTATTCGGCGACGGGCGCGGCATGGGGGATCACGGCAAGGCGCGCGGCCAGCCCCTCGCGCGCCTGGCGGCGGAGTTCCTCGACCTCGTTCTCGGCGAAGCGGGGCAGGATCGGCTTGCGCTTTTCCACCATGAAGGCGCAGCGGCGCGCGATCTCGACCGTGTTCTCGATGGCCTCGGGCAGGTCGGCGAAGAGGATGCCCATCTCCGCCTCGGACTTGAACCGGTGTTCGGGGGTCAGCCGGCGGCGCGGTTCCTGCTGGTCGACATAGGCGCCGTCGGCGATGCAGAGCAGCGCGTCGGACGCCTCGAACATCCCGGCATCGGCGAAGTGCACGTCGTTGGTAGCGACGAGCGGCAGATCCATCGCATAGGCCATCTCGACGAAGCCGCGCTCGGTGGCGCGTTCGGCAGGCGTCGTGCGCCCGCCTTCGTCGGGATGGCGCTGGAGTTCGACATAGAGGCGGCCGGGAAAGAGGCGCGCGAGGCCCGCGAGCTGGGCCTCGGCGGCGCTGCGCTGCCCGGCCTGGAGAAGCCGGCCCACCGGGCCGTCCGGGCCGCCCGAGAGGCAGATCAGCCCCTCGGCATGGGCGGAAAGGTCGGCCGCCGTCACATGGGGATGATCCTGCGTCTCGTGAAGATATAGGGCCGAGTTCAGCTTGAGCAGGTTGAGATAGCCGCGCTCGGACTGGGCGAGCAGCACGACATGGGCGGGCGGCGCGGGCCGGTCGGCGGGAGCCGGATCGCCGAGCCGCACCGGCATCAGGCAGCCGATCACGGGCTGGATCCCGGCCGCCCTTGCCGCAACCGAGAATTCCAGCGCGGCGAACATGTTGCCGGTATCGGTGACGGCGACCGCCGGCATGTGATGGGACCGGCAGAGCTCGATCAGCCGGTCGAGCGGCAGGGCGCCCTCGAGCAGCGAGTATTCGGTATGCGTGCGCAGGTGGATGAATCGCGGGGCCGACATGGGGCAAGCCTATCGCGGCCGCGCCGGGCCGGCCAGACGCGGGGCGGCCATTGTCTTGCGAATCGCTAAGGTCTTTCGGAGGCGGCCGCAGAAGGCGCGAGTTGAAACGGGGGGCCAAACAGGCTTTGCTTTCCCTGTCCGGGGAGGCGCGACAGGGAGATGGACGAGATCAGGTTCCTGCTGAACGGCGCGGAGGTGCGCCTGCGCGGGGCGGACCCGCTGCGCAGCCTGCTTGACTGGCTGCGCGAGGAGCGCGGCCTGACGGGCACCAAGGAAGGCTGCAACGAGGGCGACTGCGGTGCCTGCAGCGTGATGGTGACCGACGGTGAGGGCAGCCGGGCGCTGAATGCCTGCCTGCTCTACCTGCCGCAGCTCGACGGCAAGGCGGTGCGCACCGTCGAGGGCATCGCCGGGCCGGACGGAAGCCTGCATCCGGTGCAGCGGGCGATGGTGGAGATGCATGGCAGCCAGTGCGGATTCTGCACGCCGGGATTCGTGGTGACGATGGCGGTCGCGCACCTGAACGGCGCGCGCGACCACGACGACCAGCTGGCGGGGAACCTCTGCCGCTGCACGGGCTATGCGCCCATCGTGCGGGCGGCGGAGATGGCCGAGTCTGCGCCGGTGCCGGAGTGGATGAAGGCGGACCGCGAGGCAGTCGGCCGCCTGTCGGCCGGCGGCAGCGGGCGGGGCGACGGCCGCGCCTTCCGGCCGGCGACGGCCGACGCGCTGGCGGCCTGGTACCTGGACAACCCCGATGCGACGCTGATCGCGGGGGCGACCGACGTGGGCCTGTGGGTCAACAAGGAGCTGCGCGATCTGCCGAAGGTCGCCTTCCTGGCCGGGCTGCGCGAGCTGCAGGGCATCGAGGAAAGGGACGGGATCCTGCGGGTCGGCGCAGGGGTGACGATCGCGCGGCTGCGCGCGGCGGTGGCGGACAGGCTGCCGGCGCTTGCCGGCCTGCTGCGCCGCTATGCATCCGAACAGGTCCGCAATGCGGCGACGATCGGGGGCAACATCGCCAACGGATCGCCCATCGGCGACGGCCCGCCCGCGCTGATCGCGCTGGGCGCGACGCTGCATCTGCGGCGCGGCGACGAGCGGCGGCAGATGCCGCTGGAGGCCTTCTTCCTGGATTATCGCCGGCAGGACCGCCGGCCGGGAGAGTTCGTCGAGGCGGTGAGCTTTCCGGCGGCCTGTGCGGCGCTGCGCTGCTACAAGCTGTCGAAGCGGTTCGACCAGGACATCTCGGCCGTCTGCGGCTGCTTCAACGTGACGGTCGAGGCGGGCCGCGTGCGCGCGGCGCGCATCGCCTTCGGTGGCATGGCGGGCATCCCGAAGCGGGCGGCCCATGTCGAGGCGGCGCTTGCGGGGCGGGCCTGGACCGCGGCGACGGTGGCGGAGGCGATCCCCGCCTTCGCGCAGGACTTCACGCCCCTGACCGACATGCGGGCCAGCGCCTCCTATCGCCTGACGGCGGCGGGGAACATGCTGTGGCGCTATTTCCACGAGGGCGCGGGCGTGGCCACGGACGTGCTGGAGGTGGCCCCGTGAGCGTCGCCCTGCCCCTGCCCCACGACTCGGCGCTGCTGCATGTCACCGGCGAGGCCCGCTATGTCGACGACGTGCCGGCGCCGGCCGGAACGCTGCATCTGGCCTTCGGCACCTCGCCCGTGGCCCACGGCGTGATCCGGGCGCTCGACCTGTCGGCGGTGCGCGCCGCGCCCGGCGTGGTGGCGGTGATGACGGCGCAGGACCTGCCCTTCGCCAATGACGTCTCGCCCTCGGTCCACGACGAGCCGCTTCTGGCGACGGGGACGGTGCATTACGCGGGCCAGCCGGTCTTCGCGGTGGCCGCGACCTCGCATCTTCTGGCGCGCCGGGCGGCGCGTCTGGCACGGATGGAGATCGAGGAGCGCCCGGCCATCCTGACGGTGGACGAGGCGCTGGCCGCGGGATCGCGTTTCGAGGGCGGACCGGTCGTCTGGAGCCGCGGCGACGCGGCTGCGGCAATCGCCGCGGCGGCCCATGTCGTCGAGGGCCGCATCGAGATGGGCGGACAGGAGCACTTCTACCTCGAGGGCCAGGCGGCGATGGCGCTGCCGCAGGAGGGCGGCGGAGTCCATGTCCTGGCCTCGACGCAGCACCCGACCGAGATCCAGCACAAGGTGGCCGAGGCGCTGGGCGTGGCGATGAGCGCCGTCCGCGTCGAGATGCGCCGCATGGGCGGCGGATTCGGCGGCAAGGAGAGCCAGGGCAATGCGCTGGCGGTGGCCTGCGCGGTGATGGCGCGGGCGACGGGCCGGGCCTGCCGGATGCGCTATGACCGCGACGACGACATGACGATCACCGGCAAGCGGCACGACTTCCGCATCGAATACCGTGCCGGGTTCGACGCCGGCGGGCGCATCCTGGGGGTCGAGTTCCGGCACCTGGCCCGCTGCGGCTGGAGCCAGGACCTTTCGCTGCCGGTCTGCGACCGGGCGATGCTGCATGCCGACAATGCCTATGCCATTCCGGCGATGCGGATCGAGAGCCACAGGCTGCGCACCAACACGCAGAGCGCCACCGCCTTCCGCGGCTTCGGCGGGCCGCAGGGGATGCTGGGCATCGAGCGGGTGATGGACCATGCGGCGCATGTGCTGGGGATGGACCCGCTGGCGGTGCGGAAGGCCAACTACTACGCCGACGCGCCGGGGGGCCGCCTGCCCCCCGGACCCCCCGGGAGTATTTCGGCCAGGATGAAGGTGCAGGCGACGCATTACGGGATGCCCGTCGAGGACTTCATCCTGAACGCGCTGACGGCGCGGCTGGAGGAGACGAGCGGGATCGCAGAGCGGCGGGCGGAGATCCGGGCCTGGAACGCGGCCAGCCCGGTCCTGAAGCGGGGCATCGCGCTGACCCCGGTGAAGTTCGGCATCAGCTTCACCCTGACCCATCTGAACCAGGCCGGGTCGCTGGTCCATGTCTACCAGGACGGGTCGGTGCAGCTCAATCACGGCGGGACGGAGATGGGCCAGGGCCTGCACCGCAAGGTCGGGCAGGTTGCGGCGGCGGTCTTCGGCATCGCCGCCGAAGACGTGCGCATCACGGCGACGGACACGGCGAAGGTGCCCAACACCTCGGCCACGGCGGCCTCGTCGGGGGCGGACCTGAACGGGATGGCGGTGCGGGCGGCCTGCGAGGCGGTGCGCGCGCGGATGGCCGAGCATCTGGCGCGGCTGCACCAGGCCGAGGCCGGGGCGGTCGTCTTTGCCGACGGCCGGGTGCGGGTGGGCGGCGCCGAGATGAGCTTCGCCGAGGCGGCGGCCGCCTGCTACCGCGGGCGCGTGAGCCTGTCGGCGACGGGCTTCTATGCGACGCCGAAGCTGGAATGGGACCGCATGGCGGGCCGCGGGCGGCCCTTCTACTACTTCGCCTATGGTGCGGCGGTGAGCGAGGTGGTGATCGACACGCTGACGGGCGAGAACCGGATCCTGCGCGCCGACATCCTGCACGACTGCGGGGCGAGCCTGAACCCGGCGATCGACCGCGGGCAGATCGAGGGCGCCTATGTGCAGGGCGCAGGCTGGCTGACGACCGAGGAACTGGTCTGGGACGAGCGCGGGCGCCTGCGGACGCATGCGCCTTCGACCTACAAGATCCCCGCCTGTTCGGACCGGCCGCGCGTCTTCGAGGTCGCGCTCTGGGACGGGCAGAACCGGGAGGAGACGATCTACCGGTCGAAGGCGGTGGGCGAGCCGCCCTTCATGCTGGGGATCTCGGCCTTCATGGCGCTGTCGGATGCCTGCGCCGCCTGCGGGCCGCATTATCCCGACCTGCGCGCGCCGGCGACGGCGGAGGCCGTGCTGGCGGCGGTGGCCCGGGCGCGGGGAGAGGCGCCGTGAGCCTGGACCGCGAGGCGCTGGCGCGCGACATCGCCGCCGCCGGGCAGGTGGTGCGCGTCGTCCTGGCCGGGCACGAGGGATCGGCGCCGCGCGAGGCGGGGGCCGCGATGCATGTCTGGGCGGGGGGCCAGTCGGGCACGATCGGCGGCGGGGCGCTGGAATGGGAGGCGGCGGCCCGGGCGCGGGCCATGCTGGCCGCTGGCCGGGATGCCGAGGTGATCCGTCTGGCGCTGGGCCCGGCGCTGGGCCAGTGCTGCGGCGGGGCGGTCACCCTGGTCGCCGAGCGCTGGGATGCGGGACGGCTGGCCGGGCTTCGGGGCGAGGTGGTGGCGCGGCCCCTGCCGGGGGCGCCGGAGGCGATGCCCCTGCCGGTGGCGCGGCTGCTGGCGCGGGCGCGCGACCGCGGCGAACGGCCGGCGACGCGGATCGTGGCGGGCTGGCTGGTGGAGCCGGTGGCACGGCCCGCGCGGATGGTCTGGGTCTGGGGGGCGGGACATGTCGGCCGCGCCATCGTTGCGGTCCTGGCGCCGCTGCCCGACCTGAAGGTGACCTGGATCGACACCGATCCGGCGCGCTTTCCCGCGGGGATCCCGGCTGGCGTCGAGCAGCGCATCGCGCCGGATCCTGCGGCGCTGGCCGCGGCTGCGCCGGCCGGGGCGGAGCATCTTGTGCTGACCTTCAGCCATGCGCTGGACCTGGCGATCTGCCATGCCCTTCTGTCGCGGGACTTCGCATCGCTTGGCCTGATCGGGTCGGCCACCAAGCGGGCCCGGTTCCGGTCGCGTCTGGCGGCGCTGGGACATGAGCCGGAACGGATCGCGCGGATCGTCTGTCCGATCGGCATGCCGGCGCTGGGCAAGCATCCGCAGGCGATCGCCGTGGGTGTGGCGGCGGCGCTGCTGGCGGGACAGGCCGTCGCGGTGGCATCGGGGGACGAGGGGGCGGAGGAGCGCGCATCATGAGCGGAGAGGGCAGCGACGTCCTTCTGTCGGTCGAGGGCATCTCGAAGACCTATCCCGGCGTGAAGGCGAACGAGGACGTGTCCTTCGCCATCGGCGCGGGCCGGGTACATGCCCTTCTGGGCGAGAACGGCGCGGGCAAGTCGACGCTGGTCAAGATGATCTACGGACTGGTGCGCCCCGATGCCGGGCGGATGCGGATGCGCGGGCAGGACTTTGCGCCGCAGGCCCCGCGCGAGGCCCGGGCGGCGGGCGTGGCCATGGTGTTCCAGCATTTCAGCCTGTTCGAGGCGCTGAACGTGGCCGAGAACGTGGCGCTGGGCATGGACGACCCGCCGCCGATGCGCGAACTCGCGGCCCGGATCCGGGCGGTGAGCGAGGGATACGGCCTGCCGCTCGACCCCGGGCGACTGGTGGGCGACCTGTCGGCGGGCGAGCGCCAGCGGGTGGAGATCATCCGCTGCCTCCTGCAGGACCCGAAGCTTCTGATCATGGACGAGCCGACGAGCGTGCTGACCCCGCAGGAGGTGCAGATCCTGTTCGGCACGCTGCGCCAGCTTGCCGGAGAGGGAACCTCGATCCTCTACATCAGCCACAAGCTGGAAGAGATCCGCAGCCTGTGCGACGGCGCGACCATCCTGCGCCGGGGCCGGGTGGTGGCCAGCTGCACCCCGCGCGAGAAGACGGCGCGCGAGCTGGCCGAGATGATGGTGGGCGCGACGCTGAATGCGCCCGCCCGCAAGGCGAAGGCCCCGGGGCCGCTGCGACTGGCGGTCAGGGGGCTTGACGCGGCCTCGCCCTCGGCCTTCGGCACGGCGCTGAAGGACGTGTCCTTCGAGGTCCGTCAGGGCGAGATCCTGGGGATCGGCGGCGTGGCGGGGAACGGTCAGGACGAGCTGATGCTGGCCCTGTCGGGCGAATTGAGGGGGCGGCCGGATTCGGTGATGCTGAACGGTGCGCCGGTTGGGGACCTGGGCCCGGATGCCCGGCGCCGCGCCGGCCTGGTGACCGGGCCCGAGGAGCGGCTGGGCCATGCGGCCTGCCCGGACATGAGCCTGACCGAGAACGCGCTTCTGACCGGGGCCACGCGGAAGGGGCTGACACGGCGGGGCTTCGTGGACTGGCGGGCGGCCGAGAGCTTTGCGCAGGAGATCATCCGGACCTTCGACGTGAGGACCCCGGGCACGCGCACGGCGGCGCGCGCCCTGTCGGGCGGCAACCTCCAGAAGTTCGTCATCGGGCGCGAGATCCTGCAGGCGCCGGACGTCATCGTCGTCAACCAGCCGACCTGGGGGGTCGATGCGGCAGCGGCGGCCTTCATCCGGCAGGCGCTGCTGGACCGGGCCGCGGCGGGGGCGGCGGTCGTCGTCATCAGCCAGGACATCGACGAACTGCTGGAGGTGGCCGACCGTTTCGCGGCGCTGAACGAGGGGCGGCTCACTGCGCCCGTGCCGACCGAGGGGCTGACGCTGGACCGCATCGGCATGATGCTGGGCGGCGCCCACGGGATGCACAGCGCCGACGTCCACCACACCCACGAGATCGTCCAGTCGGAGGCGGGCCATGCTGGCACTTGAGAAGCGGCCGAACCCTTCGCGGTTCTGGCTTTACGCCACGCCCGTCGTCGCCGTCGCCCTGACGATGGTCGCCGGCGGGGTCATGTTCGCGATCCTCGGCAAGAATCCGTTCGAGGTGGTGCGCACGATCTTCTGGGTCCCGCTCTTCGGCGAATTCGCCTGGTACCTGCGGGGCCAGCTTCTGGTGAAGGCGGGACCGCTGATCCTGATCGCGGTGGGCCTGTCGCTGGGCTTCCGCGCCGGAATCTGGAACATCGGCGCTGAGGGCCAGTACATCATGGGCGCGATCTTCGGCGCGGCGGTCGGGCTGGCCGTCTTTCCCACCGAGAACCGGCTGATCTTTCCGGTGATGATCCTGGCGGGCCTGTTCGGCGGGTGGATCTGGGCGATGATACCGGCGATCCTGAAGACGCGGTTCAACACCAACGAGATCCTCGTCTCGCTGATGCTCGTCTATGTCGCCCAGACGATCCTGGCGATGGCCTCGACCAACTTCCTGCGCAACCCGGAAGGGTCCGGCTTCCCGGGCAGCCGCAACTTCTCGAGCTATCCGGCGGCGTCGAACCCGGAACTGATCGCCGGAACCGGCATCCACTGGGGCGTGGTGACGGCGGTCTTCGTGGTGGTCGCGGCGCATGTCCTGCTGCAGCGGCACCTGCTGGGCTTCCAGATCAAGCTGGCCGGCCAGGCACCGCGCGCCGCGCGCTTCCACGGGGTGAGCCCGAACCGGCTGGTCGTGCTGTGCATGGGTGTCTCGGGGGCGCTGGCCGGCGTCGCGGGGCTGTTCGAGGTGACGGGGCCTGCGGGGCAGATCTCGATCGACTTCAACGTGGGCTACGGGTTCACGGCGATCATCGTGGCCTTCCTGGGGCGGCTCAACCCGGTGGGCATCCTGTTCGCGGGCCTGCTCATGGCGCTGACCTACATCGGCGGCGAGATGGCGGCGACGAACCTGGGCCTGCCCTCGGCGGCCATACAGGCCTTCCAGGGCATGCTGCTGTTCTTCCTGCTGGCCGTCGACGTCATGACGAACTATCGCATCCGCTTTGCAGCCATGGGGGCAAGGTGATGGATTTCGGCGCGATCAACCCGGTCGTCCTTGTCGCCTCGCTGATGGTGGCGGCGGTGCCGATCATGCTGGCAGCGATCGGCGAGCTGGTCGTCGAGAAGGCGGGGGTGCTGAACCTCGGCGTCGAGGGGATGATGATCATGGGCGCGATCTGCGGCTTCATCGTCGCGGTCAGGACAGGCAGCCCGCTGGCGGGCTTTGCGGGGGGCGCGCTGGGAGGCGCGGTCCTGAGCGCGATCTTCGCCTTCCTGACGCAGTTCCTGCTGGCCAACCAGGTGGCGACGGGGCTGGCGCTGACCCTGTTCGGGCTTGGCCTCTCGGCCCTGATGGGGCAGGGCTACAACGGCATCAAGCCGCCGGTGACGGGGCCGGTGCCCTTCGGCCCGCTGGCCGACATCCCGGTCCTCGGCCGCATCCTGTTCAGCCACGACTGGATGGTCTACGGCTCGGTGCTTGTCGTCGCCGCGGTCTGGTGGGTGCTGACCCGCACGCGGACGGGCCTGATCATCCGGGCCGTCGGCGAAAGCCACGATGCGGCCCATGCGCTGGGCTACAAGGTCAACCGGATCCGGCTTGGCTGCATCCTGTTCGGCGGCGCGATGGCAGGCCTCGGCGGCGCCTATATCAGCCTTGTGCGGGTGCCGCAGTGGGTGGACGGGATCACGGCCGGCGCCGGCTGGATCGCGCTGGCGATCGTCGTCTTCGCCAGCTGGAAGCCCTGGCGCGTGCTGGTCGGTGCCTACCTGTTCGGCGGGATCACGGTGCTGCAACTGAACCTGCAGGCGGCGGGCAGCACGATCCCGGTCGAATACTTGTCGATGTCGCCGTATCTTGTCACCATCCTGGTGCTGGTCCTCATGTCCTCCGGCCGCGGCCGGGCAGGGCTGAACGCACCGGCCGCGCTGGGCCAGAACTTCCATGCCGCGCGCTGAACGCGGCCAACAACCAACCGGGGCGGCTGCCGCCCCCACCAACGGGAGAACGTGAATGCTGAGAAGAACGCTGCTTGCGACGGCCGCCGCGGGGCTGGGCCTGATGGCGACGGCCGCCGCCTCTGCCGCGGCCGGAATGGACCACGTCAAGGCCTGCTTCGTCTATGTGGGCCCGATCGGAGACGGTGGCTGGACGTTCCAGCACCACCAGGGCGCGCTGGCGGTCAAGGAAGCCTACGGCGACAAGGTCGAGGTGCAGTGGCAGGAAAGCGTGCCGGAGGGTGCAGATGCCGAGCGCGTGCTGACCCAGATGGCGCTGGGCGGCTGCAACATCATCTTCACGACCTCGTTCGGCTACATGGATGCGACGAACGCCGTCGCCGCCAAGTTCCCCAACGTGATGTTCGAGCACGCGACGGGCTACAAGCGCGAGCATCCCAACGTGTCCACCTACAATGCGCGGTTCTACGAGGGACGTGCCGTCGTGGGGACGATCGCCGGACGGATGACCAAGACGAACAAGATCGGCTACATCGCCTCGTTCCCGATCCCCGAGGTCATCATGGGGATCAACAGCTACTACCTTCATGCGAAGAAGGTGAACCCCGATGTCCAGCTTTCGGTCGTCTGGGCCTTCACCTGGTTCGATCCGGCGAAGGAGGCGGACGCCGCCAAGGCGCTGATCGATCAGGGCGTCGACGTGATCACCGCGCATACCGACTCGACGGCGCCGCTTGCGGAACTGGCCAAGACGCCGGGGCTGGTCGGCTTCGGCCAGGCCTCTGACATGGAGGCCTACAAGCCGCTGCCACGCGTCTCGTCCATCATCGACAACTGGGCGCCCTACTACGTGAAGCGCGTCGGTGAACTGCTTGACGGGACCTATGCGCAGACCGATGCCTGGGAGGGGATCGCCGGCGGCGAGGTCAAGATCGGCGAGATCACCGATGCGGTCCCGCCCGAGGTCAAGGCCGAGGCCGAGGCCCTTCGCGACGCGATCGCGGCTGGGACCTATCATCCCTTCACGGGGCCCATCAACAAGCAGGACGGCACGCCCTGGCTTGCCGAAGGGCAGGTCGCGCCGGACGGCGACCTTCTGGGGATGAACTTCTTCGTCGAGGGCATCACGGGCGCGATCCCGAACTGAGCGGCCGGCGGAGACGGCGGCGGGGCCCCGCAGGCGCGCGGGGCCCCCTTCGTTCCTGCCCCCCTTTTCCCGGCGCACGGGATGTGGTGAGAGGGCCCCATGGACTGCGATTTCCTCATCATCGGCGGCGGGATCGCCGGGGTCTCGGCGGCGGCGCGGCTTTCCGAGCTCGGACAGGTGATCCTGCTGGAGGCCGAGGACCACCTTGCCCACCATGCCTCGGGCCGGTCCGCCGCGCTGTACGAGCCGCGCTACGGCAATGCCGCGGTGGTGGCGCTGTCCCTGGCTTCGGAGGAGGACCTGCGCCGGCGCGATGTCCTGTCGCCGCGCGGGCTGCTGATGGTGGCCGGGCCGGACGACCCGCATTTCGAGGCCGAGGCGAAGGCCATGGAGATGACGCCGGTCAGCGCCGCGGAGGCCTGCGCCATGGTCCCGATCCTGCGTGCCGGAGCGATCGCGCGGGCGGCCCATGCCGACCATGCCTGGGACATCGACACGGACCGACTGGTGCAGGGCTTCGCACGCGAGGCGCGGGGGCGGGGCGCACGCATCCTTACCGGCGCAAGGGTGAAGGCGCTGACACGGGGCGCGGAAGGCTGGCTGGCCGAGACGGGGCGCGAGGCCCTTACCGGCAGGATCGTCGTCAATGCGGCGGGCGCCTGGGTCGACGAGGTGGCCCGGATGGCCGGCGCCCGCCCGCTGGGATTCACGCCGATGCGGCGGTCGATGGCCCGCATCCCGGCGCCTGCCGGCCATGCGGTCGGCGGCTGGCCCATGGTCTTCGGCGCGGGCGAGACCTGGTACATGAAGCCCGATGCCGGCGCCCTGATCGTGTCGCCGGCCGAGGAGCACCCGATGGAGCCGCACGACGCCTGGGCCGACGACATGGTGCTGGCCGAGGGGCTGGCGCGTTACGAGGACTTCGTGACCGAGCCGGTGACGCGGCTTCTGGCAAGCTGGGCGGGCCTGAGGACCTTTGCGCCGGACCGCGCGCCGGTGATCGGCCCTGACCCGCAGGTGCCGGGCTTCTTCTGGCTGGCCGGGCAGGGCGGCTACGGATTCCAGAGCTGCGGGGCGGCGAGCCGGCTGGCCGCGGACCTGATCGGGGGGCGGTCCGGGGGGACCGACGCGGACCTTGTGGCGGCGCTGTCGCCGGCACGGTTCGGCTGACGCGGCCCAAGTGGCCGCGCCGGGTTGACAGAAATCATTCCCCGGGGCCGGCTGGCCGCGCTATCCTTATGCGGGAACGACAGCCGGAGGACGAAGTGAGCTATCGCGAGAAGAGCATGGGCATGCGCAACGAGCTGCGCGCCCTGAACCGTCTGGTGCCGGAGACGTCGAGGGCCTTCGCCGCACTGTCGGCCGCAGCTACCGAGGGCGGCGCCATCGGCCGCAAGGAAAGCGAGTTCGTCGCCCTGGGCATCGCCGTGGCGCAATGCTGCGAGCCCTGCATCACCTATCACGTCGAGGCGCTGATGAAGGCGGGGGCGACGCGCGAAGAACTGGCGGGCGTTCTGGCGATGTGCGTCCAGATGGGGGGCGGGCCGGCGCTGATGTATGCCGCGCATGCGCTGGCCGCCTGGGACGAGTTCGCGGCCGTGGCGGACTGAGCGGAGCGGGGCCGGCGACATACGTGAGACCGGGGGGGGTGACGCGCGCGCGAAAGCGCGGCAGGATCGGCGCATGCGACTGCGTCCCTCCCTTGCGCTTGTCCTGCTGCTTGCCGCCTGCGGAGGCGGCAGGCAGGAAGCGGTCGTCAGCGGGTCGGGGCCGGTGACCGGCGCGGAGGTGCGGCGCGCCAACTTCGGCGACGACAGGCCGCACGAATGGGAAGGGCGCCATCCGGGTCAGTATGCCGTGCACGGCATCGACGTCTCGCGCTGGCAGGGGATGATCGACTGGCGGACGGCGCGGGCGAACGGCGTGAACTTCGCCTTCCTCAAGGCCACCGAGGGCGGCGACATCGTCGACCCGGCCTTCGCGACGAACTGGAGCGCGGCGCGGGCGGCCGGGGTGCCGACGGGGGCCTACCATTTCTGGTATCATTGCCGGTCGGGCGCGGAGCAGGCGCGCTGGTACATCCGGCACGTCCCGCGGGCGGCGGGCGCGCTGCCGCCTGTCCTGGACATGGAATGGACGCCCTTCTCGCCGACCTGCGCCGAGCGCAGGCCGGCCTCGGAGATCCGGCGCGAGGCAGCGGCGTTCCTGCGCATCGTCGAGGCCCATTTCGGGCGCGCGGCGATCATCTACACGACGCCCGACTTCTGGGAGGAGGCGGAGCTGTCGAAGCTGCCGGGCCGGCACGAGTTCTGGCTAAGGGCCGTGACCGCGCATCCCTCGGATCGCTACGAGGGCCAGCACTGGACCTTCTGGCAGTATACGGGGACCGGGCTGGTCCCCGGGATCGCCGGCAGGACGGACATCAACGTGTTCCGCGGTTCGCCCGAGGCCTGGGCGGCGTGGCTGGCGGCACGCGCGGGCTGAGACGCGGGGCCCGGCATGCGGGGGGCCTGCCCCCCGCACCCCCCGGAGTATTTGGGCCAGGATGAAGGGGGCGGGGCCCCGCGGGCCCGTCCCTTCAGCCGTCGGCGCGGATGCGTTCGTTCGCGGGGTCGTAGGGGCTGTCCTCGGTGACGACGGCATCCCAGAGCTGGCGGTTCATGCGGACCTGGAGCCGCGTGCCGGGGGCGGCGAGGTCGGGGCGCACGTAGCCCATGCCGATCTGCTTGCCGAAGGCGACGGAGTAGCCGCCCGAGGTGAGGCGCCCGATCTTCTCGCCGTTCAGGACCAGCGCCTCCCTGCCCCAGGGATCGCTGTCGGGCGGGCCGTCGATCAGCAGCGTCACGCACAGGGCGCGGATTCCGGTGCGCTCCATCGCCGCCTTGCCGGTGAAATCCTTCGACATGTCGACGAAACGGGGAAGCGCGGCCTCGAGCGGGGTCGCGTCGCGGCCGAGTTCGCTGCCGAAGGCGCGGTAGGATTTCTCCTGCCTGAGCCAGTTCTGCGCGCGGGCGCCGACGAGCCGGCCGCCATGGCGTTCCAGCGCGGGCAGAAGCAGGTCCCACAGGTGGCGCTGCATCTCGATCGGGTGATGGAGTTCCCAGCCGAGTTCGCCCGTGTAGGCGACACGGATCGCGCGGACGGGGACCATGCCGAGTTCGATGCGGCGCATGCTGAGCCAGGGGAAGCGCCTGTTGGACAGGACGGTCGCGGGATCGGCGTCCCTGACGACCTCCTTCAGGATGTCGCGGCTTCGCGGGCCGGCCAGCGCGAAGACGCCCCACTGGGTCGTGACGTCGTGGATGTCCACCCAGCCGCCGCCCTGCGCCATGAAGTCCTGGGCCGACCTGACGAGGAAGTCGCCGTCATAGGCGGTCCACGCCCCGGCGGAGACGAGGTAGTATTCGTTCTCGGAGAGGCGGACGATCGTGTATTCGGTCCGCGTCGTGCCGGCCTCGGTGAGGGCATAGGTCAGGTTGATGCGACCGACATTCGGCAGCCGGTTGCAGGTGAAGCGGTCGAGGAAGGCCGTCGCCCCCGGCCCGCGCACGAGGTGCTTGGTGAAGGCGGTGGCGTCGATCAGGCCGGCAGTCTCGCGCACGGCCCTGGCCTCGGCGACCGCGTAGTCCCACCAGCCGCCGCGGCGGAAGCTGCGGGTGCCGTGATCGAAGTCCTCGGGCGCGTCCTTCGGCCCGTAGTAGTTCGGCCGCTCCCAGCCGTTCACCTGACCGAACTGCGCGCCGAGCGCCTTCTGCCGGTCGTAGACCGGGGCGGTGCGCAGGGGCCGGCAGGCCTCGCGCTCTTCGTCGGGGTGATGCAGGATGAAGACGTGGGCGTAGCATTCCTCGTTCTTGCGTGCGGCATATTCCGTCGTCATCCAGGACCCGTAGCGCCGGGGATCGAGGCTGGCCATGTCGATCTCGGCCTCGCCGGCGGTCATCATCTGGGCGAGGTAGTGGCCGGTGCCGCCCGCCGCCGTGATGCCGAAGGAGAAGCCTTCGGCCAGCCACATGTTCCTGAGCCCGGGCGCCGGGCCGACGAGGGGATTGCCGTCGGGCGTGTAGCAGATCGGTCCGTTGAAGTCGTCCTTGAGGCCGACGCTTTCCGAGGAGGGAATGCGGTGGATGAAGGAGAGATATTCCTTCTCGATCCGCTCGAGGTCGAGCGGGAAGAGGTCGGCGCGGAAGCTGTCGGGCACCTCGTAGGGGAAGCGCGCAGGCGCCCCCTTCTCGTAGGGGCCGAGGATCCAGCCGCCGCGTTCCTCGCGGACATACCAGTGCGCGTCGGCATCGCGCAGCACCGGGTGCTGCGGGTTCGACCTGCGCCATTCGACGAGCGCGGGGTCCGGCTCGGTGACGATGTACTGGTGTTCGACCGGGATCGCGGGGATCCTGATGCCCAGAAGCCGGGCGGTGCGCTGGGCGTGGTTGCCGGTGGCGGTGACGACATGTTCGGCCCTGACCTCGAAGGTCTCGTCGCCGGGAACGAGGTTGCCCCCCTTCTCGACCATCATGCGCCCCGAGACGATCCATTCGCTGCCGGTCCAGCGGTAGGCGTCGACCTGGGCCTTCTGGACGATCTCGACCCCGCGCTGGCGGGCGCCCTTGGCCATCGCCTGGGTCACGTCGGCGGGGTTGATGTAGCCGTCCTGGGGATGGAAGAGGGCGCCGACGAGGTCATCGGTGCGAACCAGCGGCCAGCGGTCGCGGATCTCCTTCGGGGTCAGGAATTCGTGGTAGACGCCGCAGGTCTCGGCCGTGGTGGAGTAGAGCATGTATTCGTCCATGCGCTCCTGCGTCTGGGCCATGCGCAGGTTGCCCACGACGTAGAAGCCGGCGTCGAGCCCGGTCTCGGCCTGGAGCGTCTTGTAGAAGTCCACCGAATACTTGTGGATGTGGGTCGTCGCGTAGGACATGTTGAAGAGCGGCAGGAGCCCTGCGGCATGCCAGGTGGACCCCGATGTCAGGCTGTCGCGTTCGAGAAGCATCGTGTCCCAGCCTGCCTTGGCGAGATGGTAGGCGATGCCGGTCCCGACGGCCCCGCCACCGACCACAAGCGCGCGCACATGGCTTTTCATGGCCCCGACTCCTCAAGCGATGTCCGGGGCCCGTTGTGCCAGAGGGGGCAGAAGCGGGGAAGGCCGGGCCGACCTGTCAGGGGGGAAAAGCGACATCGGGGGCCCGTCGCGGCATTGACGGACCGGCGGCGCATCCGGCAGCCTCGGGCGATCGGGGTGACGACAGTCCAGGGAGGTGGGTCATGCCGCTGTCGGGGTGGGAAAGGACCGGTCCCGAGGACCCGGTCTACAAGGCCTGTCTTGCCGGAGTCACGGCGTTTGGCGCGGGGGCGGGGATCATCGTCGGGGGCTTCGGTTCGGTGCAGACCCTGGGCCTGTCCTTCGCGGCGGTGCCCGCCGGCATCGCGCTGGGCTTTGCCGCGGGGGTTCAGCTGTGCCCGTACTTCGCGCCCGTCATCCGCCGGAAGCTTGAGACCGGAGAAGGGCTTCTGGACCGTGAGGTCCGCGCCGCGGCCGAGGCGATGGGGGCCTATGCGGGCGTGTCGCGGGCGGACGATGCCCTGCAGCTTCTGGCGCTGACCGTCGCCCTTGCCCCCAGGACGTCGGGGGCGCCGCGCTGCACGAACCCGCCGGCAGCGGCACGCCAGCTTCTCGCGGTGGGGCGGCGGACCGCCTGACCCCCTGGCGGGCTCAGTTGCCGGCGCCGCAGAACTTGGTCCCTGCCTTCGTGTCGCAGGCCCGGTCGCTGAGCCGGCCCACTGTCCCGCGATCGGCGATCTCGGCCACCGCAGAAGGGTCGGCCGGGGCGGGACGGGGCGCGCCGAAGGGTGCGGCAAGGCGCGAGACCAGCGAGGGGCGGCCGTCGGGCGACCGTGCCGCAAGGAAGTGATCGACTGCGAGGAACGTTCCGCCGAGGACGAGGGCGAACGCGAAGAGGAAGATCCTGCCCATGCACAACTCCCGTGAGCCGGATCATGCCCCTAGGACACCAGTTTGGCCGAAACGGGACGGAGGTCGGGCGAGGCTGTGGAATCCGCGCCGGCCGGCACTCAGGGCGGCAGCACCGTGAAGGGTGCGGTCGCAAGCACCTCGTAGTGGTCGTCCGCCATGAGGCGCACCTCGTATTCGCCGGGCTCGAGCACCTGGTAGTAGAGGTCGGGGCCGAGCGTCATCTCGCCTTCGAGCACGGCGCCGGTATAGGCGAAGGCGAGGTAGTTGTAGAGGTTCCAGTCGCCCCTGGCGTAGACGCCGATCCAGTCGAACCGGAAGCCGGGCGCCCCCGCCCAGCGCACGGTCATCGGCGCGCCGGACCTGACTGCGGGGGTCAGGACCTCGATCGAGGCGCGCCCGCCCTCGGGAACGACCGAGAACCGGGTGCGGGCGGCCTCGGCCCCGCCGACAAGCAGGACCGCGTCGTAGGGCCCCGGGTCGAGCCCATGGGTCGAGAAGGCGAAGGCGGACTGCCAGTAGGCAGCGATGCCGTCGACGCCGGTGAGGGCCTGCTCGACGCTTCCACCGCGCGGCACGATCACCGCGCCCCAGTCGGCGCGGCCGGGGCTGCTGGCGCGGACGAGGAAGGATCGACCTGCCTCGACCAGACGCGGTTCGACGGCGATCAGGGCCGGGGCGTCGGCCGGAACGACGGCGAAGGTCGAGACGACGGCGCGATGATCCGACGGCCAGGGCGTGACGGCGATGTCGATGTCGGGATTGCCCGCCTCGCCCACCACCTGCGATCCGGTGGGCGTGGCATTGGCGGACCAGACGTAGTCGATGCGGTCCATGACCTCGCCCTCCTGCGGGACCGGGTGCGGGAAACCGGGCGAGTAGGTCAGGCCCGGCCGGGCGACCGGATCGGGATGCACGGCGCGGAAGCTGTCGGTGAAGCCCGCCGCCTCCATCCGGGCCGGAACCGGCCAGTCCAGGGGGAACTTCACCGCGGGCCGGAGGGCGGCGACGGCCGCGGTCCAGTCCCGGCCCGAGGGCGAGTTGAAGTCGCCGGTGACGAAGACCGGCGCGCCCGTGGCCACCACGGGTTCGAGCGCGGCGGCAAGTGCCTCGACCTCGGGGATCCGGGCTTCTGCCTCGACGGCCAGAACCTCGTCAGGGCCGGCCGCCTGCTGCGCCGCGTTCGGGCCGTAGGGATCGGAGGTCAGGTGGACATTTGCCACCGCCACGACCTTGCCCGGGG
Organism: Paracoccaceae bacterium; assembly: GCA_026417295.1. Taxonomy (GTDB): domain Bacteria; phylum Pseudomonadota; class Alphaproteobacteria; order Rhodobacterales; family Rhodobacteraceae; genus JAOADN01. The sequence continues at coordinate 19,209 of JAOADN010000023.1, forward strand.
CGACGAGTGCCCAGGCGTGGGCCGCATCGCTGTCGAGGCCGGCGAGGGAATAGACGGACTGTCCGGTCCCGGTGCGTTCGCCGAGCTTGGAGTCGAAGAGCGGGACACGGCTGATGATGTGGCGGCGCAGGTCCACATAGGGATAGCCCGCACGCGCCGCGATGACGGCCGTCATTCCGTCGGGCTCCTGCAGGCCGACGATGTCGGCATCGGCCGCGCGGATCGCCGCGACCGTGCGCTCCAGGCTGACCTGCGCGCCGCCATACCAGATGTTGTAGGTCATGATGCGAAGCGCGATCGCGTCCTCGGCCCTGGGCGCGCCCGTCAGGGCGATGGACAGGGCCAGCGCGACGGCCGGCGCCACGAAAGCGGGATTCATGCGGGGGACCCTTCCACATCAGCCAAGACGCGGACCAGTCTGCCACGATTCGGTCGCAGCACCGATGACAGGCCCGGCCCCGCGCCGCCGCGCAGCTGCGGCGCCCCGGCTGGACAAACCCGGCCCGCCCCCCCTAACCTTCGCCGAGCGATTATCCGTGGGAGCTGCCAATGAAACTGAGCCTTGCCCTTGCCGGCCTTGCCGCGCTGTTCGCGACCGGGGCCGCCGCACAGGACCTGCCCGATCTGGGCGGGCGCGAGATCACGGTCGTCACCGAGAATGCCTATCCGCCGCTGCAGTTCCTGGACAAGGACGGCAAGGCGATCGGCTGGGAATACGACGCGATGGCAGAGATCGCCAGGCGGCTGAACGCCAAGGTGAAATACGAGAACACGAGCTGGGATGCGATGATCCCGGCGGTCAGCGAGGGCCAGTACGACATCGGCATGACCGGCATCACGATCAAGGACGACCGCAAGGAGAAGGTCGACTTCTCGGATCCCTACATGCGCTCGGAGATGCTGATGATGGTCAGGGGGGACGAGACGCGGTTCACCGACGCGGCGTCCTTCGCGGCCAATCCCGACCTGCTGATCGCCGCGCAGGCCGGCACCTCGCCCTTCTACGTTGCCGTCTACAACGTGCTGGACGGGGACGAGGCCAACCCGCGCATCAAGCTGTTCGAGACCTTCGGCGCGGGGCTGGAAGCGCTGAAGGCGGGCGACGTGGACCTGATCCTTTCGGATTCGACGGCCGCGAACGGCTATGTCGAAGCCTCGGGCGGGGCCCTGAAGATCATCGGCGAGCCCCTGGGGACCGAGGACTTCGGCTTCATCTTTCCCAAGGGATCGGACCTTGTGGCGCCGGTCAATGCGGCCATCGCCAGCCTGAAGGCGGACGGGACGCTGGATGCGCTGAACAAGAAGTGGTTCCTCGACTACAAGATGGGCGAATGACCGGACCAGCGCCCCGGCCTTGAATGGCCGGGGCGGCGCCGATGCAGCCCGCACCCGGACAGGACAATGACTTTCCCTGGTGGCTGGTCGCGCTGGGCGCGATCGGGGCCTGGCTGTTCTGGGAAGTGCTGTCGGACGGGCTTTACCGCGACGTCCTGGCGAAGCTCATGCTCGGCGTGCAGATCACGCTTCTGGTGACGCTGGTCGCCTATGTCTCGGCCTGCGCGATCGGGCTGGCCCTGGCGCTGGCCAGCCGGTCACGGTACCTGGCCGTGCGGCAGGCGGCGCGGTTCTACATCGAGGTCGTGCGCGGGATCCCGATCCTGGTCCTGCTGCTCTACATCGCGTTCGTCTTCGCGCCCGTCGCCGTCGAGGGCTGGAACCTGGCGGCCGAGGCGCTGGGCCTTGACCCGATCCGGGCCCGCGATTTCCCGCTTCTGTGGCGGGCGGTCATCGCGCTGACCGTCGCCTATTCGGCATTCCTTGCCGAGATCTTCCGCGCCGGCCTGCAGGCGGTGGACAAGGGTCAGATCGAGGCCGCGCAGTCGCTGGGCCTGTCGCGCTGGATGACCTTTCGCCACGTCGTCTTTCCGCAGGCCTTCCGCGTCATCCTGCCGCCGCTGGGCAACGACCTGGTGGCGATGGTCAAGGACAGTTCGCTGGTCTCGGTCCTGGGGGTGAGCGACATCACGCAGCTGGGCAAGGTGATCGCGGCGGGCAACTTCCGCTATTTCGAGACCTACAACGTGGTCGCGCTTCTCTACCTGACCATGACGATCTCGCTGTCGCTGCTGGTGCGCCAGCTCGAGCGGCACCTCAGACGGCGCACCGGCGGCCGGGACGGCTGACGCTCAGGGAACCGGCGACCACATGACGGCCTCGACGGACGGGGCGCCCGTCGCCAGCATGACAAGCCGGTCGAAGCCGAGGGCGATGCCGCTGGCGGGCGGCATGGCGGAAAGGGCACGGAGGAAATCCTCGTCGAGCGGGTAGCGCTCTCCATGCACGCGCTGCTTCTCGTCCATCTCGGCCTCGAAGCGGCGGCGCTGCTCGGCGGCATCCGTGAGCTCGCCGAAGCCGTTGGCGAGTTCCACCCCGCAGGCGTAGAGCTCGAAGCGCTCGCTGACGCGCGGATCGTCGGCGGCACGGCGGGCGAGCGCCGCCTCGGCGGCGGGGTAGCGGTCGAGGATGGTGGCGCGGCCGGTGCCGAGGGCGGGCTCGATCCTTTCGCCGAGAAGGCGCGAGAACATGTCGGACCAGGTGTCGCCCGGCGCCGTGCGGACCCCGGCGCGGGCAAGGGCGGCGCGCAGGGCGGCAGGATCGGGCGAGCCGTCGGGGCGGAGGGTGGCGAGAAGGTCGAAGCCGGCGGCACGGGCCACGGCATCGGCGACCGCGAGGCGTTCGGGCGGCGCCGCGGGATCGCAGGCGCGGTCGCGGAAGCGCAGCAAAGCGGCGCCGGCCTCGCGCGCGGCGATGGACATGAGGGCGCGGCAGTCCTCCATCAGCACCTCGTAGGGCTCATGCGCACGATACCATTCGAGCATGGTGAATTCGGGGGCGTGCAGGGCCCCGCGCTCGCGGTTCCGCCAGACATGGGCGAAGGCGAAGATGCGCGTCTCGCCGGCGGCCAGAAGCTTCTTCATGGCGAATTCGGGCGAGGTGTGCAGGTAGCGGCGGTGGGGCAGCCCGTCGTTCCCGACGGCCTGGGTGGCGAAGGCGTGCAGGTGCGCCTCGTTCCCGGGGCTGACGGCCAGCGCGGCGGGATCGACCTCGGTGAAGCCCCGGGCGGCGAACCAGTCCGCGATCGCATGCCGGATGCGGTTGCGGGCGAGCAGCAGCCCGCGCCTGTCGGCGTGGCGGGCGGGCGACCACCAGGGGGTGTCGGGCGTGCGTGTCATGGCTATGGACTGGCGGTCGGGGGAATAATCGGCTAGGTGCGGCGGCGATCCGGGGCCGAGCCATAGGCCGCCCGCACACGAACCGCAAGGAAGCCAAGCCGTGAAAGTCATCGCCTCTTCGCTGCGCAAGGGCAACGTCGTCGAGATGGACGGCAAGCTCTATGTCGTCCTGTCCGCCACCAACTTCCATCCCGGCAAGGGCACGCCCACGACCAGCGTCGACATGCGCCGGATCGCCGACGGCGTGAAGGTCAGCGAGAGGTGGAAGACCACCGACCAGGTCGAGAAGGCGACGGTGGACGAGCGGGAATACGACTTTCTCTACGAGGACAGCGAGGGGTTCCACTTCATGAACCCCGAGACCTACGACCAGGTTACGGTGAGCCCCGATGTCGTGGGCGAGGGCAAGGTCTACCTGCAGGACGGGATGCGGGTCTTCCTGCAGACCTTCGAGGGCGCGGCGATCGCGATCACCTACCCGCAGAAGATCACCGTCGAGGTGACCGAGACCGAGCCGGTGGTCAAGGGGCAGACGGCCTCGTCGAGCTACAAGCCGGCGATGACCTCGAACGGCCTGCGGGTGATGGTGCCGCCCCATATCGGCGCGGGCACCCGGATCGTCATCAACACCGACGACAATTCCTACGTCGAGCGCGCCAAGGACTGAGCCGCCCGGCCCCGGAGGGCCACCCGCGGGGGGAGTGTCCCACGATGGGACACCCCTTCGGGCCAAGCGATTTCAATGGGTTGGAATCGCTCTTAGGACTCCGTAAAGGATTCGTTCCCTTTATGTTCACGTCCGTGCCGTCGCCGGCCGCGCCGTGCCGGCCTTGGGCTAGAGCAGTTCGGCGATCTCGCGCCGGAAGGGCAGCGCGTCGCCCGCGGGTCCGGCATCCATCTCCTCGGCGTAGCGCCGCCCCGCATAGGTCGCCCAGGCGATGGGGCCCGGCGCCTCGGCATCGCCGATCGCCCTGACGGCGGCGATCCCGACCGCAGCCCATTCCGCCCGCCGCGCCCGCAGTTCGTCCCACAGCGGCGAGGCCGGCAGGCGCGAGGTGACCATGACGACGGCCTCGCCCGACAGGTCGCGTTCACGCCCGGTATAGGTGCAGGCGAGCCGCGCGCCGCCCGGCCCGAAGGCGACCGGCGCGTGGGAGAGGTGCAGCGTGACGCCCCTTTCCAGCAGACGGGCCTGGATCAGGCCCTGTTCCAGCGTGTTGTCGGACCATTCCGCGACCATCGCCGAGGGCGTGACGAAATCCACCCGGCAGCCCCGCGCGACGAGCAGCTCGGCCAGGACCGAGCCCATGTAGAAGTGATCGTCGTCATAGAGGATGACGGAGCCCCCCTCCGGCCCCTGCCCCGCCATCAGGTCGTCGGGGGTGAAGACGGGGATCCCCTCCTGCGGGACGGGCGACAGGTGGAAGCGGGCCACCGTGTCGGCCCGCCAGCGCGCGCCTGTCGCCACCGCGACCTGGGGAAAGCCCATGGCGAGCACGTCCTCGGCGGAAAGGCGGCTTTCGCGGTAGACCTCGACATTGGGCATCGGGGCGATCTGCCCGGTGCGGTAGTCGGCCACCCTGCCCCAGGCCGCGAGGCCCGGCAGGGTGCGTTCCGCCGCGACGCGGCCGCCGAGGACCCTTCCCGCCTCGGCCAGGGTCACCTGATAGCCGCGCCGCCCGAGCTGGAGCGCGGCCTCGAGGCCGGCCGGGCCGGCACCGACGACGAGCACGCGCCCGGTCGGGCCCTTCGGCCGGGCGCGTTCGGGATGCCAGCCCTTGCGCCATTCCTCCATGAAGGCGGTGTTCTGCGTGCAGCGGCTGAGCGCCCCCGTCTTGTCGCCCGAGACGCAGATGTTGCAGCCGATGCATTCGCGGATGTCCTCGATCCGGCCCTCCTCGATCTTGCGCGGCAGGAAGGGATCGGCGATCGAGGGGCGCGCCGCGCCGACAAGATCGAGGATGCCCTCGCGGATCTGGCGGACCATCGCGTCGGGGCTGGTGAAGCGCCCCACACCGACGACGGGCCGGGGCGTCAGCGCCTTCATCCCGCGCACGAGATCCTCCTGCGCGCCCTCGTCGCTGAAACGCGAGGTGCCCGAGCAGGCGTGCCAGGAACCCTGGGCGAAGTCCCACAGGTCGGGGAGGTCCGCATGCATGGCCACGAAATCGCGCAGTTCGGCATTCGACAGGCCCTCGGGGCCGGGCTCGTGCAGCGACAGGCGCAGCGAGATGGCCAGTTCGCCCTTCACCGCCTCGCGGCAGTCCTCGACGAGTTCGCGGATGAAGCGGCCGCGGTTCGCGAGGCTGCCGCCGTATTCGTCCGTCCGGCGGTTGGTGGCCCGGCTGAGGAAGTGCTGGAGGATGCCGAAGCCGTGCGCGCCGTAGAGGCAGACGATGTCGAAGCCCGCGGCCCGGGCCCGGCGGAAGGCATTGGCGAACCAGCGGCGCAGGTCGCGGATGTCCTCGCGGTCCATCGCGCGGGCCTGGACCGGATCGGGCGTGAAGGTCAGGATCGGGCCGGGCGAGACGGCGAGCGGCACCTCGCGGGTGTAGAAGTTCGGCCCGTTGATGCCGGAATAGGCCATCTGGATGCCGGCAAGCGCCCCGTGCGACTTCATCGCATCGGCCATGCGGGCGAGCGCGGGGATGTCGCGGTCGTCCCACAGGCGCTGTTCGATGAAGGGGGTGATCTCGGAGGAATGGTGGATCTCGGTCTGTTCGGTGAAGATCACGCCCCAGCCGCCCTCGGCCTTGGTCCGCCGCATCTCGGCCACGGCGGACGGGTCGCGGTAGCCGCCGCCGTTGCAGTGGGGCACCTGGAAGAAGCGGTTCTTCGCCACCTTGGGGCCGATGCGGACGGGTTCGAAGAGGATGTCGTAGCGGGGATCGCGGCGGGTGTCTGGCATCTCAGTCCGGTCCTCGGGCAGGGGCGCGGAGACCGGGGATCGAGCCCGGCGTGATCTCGGCGCGGCAATGGTCGGCGAAGGCGCGGACGTTGTGCGACGACAGCGCGCCGGGGCCGGGAAGCAGGCCCATCCGCATCGGGCGGATCGGTCCCGCGAGCGGGACGAAGGCAAGGCCGCGCCCGTCCGGCGCGCGGTCCGACACCGGGCGGAAATTGGCGATCGACCAGCCGAAGCCGTTGGCGACGAGGCCGCGCGCGACATCGAGGTCGCGCGTGCGCTCGGCGATCCGGGGCGTGAGGCCGGACCCGGCGAAGAAGGTCAGGAAATAGTCCGCGCTCATCGGCAGGTCGAGCAGGACGAGGGGCTCGGGGGCGAGGTCCGCCGGCCCGAGCGCGGCCCGCGCGGCCAGGGGATGGCCCTCGGGCAGGACCGCATGGGCGGGCAGCGTGACGAGGGGGATGAAGTCGAGATCCGCCGGAAGCCCGAGGTCGTAGGTGAGCGCGATGTCGATCGCGGCGTCGCGCAGGCCCTCGAGGAGGCCGGCCTGGTCGTGCTCGACCTGGCTGAACTCGACGGCGGGATGGCGGTCCACGAAGCTGCGCCGGACCGCCGGCAGGACGGTCCTGGCGAAGGTGACGAGGCAGCCCACGGCCAGCCGGCCCTGGACGCTGCCGCGGATCTCGCCGGCATGATCGACGATGCGCGATGCCGCGGCGAGGACGGCGCGTGCATCGGCAAGGATGGCGCGGCCGGCGGGCGTGAGCGTCAGGCCCCTTGCATGGCGGCGCACGAAGAGCGGCAGGCCGAGATCGGCCTCGAGCTGGGCGATGGCGGCGGAGACGGAGGGCGGGGAGACGCGGGCGCGCGCCGCCGCCCCCGCGACCGTGCCGGTCTCGGCCACGGCCACGAGGTATTCGAGCTGGCGGAGGCTGAAGCGCAGGGGCATGGCGGCTATTCGTCGCCGGGCACGCCGTAGGACGGCGCCGCGGCCGGGTCGAGCGCGCGGCGGACATAGTCCTCGGCCTGGGGCGCATAGACGGCCCAGGCGCGGGCCACCGCCTCGATCGGGCAGCCCTCGTCCAGCCAGTCGCAGCGCAGGTCGGCCCAGGGCCAGTCGAGCCGGTGGGCGATCCTGAGGCCGGCCGAATGGACGGGCCCCGCCTCGCCGCCGGCGTCGCGCCCGGCGCGCAGGGCGGCGATCAGCCTGTCGCCGAAGGGGCCCCCGGCGGCGGCGAAGGCCGCGACCATGGCGGCCGGCACTCCGGGATCGGCAAGGAGGTTGCCGCCGGCCGCGCAGTCGCGCCCCTCGGCCTGCCCCCAGAGGCCGAGCACGCCGGCGCCGGTATGGATCGCCGTGCCGCCCCTCGCATCCACCGCGAGGATCTGGCGGAACCGGGCATGGGCGCGGCCGTCGATGACCGCCGCGACGGCGCGGGCGGCGCCCTCGCCCGCCGCCATGCGGTCGAGCACGAGGGGCCCGAGGGCAGGGTCGGTGACGTTCTGGCTGGCCACGGCCCCGACGCCGGCGCGCACATGCGCGCAGCGCGCCGCGACGGCAGGCGAGGAGGAGGAGATGACGATGCCGGTCATGCCGGTCGTGGCGCAGCGGGCGACGAGGGAGAAGGTCATGGTGAGGATGGCTCCTTGCGGCGGGCCGGGGAGGCGCTGCCTCCCCGGACCCCTCCGGAGTACTTTTGCCAGGATGAAGGGGAAGGGCGGGTCTTCATCCTGGCCGAAATACTCTGCGGGGGTCCGGGGGTGCAAAACCCCCGGCGCCTTCAGTCCGGGATGACGGCCGTCGCATCGATCTCGACCAGCCAGCCGGGGCGGGCGAGCGCGGTGACGACGACGCCCGTCGAGACGGGGTGCACGCCGCGGATGTACTCGCCCATCGTGCGGTAGACCGCCTCGCGGTGGCGCACGTCGGTGAGGTAGACGACGAGCTTGCACAGGTGCTCCATACGGCCGCCGCATTCCTCGATCAGCTGGCGGATGTTCTGCATCACCTTGTGGGTCTGTTCGACCGGATCGTGGCTGGCGATGTCGCGCGCGGTGTCGAGATCCTGCGGGCACTGGCCGCGCAGGAAGATCGTCGTGCCGCGGGCGACGACGGCCTGGGCGAGGTCGTTGTCGAGGCGCTGCTCGGGATAGGTGTCGCGGGTGTTGAACTTGCGGTGGCGGAGATGGGCCATGGCTGGGGATCCCGTTCAGGCGGAGGCGGGGGAGGATTCGCGGCGGGGCGCGGGGGAATAGGCGAGGTAGGCACGGCACTTGCCGATCTGGTCGGCGATGAACTTCGCGTCGTGCCAGACGCCCCAGAGGAAGGACGAGCCGCGGCGCGTCTGCCAGGGCAGGCCGAGGAAGTAGACGCCGGGTTCGGAGGAGATGCCGCGCTGGTGGCGGGGCGTGCCGTCGGGGTGGAAGGCGTCGACCTGGAGCCAGCCGAAGTCGAGTGCGAAGCCGGTCGCCCAGAGGATCGACGTGACCCCGGCGGCCGCGAGGTCGAGGGCGAGGACGGGGCGGGTCACGCAGTCGGGATCGGGCGGGATGACGCGCGCCGCGGGCTCGGGCGGCAGGTCCATGCCGTTGCGGGCGGCCCAGGCATCGGCCTCGTCGAGAAGGGCGAGATAGTCCGCGTCGCCCCGGGCGAGGTTCGCCGCGAGGTCGGGGGCGAAGTGCATGATGCCGTCGCGGAACGCCGCCGTGCGCCCCACGAGCACCATGCCGCGCCGGGCGAAGCGGCGGAAGTCGACGGTCTGGCCGCCATAGGCGCCGCTGACGGCGATGGTGACATGTTCGGTCGTCGGCGGCGCCTCGATGTCCCACTTGCCGAGGACGCCGAGCCACCAGACGAAGTCGCGCCCGCGATAGGCGCGGGGCGGCCGGCCGTGCGGGCCGACGGAGAGGTAGACGCGGCGCCCGGCACGCAGGAGCTCGTCGGCGATCTGCGCGCCCGACGAGCCGCAGCCGACGACCAGCACCGCGCCGGGGGGAAGCTGGGCGGGATTGCGGTAGGCCGCTGAATGGATCTGCACGAGGCCCGCCCCGTCGGGGACGATGGGCGGGATCAGCGGCTTCTGGAACGGGCCGGTCGCTGCCACGACATGCTGCGCCTCGATCGGGCCGGCGGTGGTTTCGGCGCGGAAGCCGGGCCGGCCCTCGAGCCGGCGGAGGGATTTCACCTCGACCCCCGTGCGGATCGGCGCGCCGATGCGGCGGGCATAGTCGACGAGGTAGTCGGCGACGGCCTCCTTCGGGGCGAAGGCGTCGGGGTCGCCGGCGAATTCGAGGCCGGGGAAGCGGTCATGCCAGGCCGGGCCGTTGGCGACGAGGGAATCCCAGCGCTCGGACCGCCAGCGTTCGGCGATGCGGCCGCGTTCGAGGACGAGATGGGCGATCGAGCGCTGCCCGAGATGTTCGCTGATCGCGATGCCGGCCTGCCCCCCGCCGACGACTAGAACCTCGGTCTGCTCGACGGCCATGGCCCGCCCTCCCTTCGCCCCCGGCGGCAGCGAGCGGGCGGGCTGCGGCCCCGACGGGCCGTCCCTCCGCGGGAATCGCCCCGCGGCCGTCGCGCGCGGCAGGACTGTGGCCGATGGGCTGCTTCGATGAAAGCATGTTCTGCCGCAGCGGCGATAAGGAAGAACCTCATCACCGCTGCGCGCGACGGCGGCGTCACAGGGGCGGCGTCAGGCCAGTTCGGAGACCCTGACGGTGCGGCCCTCGGCCACCGACTTCACGGCGCAGTCGGCCAGCAGCAGCGCGGCGAGGCCGTCCTCGCCCGAGGGCGAGGCCGGGCCCCCGCCCGAGAGCGTGGCGATGAAGGCCGCGATCTCGGCGGCATAGGCCTCGGTGTAGCGGGTCATGAAGAAGTCGTGCAGCGGCGGGCGGGTATAGCCCGCGGAAGTCGCCACCTCGATCGACACGGGGCGCTGGTTCTCGGCCGAGACCGCACCCCTGGACCCGTGCACCTCGATCCGCTGGTCGTAGCCGTAGGTGGCGCGGCGCGAATTGGTGATGACGCACTGGCGGCCCGAAGCGGTGGTCAGGATGACGTTGACGCTGTCGAAGTCGCCCGCCTTGCCGATGGCCGGATCGACGAGGACCGAGGCCGTGGCGGTGACGGTCGCCACATCCTCGCCGAGCAGGAAGCGCGCCATGTCGAAGTCGTGGATCGTCATGTCGCGGAAGATCCCGCCCGAGCGCGCGATGTAGTCCATCGGCGGGGGGCCGGGGTCGCGCGAGGTGATCGTGACCATCTCGACGGCGCCGATCGTGCCCTTGTCGATCTCGGCCCGGACGGCGCGGAAATGGGGGTCGAACCGGCGGTTGAACCCCACCATGAGGGTGGCCCGCGTCTCGCGGACGACCTTGAGGCAGGCCTTCACGCGGTCGAGCGAGAGGTCGATCGGCTTCTCGCAGAAGACCGCCTTGCCGGCCCGCGCGAAGCGTTCGATGAGGTCGGCATGGGTATCGGTGGGCGTGCAGATCACCACCGCGTCGATGTCGCCGGCGGCGAGGATCGCCTCGACCGTGCGCACGGCGCAGCCATACTGGTCGGCGATGGCCTGCGCCGCGGCCGGGACCGCGTCGGCGACGGCGACGAGGCTTGCGCCCGGGTCGCCCGTGACCGCCCTGGCATGAACCTTGCCGATGCGTCCCGCGCCCAGCAATCCGAATCGGACACTCATCTTCTTCCTGCCCCTTTCAAACGGTCCGGCCGTCAGGCCGCACCCTCGTATTCCGGCGCCGTCTTGGCGCCCGTGATGTAGGAAACGACGTCCTCGCCCGAGGTCTCGGCCTTGTTGAGGTTGGCGACGATGCGCCCGCGGCGGAAGACGACGATGCGGTCGACGAGATCGAAGACCTGGCGCATGTTGTGGCTGATCAGGATCAGCGGCTCGCCGTTCGCCTTGAGCTGGCGGATGATGTTCTCGACCTGTGCGGTCTCCTGCACGCCGAGGGCGGCGGTGGGTTCGTCCATGATGATGAGCTTGGAGGCGAAGGTCGCCGTGCGGGCGATGGCCACGCACTGGCGCTGGCCGCCCGACATGTTGCGGATCGTGTTCGACAGGTTCGGGATCTTGACCGCCGTCCGCTTGAGGGCGGCCTCGGTCGCCGCACGCATCGCCTTGCGGTCGAGGATGGAGAAGGGGCCGAGGCGGAGCCAGAATTTCTCGCGCCCGAGGAAGAGGTTCGAGGGCACGTCGAGATCGTCGGCCAGAGCGAGGTTCTGGAACACCGTCTCGATCCCGGCCTCGCGCGCCTCGAGCGGGCCGGCGAAATCGACCTCGCGCCCGTCGAACCAGATGCGGCCGGAGGTGCGCTGCTCGACCCCGGTGATCTGGCGCACGAAGGTGGACTTGCCGGCGCCGTTGTCGCCCATGATGGCGACGTGCTCGCCCCGGCGGAGCTCGAAGTTGGCGTCCTGGAGCGCATGGACCCCGCCATAGTGCTTGGTCAGGCCTTCGGTCCTGAGAATGACGTCGGACATGGTTTCCCCCCCCCTCAGGCGCGGGCCGCGCGGCGGCGCTGGCGATACTGGTCGAGAACGACGGCGCCGACGATGATCGCGCCCTTCACCATCTCCTGGTAGTAGGCGTCGAGCTGGATCGAGGTGAAGCCCGAGATGATGACCGAGAAGATCATCGCCCCGAGGACGGTCCCGACGATCGAGCCGCGCCCGCCGGAGAGCGAGACGCCGCCGATCACGGCCATGGCGATGGCGTCGAGTTCGTACATCACGCCCATGCCGGCCTGGGCCGTGAGGTTCTTCGAGGTGAGCAGGATCGCGGCGACGGCGGCCAGCATCCCGGCGATGGTGTAGACCAGCACCTTGTGGCTGGCGACGTTGATGCCCGACATGCGCGCGGCATCCTCGTTCGAGCCGATGGCATAGCAGCGCTTGCCGTAGACGGTGTAGATCATGATGAGCTGGAACAGGATGGCCAGGGCGAAGAACACCACGGCGGGGTTCTGGCCGGGCCAGGAGACCAGCCCGAAGGTGAGCCGGCCGAGGAGATCGCCGTTGGCGAGGTTGGCATAGGCCTCGGTCGGGAAGGAGATCGGGTTGCCGTTCGACCACCATTTCGACACCCCGCGGGCCGAGACCATCATGCCGAGCGTGGCGATGAAGGGCGGGATCCGCGTATAGGCGATGAGCATGCCGTTGATCAGGCCGGCGACGAGGCCGCAGGCAAGGCCGACCGCGATGGGCACGATGACGGGCAGGTCCATCGCCCAGTCGCCGAAGATCGCCTTGGGATTGGGGTTGCCGTTGACCATCGCTGTCTGGGCGAAGCTCATCGTGATCATCGCGGTGGCGCCGACGACCGAGCCCGAGGACAGGTCGATGCCGCCGAGGATGATGACCTGCGTCACGCCGATCGAGATGATGCCGACGATGGCGATCTGCAGCAGCATGATGTCGAGCCGCTGACGGTTGAATATGGCATCGACATTGTCGCGCATGTTGAACAGGAAGCTGCCGCCGTTCAGGCGGTTCAGCACCTCGAACACGACGATCAGCACGACGAGGGCGATGAACACGTTCACCTCGTTCGGCCAGGATCGCCTGGATGCGTCAAAGCTCAGCCCGCCGACGCCATGCGCACTTTCTGCCACGCCCGATCCTCCCCGTAGCTGCAGAGTCGTCCCCTTCCGATGGTGCCAGAAGCGGGACAGGAAGGGGAGGCGGCGGTGGCCGCCTCCCCCGATGTCGGGAACAGGCCCCGATCAGTTCTTCTGCATGTAGTTGGCCATGTTCTCGGGCGTCACGAGCTCGAAGGGGATGTAGACCTTCTGGTCCACCGCCTCGCCCTTGGCGAGCTTGACCGCCGCATCCAGCGCGCCGCCGCCCTGGGCCGCGGCGTTCTGGAACACGGTCACGTCGAGATCACCCGCCTGCATCGCGGCCAGCGCGTCCTGCGTGGCATCGACACCGCCGACCTGCACCGACTTCATGTCGATGCCGGCGGCCTTCATCGCCTGGATCGCGCCGATCGCCATCTCGTCGTTGTTGGCGATCACGCCGTCGAAGGGCTTGCCGGTCGAGAGCCAGTTGGTCATCAGGTTCTGCGCCTGGTCGCGCGACCAGTTCGCGGTCTGCTGGTCGATGACGTTGATCTTGACCTTGCACTTGCCGGCATTGATCACGTCGTAGATGTCCTGCGTGCGCTGCACGGCGGCCTGGTTCGACAGTTCGCCCTGCATGACGTAGACGTTGACCTCGGTCTTGCCCTCGGCCGCCCAGTTGTCGCACATCTGGATGGTTTCGAGCGTGCCGGACTCGGCCTCGTTCGAGGCGACGAAGGCCTGGTTGTCGGGCAGCGTGTCGACGTTGATCGGCTGGCGGTTGACGTAGACGAGCGGAACGCCGGCAGCGGCGGCCGCGTCGGTCATCGCCTGGGTGGCCGAGGTGTCGACCGGGTTGACGATGATCGCGTCGACGCCCGAGGCGATGAAGTTGTTGATCTGGTCGAGCTGCTTGGCGACGTCGTTCTGGGCGTCCTCGATCTGCACCTTGAGCCCGGCCGCATCGGCCTGGGCCTGGATGCCGTTCCTGAGGACGGTCAGGAAGTTGTCGTCGAACAGCGCCATCGAGACGCCGATCCCGTCGGCCATCGCGGTGGTTCCCATCAGTCCGGCGAAGCCGGCGATCAGAAGGGTCTTTTTCATTGTCGGTCTTCCTCCACTACCGGTGTCCGGCGGCACCGTTTCTCCCTGCCGGAGCGCCCCGGCCGGGGCGCCTTTCCCTCCGCCTTCAGGCCGCCTCTGCGGCAAGCCCTGCGCGGATGAATTCCATCGATGCCTCGAGCGCGGCGGCGGGATCGGCCAGCGCGTGCACGCTTTCGGCGAAGGGCTCGAACGAGACCGGCCCGCGATAGCCCGCTGCGCGCAGCGCCGCGATCTGCGCGAGGTTGCCCAGGCGGTCATCGGCATCGACGAGGACGCGGTGGCCGTCGCGCATGTCGGCGACCGCAAGGGTGGGGTCGGTGACGCCCGAGACATGGACGATGCCGGTATGGGCGGCGAAGATCGGCCCGCCGCCGGCCAGGTGATGGTGGAAGGTGTCGTGCACCAGGCGGAAACGGCCGGTGCCGCCCACCGCCTCGATCGCCTCGACCGCCTCGGCCTTGTGGCGCAGGGCGCAGATCTCGAAGCCGAGGGGTTCGACCATGCCGACGAGGCCGTGATCCTCGAGCATGGGCTTCAGGTCGGCCAGCGCCCGGCGCAGGACCGCCCGGCGGAAGCCTTCCTCCATCCCCCGGTTGTCGTTGCGGGGGATCAGGCTGACGGCCTCGGCCCCGCAGGCGACGGCGATCTTCATGAGCGCCAGGGCCTCGTCGGCCTTCGCCGGGGACCAGTCGTTGAACATCTTGACCTCGGCGAGCGCGAGGATGCGCAGGCCGCGCGCGGCCGCCGCATCGCGGATGGCCTCGGGCGGGCGGCCGTCGAAGAGCGGGCGGCCGAGATCGTTGCGGAACTCGACGCCGATGCAGCCGAGGCGCTGCGCAAGATCGAGAAAGGCGACCGCGTCGAGGCGCGGCGCCGCCATGTGGTTCAGTGCGAATACGGTCATTGGCCCCCCGGGGACGGCGCGCAGCGCCTGCGCCGCGCCGTCAGAATGGAATTGATATTCCATTTACGGAAAAGGGCAATTGAAAAATTCCATCTCGGGCGCGGGGCGCGGCCGGCATGAAGAAAGACGCCATTTCAAGATGTTGGCGACATGGCCCGTGGCCAGGCCCTTGCGGACGGCATGGGCAGGCCTGCCCGGCGCAGGCCGGAAGGGCCCCGAATCGGCCGTCATGAGGGCCCTAGGTGTGGTTTCTCACGAGGTCATTCACCCTTTCGAGGGGGGACAGGCCGTTGAGTGCGGAATGTGGTCTGGAGC